>CAYQKN010000106.1:0-12876 GCA_964417885.1 uncultured Burkholderiales bacterium | reverse complement strand
CCACAGGCGCGCAGCTGAGATGTAGAGGGCAAGGCGGAAAGCGAAAACCAGGACGAGAAAACGACGCGGCAGAAATTCCGCAAGATGCTGCGCGAGGGCAAGCTCGATGACCGCGAGATCGAAATCGAGGTCGCGGCGATGCCGGGCTCGATGGAGATCTTCGGCCCGCCCGGCATGGAGGAGCTGACCCAGCAGATCCAGGGCATGTTCCAGAACATGGGCAGCGCGCGCAAGAAAACGCGCAAGCTCAACGTCCGCGAGGCGCTGAAGCTGCTGGTCGATGAAGAGGCGATGAAACTGGTCAACGACGATGAAACCAAGGTCGCCGCGATCCGCAATGTCGAGCAGAACGGCATCGTGTTCATCGACGAGATCGACAAGATCGCCAGCCGTTCGGAAATGCAGGGGGCCGATGTATCGCGCCAGGGCGTGCAGCGCGACCTGCTGCCGCTGGTCGAGGGCACCACCATCTCGACCAAGTACGGCATGGTGAAAACCGACCATGTGCTGTTCATTGCCTCGGGCGCGTTCCACCTCGCCAAGCCGTCCGACCTGATCCCCGAGTTGCAGGGACGGCTGCCGATCCGGGTAGAACTGTCGTCGCTGTCGATCGCCGATTTCGAGGCGATCCTGACCAATACCGACGCCTGCCTGACACGCCAGTACCAGGCGCTGCTGCAGACCGAGGACCTGACCGTGGAGTTTCCGCCTGAGGCAGTCAAGCGCTTGGCCGAGATCGCCTTTGCGGTCAATGAGAAGACCGAGAACATCGGCGCGCGGCGCCTCTACACGGTGATGGAAAAACTGCTTGAGGAGGTATCGTTCGACACCATGGTGCACGGCAAGCATTTCGTCGTGACAGCCGCGTATGTCGACGAAAAGCTGGGTGAACTGGCGCAGAGCGAAGACCTGGCGCGATACGTCCTGTAGCGCGGTCGCAAATGTGGCAAGCGGTCAGAAACTGTTACCCACTGCCGCGAGCGTTTGCGCTAGCCTCGGGTTTTGATCCCGCCCGCAAGGAGCAAACATGACCTGCATCCGTCGAGCCTGCCGCGCCCTGATTGCGATCGCCCTGCCGGTGTCCATGGTGGTGCCGGCCGCGGCCGGCGGCGCGCCGTTTGGTGCCGCCGACCTGGCTGCCGAGGAAGCCAGGTTCGCCGCCTGGTCGGTCAGGCATGGCATGCGCGACGCATTTGTCGAATTCTTCGCCGATGACTCGATCCTGCTGCGGCCCGACCCGGTCAACGGCCGCGACTACATGCGCGCGCAATCCAATCCGCCGATCGTGCTCGACTGGCGATCCAGCCTGGCCGTGCTGTCTGCCTCCGGTGATCTGGGCATGTCGACCGGGCCATGGGTGTCAACCAGCAAGACGGACCCGGCCGCGCCCGCCGCGCACGGCCAGTTTTTTTCGGTCTGGCAGCGACAGCCCAATGGCCAGTGGAAGGTTCTGATCGACCACGGTATTTCGCACGACAAGCCGGCTACCGAAGCAACGCTGGCCACCTACGATTTGACCGGCAGCCCTGCTGCCGCCAAGCCCGCAGGCGACGCAGAGACCGGATTCGCCGCACGCACGGTTGCTGCCAGCGCCGCGGTGGCGTACACCGAAGCGAGCACCGATCGCACCCGCCTGCTGCGTGCCGGCCGCCAGCCCATCAACGGCACGGCCGCGATCAAAACCTACCTGCATTCGGTGCCGGGCATCTGGCGTTGGCAGCCGCTGAAGCAGGGCGCGTCCAGGGCAGCGGATTTTGCCTATGTACTGGGCACCTACACCTGGCAGCCGGTTGACGGCGCGATGCAGCAGGGACACTACATCCGCGTCTGGGTGCGCGACGCCGGCGTCGACAGGAAACGCTGGCAACTGGCCGCTGAAGTACTCACGCCGCGGCCACCTCCGCCGGCACCCAAAGCCTGAATTCTGCGACCGATTGCGGGGGCGACCGCGAGCCGCAGGCCTTGGATCGTTTCGTCAGTTAAAACTCCAGCACTGGTGCGGCTTTCCGGGCAAAAATGCCTGGAGAGCCGCACCAGTGCTGGAGTTTGGCTTTTGAATCGGCCACTTAAGCGGCTTGCTGTAACCTAGCTGCCATTGGCACGGCACGGCCGCAGCCGCACCAATACCCCCGCAATCCTGACCGCCGCTTGACGACATCCCGTGACCGCGCAAACCCTCAGCCAGAAAATTCTCGCCCGCGCGGCCGGTCTCGATGCGGTCGCCGTCGGTGACATCGTCACCTGCCGCGTCGACCTGGCGATGATGCATGACTCCGGCGGACCGCGCCGCGTGGCCTCAAAGCTGATTGAACTGGGCGCGTCGGTCTGGGACCCGTCCAAAGTGGTGATCGTCTCCGACCACTTCACCCCGGCCATTGATGTCGACTCGGCCGGCATCCTGGCGTTGACCCGTCGCTGGGCGGCCGCGCAGCAGATCGAAAATTTTCACGATGGCGAGGGCATCTGCCACGTGATTCTCCCCGAGCGCGGTTACCTGAAGCCGGGACTGTTCGCCGTCGGCGGCGATTCGCACTCCCCCTCCGGCGGCGCCTGGGGCGCGTTCATGGTCGGCATCGGCGCCACCGAAATGGCCGGCGTGCTGGCCACCGGCGAAATCTGGATGCGGGTGCCCGCCACCATCCGTGTGGAATGGAACGGCGCGCTCGGCCGCGGTCTCAGCGCCAAGGACATGCTGCTGAAACTCTGCGCCACGCTGGGCATGAACAACGACTACCGGGTGATCGAGTATGCCGGCAGCACCGTGCACGGGATGCCGATGCTGGAACGGCTGACGCTGTGCAACATGGCGGCCGAACTGGGTGCCAAGACCGGCATCATCGCGCCCGATGCCGTCACGCTCGCCGACCTGGCCGGCCGCGGCGTGACGGTGGAAGACTGGCGACGCCGCCTCGCCGGCGATGACAACGCTGACGTCGAAGCAGTGCATCGGTTCGACGCCGGCGCCCTTGCGCCGCAGGTGGCCGCCCCGCACAGCCCGGCCAACAGCCGCGACGTGACCGATACCGAGCCGCGCCGCATCGATCAGGCTTACCTCGGCGCCTGCACCGGCGCCAAGGAAAATGACCTGCGAATGGCGGCCGAGGTACTGAGGGGCCGGCAGGTGGCGCGCGGTACGCGCCTGCTGATCGCCCCGGCATCGACGCGCATGACCGCACAGCTTGCCGCCGACGGCACCCTCGCCACGCTGCTGGCGGCCGGCGCACAGCTGCTGCCGACCGGCTGCGGCGCCTGCGCCGGCTACGGCGCCGGGGTGCTGGCCGACGATGAAGTGTCGATCGCCTCCACGGCGCGAAATTTCCGCGGCCGCATGGGCTCGAGCCGCGCCGAGGTCTACCTTGCCTCGCCCTACACCGTCGCCGCTTCCGCGATCCGCGGCCACATCGCCGACCCGCGCGAGTTCCTGTCATGAGCCAGTCCGCGCCGGTCAGGGTATGGCGATTCGGCGACCAGGTCGATACCGACCAGCTGGCGCCGGGCCGTTACATCAAGGGCTCCATCGACGAACTGGCAGCGCATTGCCTGGAGGCATTGCGGCCGGAATTTGCCGGCGCCGTCCGGCCGGGCGACCTGGTGGTGGCAGGCATCGGCTTCGGCATCGGCTCGTCGCGCGAGCAGGCCGCCCAGGCGCTGAGGCAGCTCGGCGTCGGCGCGGTCATCGCCGGCGGTGCGGCGCGGATTTTCTATCGCAACGCGATCAACCTCGGACTGCCGGTGCTGATCTGCACCGACACCGCCCTGCTGGTCGACGGCACAGCCGCCAGGCTGGATCTCGACAGCGGCACGGTGTTCGATGCGTCGGGCGCGGTCCTGGCCCGCTGCGAGCCGATGCCGCCTTTCCTGCGCCAGATCGTGCGCGACGGCGGGCTGATCGCCAACCTCAAGCTGAGACTGGCGCGCCCGGCCCGAGATCAGGCCTTGATGCCTTCGTAGAGCTTGGTCACCCGCTCCATCACCTCAAGGATGTTGTCGCAAGCCTTGGTGACGTGCTCGAGCTCGGTGGTGGACGACTTGTTGGCATTGAGCCGTTCGATCGACTGCCTGAGGAACAGGTACTGCGTTTCCGCCAGCGCCAGCTCGCTCTTGATCTGGTCCGTGTTTTGCGGCGCCGCCAGCAATTTGGCGATGTCCGCGCGGTAGTCGGCTTCGGCTTTTTTCAGGTCGTTGGCCAGCACATCCGAGCGGATGCCCCAGGAGCGGAACAGGTACAGCTTGGCGATGCGCTGGGTCAGCGTGCGCAGTTCGCCGGCGATGACGATCAGGTCGCTGCGGGCGGATTTGGTATGCGCCTGCAGCAGTAACGCGCCCTTGGTCGAAATCCACACCAGCTCTTCGTTCTGCTCGGCCAGGTCTTTCGCATTCTGCAGGCTGACCGGCTTGGCGGTGATGTTGCGGAATTCGTCGAACAGCTGTTCGAGCAGCTGGTAGTTGTCCTTGATTTCCGCCGTCGGCGCCGTTGCCTGCAAATCCTTCAGCGCCTGTTCGAACTCCTTGACCGCATCCTCCAGCTGGCGTTTTGACCGGGTCTCGAGCACCCGCTGGCCGACCAGGGTGAACGACTTGGTGATGCGCTCGGCCAGCATCGGCTGGCGCACCGCCTTGTTCAAGGCGCTGGCGGCGTCAAATTTGACCACCGGCGGTTTTTTTGACTGCGCCCAACTGACGCAGACCGAGGCGCCAAGCAACAGCGCTGCCAGCCGGGCGGCCCAGCGCTGGCGGGAACAGGTGCGGGGAATCGATGCATTCATGCGTGGTGCCTCCTGGTTTGCCGGGTCACGGCCGCAATCCCCTCTACGCGCCGTCGCACCGGGCAGATTCAGCGGCACGGCACCGCGGCGGTGCGCGACCTGAACCCGTGGTCGATCGACAGCCGGCCGGCACCGAAGAACAGAATGACCAGCATCATCGTACCCCACAGCAGATGATCCTTGATACCGGCGTCGCTGATGTCGGGATAGGAAACGACGGCAATGGCATTGAACACAAAAAATGCCGCGGCCGCCGGACGCGATGCAAGACCGAGCGCAAACAACAGCGGCAAGGCGATTTCAGCCGCGGTCCCCAGCCAGGCGGCGAACAGCGGCGAAAGCAGCGGCACCCGGTACTCGTTTTCGAACAGGGCGACGGTGGACGAGAAATCGCCGAGCTTGGTCAGCCCCGACCGGAAGAAAACCTGCGCCACATACAGCCGCATCGCCAGCAGGAATCCCGGGGCCAGCGCGTCGAGGCAGCGGGTCAGTAAATCGGACAGCGAAGATGCCCGGCGCAACAGGCTGCTCATGGTGTACCCCTTTCAAAATCGACGATGACCGCCGATTGGACGGAGTCCAGCAGGAATCCTTGCAGATCAAATGCGACATCGGCGGCCATGGCGGCCGCAGCCGCTGCTTCCATGGTCCCGCCGCACGACAGCGCCGACAGGAAGCGGAACGCGCCAGGCGGCAGCGCCTCGATCATCACCGCATCGCCGTCACGCCGCACCAGCAGCGCGTCGCCGCCGGCATCCCAGTCCACCGCCAGCTCGCCGCCGTAGCCCGGCTGGTTGACCTGCCAGATGCGCAGCAACGGGTGCGGCGACGCCAGCAGGCGCACCGCCGGGTGCAGTCGAAAGCGCAGGGTCGCGTGTTCGTCCGCCGGCACGCCGGCCAGCCGGCGCAGGTCAAGCGGACCGCCATCGGCGGCGTGAAAGCATTGATGCCAGGCCCATTCGAGCCGCGCGACATCGGCGAGATAAGGCAACTCGGCCGCGTGCGGATAGGCGTCCAGGAAGTCCGGCCATTCGGCACCGAAGCAATTGAGGTCACCGGAACGCGACGGCGTGTCGCGGATGAACTGGTCGGCGGCATGCAGGAAAAATGCTTCGCCGACGATGCGCTCAACCACCGGATAAATATTGCGCAACGCACCGCGCAGGTTGCTGATCACGTTATGGCGGTAGATTTCCAGCCGGCGGGTTGGCGTCAGCGCGCCGCCGACCACGCGATCGGCGGCTGCTGCCGGCTCACCCAGCAGCGCGGCGGCAACGGCCGCCTGCAAGTCACGCAGCATGACTGCCCGCCACGCATTCCGCCAGCATCCGGTCTGCCCGGGCGGCTTCGCCCAGCAGGACCTCGAGCGGCGGAATGTCGGTATCCCACTCGATCAGGGTCGGCACCGGTCCCAGCCGGGCCAGCGCGCGTTGGTACAGGCGCCAGACCGGCTCGGAAACATGGTCGCCGTGGGTGTCGATCAACACCTCGCCCGTGTCCTGGAAACCGGCGAGGTGAATTTCACCCACGCTGCCGGGCTCGATGGCATCGATAAAGGTGCAGGCGTCAAAGCCGTGATTGACCGCGTTGACGTGGATATTGTTGACGTCGAGCAGGATGCCGCATCCGGCGCGGCGCGCGACCTCGCGCACGAACTCCCATTCCGGAATGGTTGACTCGACAAACTGCAGGTAGCTGGAAACGTTTTCGACCAGGATCCGGCGGCCGAGCGTGGACTGCACCCGGTCAACCTGTTCCACCACGTGCGCGAGCGATTCCTCGGTGTAGGGCAGCGGCAGCAGGTCGTTCAGGTAGCGGCCGTCGACGCCGACCCAGCACAGGTGCTCGGACACCAGCGTCGGCTCGATGGTATCGACCAGCCGCTTCAGTTTCAGCAGGTGGGACGGGCTGACCGGGTCGGCCGAGCCGAGCGACAGGCCGACCCCGTGGGTGCTGACCGGATAGTCCTCGCGAAACCGCGCCAGGTAGCGCAGCGGCTGGCCGCCGTCACCGAAAAAATTCTCGCTGTGCACTTCCAGGAACGACACCGGCGGACGCGTCTCCAGCATCGCCTGGTAGTGCGGCGCTCGGAGGCCGATTCCGGCGGTGGACGGCGAAATGTGGCGGGGTCTGGACATGGCGGCGATCAAAAAAAATGCCCTCGCAGTTTACCGCGAGGGCATTTGCATCAAGGGAGAAAGGGTGAATCGGTGTGGTCAGCCGCCGTATACGACCGGCGGCGGCTCCTTGGACTCGGTCGAGGCCGGCTTTTTAAGCGAGCCCTTCATGCCTTCGCAGGACCCCCTGGCAACAAATTTCCATTCGTCAGGCTGGTTGTCGGCCTCGGCTTTGCCGGCGCAGGAATGCTTGGCGGTACCGCAATCGTTCTGGCCTTTCTTGGCCACGCCGTAGCACTTCTCCTTCAAAGGGGCGGCCGGCTTGTTCTGCGCCGACGCGTCACCGGTCGACGCCATGGCGACCAGCCCGGCAAGCGCGCCCGAGACCAGCAGGTTGGTGGATTTCATGATGGCTCCGGCGCGGAAGTCGACGGATTACTTGCCGCTTGCCGGCTTGTCGGCCTTGGCGGCGACCTTCAGCTTGCCGCCCATTTTTTCGCAGCTGCCCTTGGCGACATATTTCCATTCTTCCGCCACGTTATCGGCGGTTGCCTGGCCGGCACAGGAATGTTTCGCCGTGCCGCAGTCGTTCTGGCCCTTCTTAGCCACGCCGTAGCATTTTTCCTTCTCGGCTTTCTTTTCCTGCGCCACGGCGACGCCACTGGCGGTGGACAATGCGACGAGGCCGGCAATGGCGGAGGACAGCATCAGTTTGGTTTTCATCTATGGCTCCTGGTGGATGGTTTGAAATGTATGCGCTGCATGGCGCGGGACAATTGAATTGGCGCCTATCTTATGCTTTTTCACCTGCGGTTGCGTCTGGCGGGAGATTACGGCGCGCCGGGCGGATCGGATTCAGGTCGCCTCGCCGGTTCGGTAGCGCTCGGCAAGCTGGCGCAGAAACCCCAACTGTTGCTCAAAGCGGCGGCAACTGAGGCACTGGTAGAGGTGGTTCTTCAGGTTTTCCTGCTCGTCCTCGGTCAACGCCGCATCCTGCCGCTTGCTCATCAGTCGGGCTGCTTCCTTGCAGGATAGTTCCGTTGCATCGCTCATCGTTTTGCCCCTTGAAACCAGTTTCGATCCAGGCATTCGCGCAGGGCGAGCCGCGCGCGATGCAGCATTACCCAGCAGTTGGACGCGGAAATATCCTCTTCCTTACAGATTTCGTCGGTGTCGACGCCCATCACCTCGCGTTTGAAGAATACCCGGCTGGTGGCTTTCGGCAGCTTGTCCAGGCATTGCTCGAAGACCGCAAAAAACTGTTTTTGCGCCAGCGCATCGTCCGGATTTGCCCACTCAGCCAGCCGCGTGCCCCAGTGGCCGGTGTCGTCGAACAGGCGATCCATCCACTCCGGGTCCGGTGTCTCATCCTCGTCGGGGGCGGCGGCAAAATGCGCGCGCTCGACAATCACCCGCCGCTGCCAGTCGATGATCTTGAACTTGAGGATCGAGGTCAGCCAGGTGCGCAGGCTCGACTGGCCGGAAAAACCGCCGGCGCCGTCCAGCGCCGCCAGCAGCGCTTCCTGCACCACTTCCTCAGCCTGCGCGGCATCGCGCAGCTTGGCGGTGGCAAACCGTATCAGGTAGCCGCGATGGGTCTCGATTTCGGCAAACAGCGCCGCGATCTTTTCAGGGGAGTTGAAATTTTTCGGCTCGGCCATAGCTTGGTTTGCGGAGGCAATCAGGCAAGTCTATAAGAAAAGACCCTGGCCGCCAAAGCGCAGCCCACCCCTTGAAAAAGCTGCACGGCAATCCATCTATTGGTCACTGAAACAATTGTGCAACAACACTTTTCCACGGAGCCAATCATGAACACACTGGTACGCCTGAACAACCGTCCCGCCGCCTACGCCGGCTATCCCGATCGCCTTGACGACCTGTTTGCCGGCTTTTTCCGGCCGATTGCCGACAGCGCCCGCAACGGCGTCGAGCCGATCCGCATCGACGTCAGCGAGGACGCCAATGTCTACCGCGTCGCCGCCACCCTGCCTGGGGTCAAGAAAGACGACATCCAGGTTTCCATCGACCAGAACGAGGTGACGATCAGTGCCGAAGTCAAGCGCGAAGCCTCGGCGAAGGAAGGCGAACGCGTACTGCACAGCGAGCGTTTCTACGGCAAGACCACGCGGGTGTTTCCCGTCAGCCAGGAGATCGACGAAGCCGCGGTGCAGGCCAAGTATGCCGACGGCGTCCTGAATCTGGTTTTGCCCAAGCGCGCGCCGGTCAGCGCCAAGCGCGTCACCATCGAGTAACGCCCACTGTCGCCGGCCCGCGCCAATGCGCGCGGGCCGCGGCGGAAACTATGGCGGCGTTTCGCTGCCGGCGAAGCCGGCCTGCCGCCACGCCTCGAACACCATCACCGCCACCGAGTTGGACAGGTTGAGGCTGCGGTTGCCCGGTCGCATCGGCAGCCACACGCGCCGTTCCGCGGCAATGCCATCGAGCACCTCGGCCGGCAAGCCGCTGGTCTCGCGGCCAAACACAAAGGTATCACCCGGCTGGTAGGCGACGGTGTCGTAACGCGCGGCCTGCCGCGTTTCGACGGCGAAAATTCGCGTGCCGGCGAGCGCCTGCGCGCACGCCGCCCACGACGCGTGGTGCTGCACCTCGGCAAATTCGTGATAGTCGAGTCCGGCCCGTTTCACCCGTGCATCGTCCCATTCGAAGCCCAGCGGATAGACCAGGTGCAGGTGCGCGCCGGTATTGGCGCACAGCCGGATCACGTTGCCGGTATTGGGCGGAATTTCCGGGCGGTAGAGCACGACATTGAACATGAATTCAGGCGTCAACCGGTTCAGAACGGGATCGCCACATCCGGCTGATCCGGACCGTTCTGCGCCGGCGGCATGGCCCACTCCCGTCCCGCACGCGCCAGCACCCACGCCGATACACTTGCCGCGCCGGCTTTTTTGAGCACCTTCGCCGCCTCGGACAAGGTAGCCCCGGTAGTCATCACGTCATCGACCAGCGCGACGTGCCGGCCGGCCAGCGAGCGAGCGCAGTCGAATGCACCGCGTACGTTTTTCAGCCGCGCCGCGCGATTCAGTCCGGCCTGAGGCAGCGTGTCGCGAATCTTCAGCAGACCGTGGGTGGCAAATTCGATGCCCGTCGCGCGCGCCACGCCTTCGGCCAGCAGCGCCGACTGGTTGAAACCGCGCTCGGCCAGCCGGGCGCGTGCCAGCGGCACCGCGATCAGCGTGTCCGGTCGCGGGCGCTGGACGGACGCCGCCGTGCCGAGCGCACCGGCAAACAGCGAAGTCAGCACCAGGTTCTGGCGGAATTTGTACGACTGCAGCAGGCGATCGAGCGGAAACGCATAGCGGAACACCGCCACCGTGCGGTCGAATGCCGGCGGCTGCGCCAGGCAGCCGCCGCACAGCTGGCTGTCCGCGCCCTCGGCGCCGCACTGCGGACAGCCGGCGCCGTGGCGAAACGGCAACTCGCGCGTGCACGCCGGGCAGAGGCTGTCGAGCGCGCGGCAGCCGCACAGTTGGCAATCCTGGGAGAAGAGCTGTTTCCAGCCCGGCGCGGCGGAAAAGCGAAACGTCGGTAACGGCATGGCGCTATGCTATTCCATCGCCGCGTCGACTTCGCGCAGGCGCCGCAACAAATAGTTCCGCTCGGCCTGGTTGGACACCAGCGCCAGCGCCTGGCGATAGGCCGCTGCCGCCTGCGGCCGCCGGCCGGCGCGGCGCAGCAGGTCGGCGCGGGCCGCGTGCAGCAGGTGGTACCGGTCGATCGCGCCGCCGTGCGCAATGCGGTCGATCCACGCCAGCCCTTCCTCGGGCGAACCGGCCATGGCAAGCGCCACCGCCGCGTTCAGTTCCACCACCGGCGTATTCATATGCCGCAGCAGCGCGCCATAAAGGGCCGCAATCTGTGTCCAGTCGGTCGCTGCCGGTTCCGGCGCCCGGGCATGCAATGCCGCAATTGCCGCCTGGATCTGGTACGGGCCGGTGCGACGCAACAGCAGCGCCTGGTCGAGCAGGCGCGTCGCCTCCGCGATGTGGGCCCGATTCCAGGCGGCCCGGTCCTGCTCCTCCAGCGGGATCAGGCTGCCGTCATCGCCCGTGCGCGCCTCGCGCCGCGAATCGTGAAACAGCATCAGCGCCAGCAGGCCGGCGGCTTCCGCTTCGGCCGGCATCAGCTCGGCGAGCAGGCGTCCAAGCCTGATCGCCTCGGCGCACAGGTCGGCACGCAGCAGCTGCGGGTGCGCGGTGGCGGCATAGCCTTCGTTGAAGACGAAATAAATCACCGCCAGCACCGTCGCCAGGCGCTCCGCCAGTGCCTCCGGCGGCGGCACCGCGTACGGGATCGCGGCCGCGGCGATCTTGCGCTTGGCGCGCACCAGTTTCTGTGCGGTGGTGGCTTCGGGCTCGACGA
Organism: uncultured Burkholderiales bacterium; assembly: GCA_964417885.1. Taxonomy (GTDB): domain Bacteria; phylum Pseudomonadota; class Gammaproteobacteria; order Burkholderiales; family Usitatibacteraceae; genus UKL13-2. The sequence continues at coordinate 1,610 of CAYQKN010000106.1, read as the reverse complement.
AGGCGCGCGCGATCTCCGCCGTCGTCAGCCGGCACAGCGTACGCAGCGCCAGCGCCACCTGCGCCGACTGCGCCAGTGCCGGATGGCAGCAGGTGAAGATCAGCCGCAACTGGTCGTCGGCGAACACCCCGTTGTCCGGCGCCTCGCTTTCCGTCCCGGCGGCCGCAAGTTGGTCAAGCAGCGCGTCGCTGTCGCCATCGATGCGGCGGTCGCGCCGCAGCAGATCCACCGCCCGCCGCCGGGCGACGGTGGTCAGCCACGCGGCGGGATTGTCCGGGATGCCGTCGACCGGCCAATGCTGCAGTGCGCGGGTGTAGGCATCCTGCAGCGCCTCTTCGGCCAGGTCGAAGCTGCCGAACCGGCGGATCAGGCCGGCGAGGATGCGGCCGCCGTCGCGGCGGTGGATGGTGTCGATGGCGCGCGCCAGCATCGGGCTTCAACCAGCAGGATGATGACGCGCGCCGGCGGCCGGGTCAGGCCTGGGCGGGCGGCGGGTTGTCGATCTGCGGCCGGATCTCGATTGAGCCGAACAGCGCCGACGGAATCTTCGCCGCCCACTTGATGGCTTCGTCGAGGTCCGCCACATCAATCAGGTAATAGCCACCCAACTGTTCGCGGGTCTCGGCGAACGGGCCGTCGGTGGTCAGGGTCTTGCCCTGGCGCACGCGCACCGTGGTGGCGGTGGCAACCGGCGCCAGTTCCGAGCCGCCACGCATGGCACCGGCCGCCACCAGTTCATTGGTAAAGCGGTGATAGGCCTGCATGGTTTGATTGATTTGTTCCGGCGACAGCTGGTTCCAGGCCTGCTCGTCACCGTAGATCAGCAGCATGTATTGCATCGTGTTCTCCTTGAAAAATGGTTTGCGCACAGGCGTGCATCGCCATGACGAACGCCGGCCAGCCAGATCGACATTCAGGAAAAACATTTATGTCACCGCAACCGGGCGGCTCAGTCAGCAGTGACCGGGTTGCCTGTTTTTTAATCGATTGTGCGTCGTGCTGCCGGTAAAAATTGACATATACGGCGCTTTTGGCAATCATGCCATGGTTACCACTTTCACGACTTTCCCCATGGACCAGCCCGTCGCCACCGCCGCCCAGCCGATCGCCGTACCCGCATCCTGGCAGGGCCGGCCCGCGCCGGAAGCGTGGCCGCTGGCCAGCGTGCAGGCGCTGTTTGACCTGCCGTTCGCCGACCTGATGCATCAGGCGCAGAGCGTGCACCGTGCCAATCACGATCCGAACAAGGTGCAGCTCTCCACCCTGCTGTCGATCAAGACCGGCGGCTGCCCGGAGGACTGCGGCTACTGCCCGCAGGCCGCCCGCTACCAAACCGGGGTCGAAAACGAGGCGATGCTGGACCTGGCCGAGGTGGTCAACGCTGCGAGGCTCGCCAAGGAGAACGGCGCCTCGCGCTTTTGCATGGGGGCCGCCTGGCGCGGCCCGAAGCAGCGCGACCTCGATCCGGTGCTGGAGATGGTGCGCGAAGTGAAGGCGCTGGGGCTGGAAGCCTGCTGCACCCTGGGCATGCTGAAAGACGGCCAGGCCGAGCAGTTGAAGGCAGCCGGGCTCGATTACTACAACCACAATCTCGACACCTCGCCCGAGTT
>CAYQKN010000105.1:0-13109 GCA_964417885.1 uncultured Burkholderiales bacterium | reverse complement strand
CGTGTAGGTCTCGCCGGCGACCACCGCAAAACTTGCCGTGCCAAAAAAATCCTGTGTCACGGAACGCCAGAGATCCCATATCGGCTTGATGGTCGAATGTTTTTCCCGCGCAATGAACGGTTCAGGATCAAGTCCCAGCAGTTCGCCCAGGCTGCGCAGGAACCTCGTCGTGCTGTGCAATCCGATCGGCGCCTGCAGGTAGGGCCGGTCCAGCGCCTCACACAGCATGCGGCCGAACTCGCGGTACATGCAGATGTTCACTTCAGCATCGGCGAGTGCGCGAACGTCAGCCAGATGACTGCCGAGCGGGAACGTCATGTTCACCCGGGCACCGATGCCCTCCACCAGGCGCCGGATCTCGGCCAGGTCGCTCGGCATGTTGAAGGTGCCGTAAGCCGGCCCGATTATGTTCACCAGCGGCCTGACGACGCCGTCCGCACCGGCAACACGCGGTTTGGGATCCGGTACCGGACCGCGCCGGACACCATATTCCGTCCACAGCCAGTACATGGCACGATTGGCACACTGCCACTGGTCTTCATCGATCGTGCGTGGCAAAAATCGCTGGATATTGGTACCCTCCGGTGTCACGCCACCGCCGATCATTTCGGCAATGGAGCCGGTAACCACGACCGCTGGCAGGTCGGGATCGAGTGTGGCGTGTGCACGCTTCATCGCGCCTTCGGTACCTTCACGGCCCAGATGCTCCTCTGCCAGGCCGGTCACGACAATCGGCAGTTCGTGCGGAGGCAAGGCATCGGTGTAGTGCAGTACCGAGGTAACCGGCAGGTTTTCGCAGCCGACCGGGCCGTCGATGACCACCTGCAGCCCCTTGATGGCGGCAAAGACATACACCGCGCCCCAATAGCCTCCAGCCCGATCATGATCAAGCACCAGCATCAGATCATCTCCTCGGCTTTTTTCATTTTCATGAGCTTGATGACCTGGCGCTTGGTGTGTTCCTTGAAATCAGGCCGGTCGCGCGGCACACCCTGGCTTGCCTCCCACACACCCGCAGCGTGGCCCTCACCGACTCCGGCGAAAAAGTCTTTCATTGCTTCAAACCGGCTCCGGTTTGACAGTGCGGCATTGATCACCGCGGCGAGCGATCCCGCTCCTGCCGGCCCCATCAGCGGACGAGCGGAAATGAGATTGGTGAAATAAAGCGCCGGGATGGTCAGCTGTTTTGCCGCCTGGACAACCGGCGTGGTGCCAATCGCCAGGTCCGGCTTGAACTCGTGCATGGCGGCAAGATCCTGCTCCAGCGAGGCACGGTATTGGACATGCACGCCGCGCGATTCCAGCCATTCGCGATCGGCATCACTCCACGGCGTCCTCGGGCAGGCCGTGCCCACATAGCGCAGATCTGCACCGGACTCGACCAGCAGTCGCGCGACCAGCAGTTCCGACCCCTCATAGCCACTCATTGTGATCCGGCCCTTGATCGGCATCGCCGACAATGCGCCCTTGATGGCCGGCAAAATGCGATTCTTGGCGGCGTCGATCTTGTCCTGGCCAATGTTGGTTGCGTTACCGATTGCCTGCAGCCAGGACTCGGTACCGTCGTAACCAACCGGGGCGGAACCAACAATTGATCGGCCGGCGGCTTCGAATTCGCGCAGGCTTGCGGTATAGAACGGGTGGATTGCCGCCACGGCGGCGCAATCCAGCGCAGCGTACAGCTCGCGCCATTCCCGGGTCGGCACGACAGGCCCCGCAGCCAGGCCCATCGGTTCCAGCATCATGCCGATGGTTACCGGGTCGACCGGGAACACTTCTCCAACCAGCGAGATGGTGGGCTTGTCGTTCCTGCCATTGCGCGGCGCCTGCACCGGCCCGAGCTCGGCTTCCGCGCGGGCGTACTTCAGCATTGCTCCCGCAAGTACGTCCTTTGCCTCGGCGTGGGTCGGCACCCCGAAACCCGGGACATCAATACCGATAATGCGGACCCCGTTTATCTCCTTCGGCAGCAGTTGCAGCGGCACGCCGCTGGCCGTTGGCACGCAGAGATTGATGATGACTACTGCATCGTATTGCGCCGGATCGGCAAGTTTGAACGTCGCCTCGCGGATGTCTTCAAACAACTTGCCGGTCACCAGCGATTCGGAATTGAACGGCACATAACCGACCGTCCGCCGCGCACCATAGAAATGCGAGGTGAATGTCAGGCCGTAGACACAACAGGCGGAACCGGACAGCACCGTGGCTGTTCGCCGCATCCTCAGCCCCACTCGCAGCGAGCCAAATGCGGGACACATTGACTGTGGCTGATCGTGCGGTCCGCGCGGATAGTCCTTCGCGTACTGATCGAGTATCGGGGATTTCCCCGCGTTTTTGGCGGCAGCCACCAGCTCAGCCTTGCCGGAGTGACAGCCGACGCCGTCGCCGTTCAACCCGGCAGGGTTGCTGATAGTGGTATTTTCGATGGCGGACATGTTGCGCGCCTATACCGTCTCGTACACCACTTCAAGCGATTCGCGCTTGTTCTCCGTCTTGCCGCACATGTCGAAGGCGGTCGCCGGTTCAAGCACGAAATTGCGCCCGGTGATATCCGCGGAGAACAGGCCGAGCAGCTGATCCTGCGTCAGCGGCGTCGGACGGACCGGCGGCGCTTCACCCACGTTCGTCGCCAGGGTTTCAAACAGGGGCGCCCACTGGGTACCGGGGCGGCCGATGATTTCGTAGCTGGCGGACTTGCGGCGAATATCCTCGTTTGCCGGGATCGCGGCCAGCACCGGGATGCCGGCGCGCTCCGCAAATGCCGCCGCTTCGCCAGTGCCGTCATCCTTGTTGATCACCATGCCGGCGACACCGACATTGCCGCCCAGCTTGCGGAAGTATTCGACCGCACTGCAGACATTGTGGGCCACGTAGAGGGATTGCAGATCATTGGAACCGACGACGATCACTTTCTGGCACATGTCGCGCGCGATCGGCAGGCCGAAGCCGCCGCAGACGACGTCACCGAGGAAATCGAGCAGCACGTAGTCAAAACCCCACTCGTGAAAACCCAGCTTTTCAAGCGTCTCGAAGCCGTGGATGATGCCGCGGCCGCCGCAACCGCGCCCGACCTCCGGCCCGCCCAGTTCCATCGCGAACACACCGTCGCGCTTGAAGCAGACATCGCCGATCGCCACTGCCTCGCCGGCGAGTTTTTTCTTCGACGATGTTTCGATGATGGTCGGACAGGCCTTGCCGCCAAACAGCAGTGACGTGGTGTCGCTTTTCGGATCACAGCCGATCAACAGCACTTTCTTTCCCTGCTGGGCCATCATGTAGGAAAGGTTTGCCAGGGTGAAACTTTTGCCGATGCCGCCTTTGCCGTAGATGGCGATGATCTGCGTCGTTTTGGTCACCGGTCCGGTAGCAACGCCATCGGGTTCGATCGCCGCCTCTGCCCGCAGATTGGACTTCATGAATTGGACAGGGGAAATCGTTGTCGCGCAGGCTTCACTCATGCATTTCTCCAGTCAAGTACCATCTTCAGACACAGCGGGTCGCTGAATGCTGTTTGGTAGGCGTTGCTCGCATCGTCTGCAGACGAGCGGTGGGTGATAAGGCCGTCGAGGGAAAGTTGTCCCGAATCGATCAGGTTGTTTACCGCGACCAGGTCCTGCGGCTGCCACTGGGCGGCTATGCGCAACCTTGCTTCGCGCATGAATGCGGGTGCAAAGGCAAAAGCGAGCGGCTGATCGTAGAAACCCGCCAGGATGATCTCGCCGCCTGGCGCGAGCCGGCCGATCAGCTTGTCAAGGATGGCGGCATCACCGCTGACGTCACAGATGACGCGATAGTCCCGGCGTGCATCCGTCGCCGGGTCGATAACCGGATAACCGGTGGCACCACTGCGTCGCTGGGGATTGGTCTCCCAGACTACCGGCTCGGTGCCGGCCTGTACGGCGAGTCTGGCAAGCATGCGGCCGAGCACGCCATGGCCAATGATGAGTTGCGGCTGCGCGGCGCCCGGCATCGAGGTCACATGAAACGCGGTCGCGGCAAGCGCCAGCAATATGCCGTTCTCGCCAAGCGAATCGTTGATCACGATCGTGCGCTCGGCGGGAACCACAAGCTTGGCGGCAGCGCCACCAAACAATCCATTGACCTTGCCAAAACATTTGGCGCCCGGAACGAATACCCGGGTGCCAACTGCCACGCCGGCCAGAGCGCCCGCCTCGATCACGCGACCGACAGACTCATAGCCGGGAACCAGCGGATACCCCATGCCGGGAAAATTCGGCATCCGCCCGGACCATAACAGGCGCTCGGTGCCGGTGCTGATGCCGCTCCAGTCGATATCAATGACCAGATCCCCTGCGCCGGGTGTATCCAGCGCGAGGCTATTCAGCACCACCTGCCCCGGTTGTTCCAGTACCACCGCTTTTGTTTTGTACACCCAAGTCCCCCGACTTGAAATTGAACAGGTCGCCAACGGCATCAAAAAAACTTGAATGTCATAATACTCTGACATTCAAGACTGTCAACTAATAATTACAACTATTTCCTGATGCGATGGGATTTCTTTTGAATTCATGCGGCTATCGCACTCAACACACTGGTTTGCATCGGTAGATTTGTCGGATGCAGCTTGGGCGCCGAAAAGCCGGCAGCCTCGAGCAGTGCAGACAAATTGGCTAACGTGCGGGCGCGCCCTCGCCCCATCGCAAGCAAATAGAAGCCAAAGTAGGCGTCGCCAATCGCTTCCGAGCCAGGCAAACCGGCCAGTGGCTCGGCGATCAACAACGTGCCGCCGGCCGGCAAGGCGCGGCGCGCGGCCCGCAGGATGGTTAGCGCCCTCTGCTCGTCATGGTCATGAATGATGCGCACCAGTGAAATAATGTCGGCGCCAGTCGGCAGGCGGTCCCGCAGAAAATCGCCGCCAATGACCGATATGCGTTCGGCGAGGCCGGCCGCGGCGAATTTTCGTGTTGCCCTTGCTGCGACGGCCGGCAGGTCGAACAGCATCAGGTCAAGCTGTGCATGGCGTGCAGCAACTGCCGCCAGGAAGGTGCCATCTCCGCCGCCGAGATCGAGCAGGCGCCGGTGGCGATGCAGCGGATAGGTATGCAGAATTTCGCCGGACACCATGGGCTGGGAAATCGACATCAAGTCGCTGTAGGCCGCAACTCGCCTGTCATCAAGCTCTGCCGGGGCCACGGCAGCCGAATACGGCCAGTATTCAGCCGTGGCTGTTTGCCCCATGGTCCCTCTCAACAGCGCCACCGGGTCACGCAAATCCGCATAGACCATTGCATGGTGTTCAACCAAGCCTGCGATGGCCCGGTTGCCGGCAAGCGAAGCCCCGAGGTAGCCGAGTGCGTATTCGCTCCCGCCGGTTTTTTCGACGAGCCCGATCGACGCTGCCGCATCCAGCAGGCGTGATGTGGCATCCGGGGTAAGTGACATTTCAGCCGCCAGGCGATCGATCGATGCCGGTCCCCGACTCAGGATGTCGAACAGGTTCAGGCGAACGCAGGCCAGCAGGATCTGCGAATAAACAAATCCCGAGACCAGGTCGAACAAGGCCCGCGCCCGCTTCCTCGCGATCGGTCGTGTCAGTGGAAAGGACGCCGCCCAGCGTTGAAATGCGGCATTTCCCAGCAGGCGGTCGCGCGCCATCCGAAGGCGCGTCAGCCAGGGCATCGGCAAAACCGCAGCCTGTTGCATTGCCGGTATCAGGCTGCGCGGCGCGCCAGTCCCGCCGGCAGCAACCCATCCGCCTCGCGGCGGATCAAGGACTGCAGTTCAACATTGCCGGGACACGCAGGAATCGAGTCCAGGGCACCGCTTACCAGGTAGTCGAGTCGGCTAATCGCGCCCTGCAGCCCAAGTTCGCGTGCAGCGCTTGGCCGGCCCAGCGCGACGTCGCGTCCGATCGGCTTGCCCAGTTCCTCGGCCTTGCCGGCGACGTCACGAATATCGTCCGCCACCTGGTACGCTTCACCAAGCCGCTCACCCAGCATGCGCCAATCCTCGGGCCGGCAGCCGGCAGCTGCGGCCCCGGACATGGTCGCTGCCGAGAACAACGCACCGGTTTTCGCCTGTTGGTATGCAGACAGGGAAACCAGCGGCTCACTTTCCCACGCCTGCCCTGCCGCAATGCCCAGCGGCATCCCAACCGAGCGCGCCAGAATCCCGATCAACACCGCCATCCGGTCCGGTTTTGAGGCCGCACCGCGTGCCAGGCTTTCAAATGCAAGAACGATCAGCGCGTCACCGGCAAGCACCGCCAGTCGTTCACTGAACGCACGGTGAACGGATGGCTTGCCGCGGCGCGTGGGCGCGTCGTCAAAGCAGGGCAAGTCGTCATGCACCAGTGACGCGCAATGAATGAGTTCAATGGCAGCCGCAGACGCGCACGCGACCGCAGGATCATCCTGGCCGCATGCGCAGGACACGGCAAGGCTGAGCCGGGGACGCATGCGTGCACCGCCGGGAAAAACCGCATGCCGCATCGCCGCCGCCAGCAGCGGCGGCGCATCGGGCGTGATCACGCTGGCCAGTGATGCCGCCAGACTGTACTCAACCGCATTTGCCATTGCCTGTTCGACCTGATCATTTGCACCCATGGTTGCCCCTCTAGGCGGATACGACGAAAGGAATGTCATTTTTATCTGACATTTTAATGTGTCATTTTTGTTATACACTTGTGTCCAGTTGTCGTCAAACACAAATTGAACACGGTGAAAAAGTGAGGGGGAACGCAGTGCCAGTAATGCGGGACGATCGAATCGCGATCATTGGTGCTGGCATGGCGGGGCTGGTCGCCGCACTGGAACTGGCGTCCCGGGGTGTGCAAGTCACAGTGTTCGACCGCGCATCCCGCAGCGGCGGGAAAATGCGCCAGCTGAACGTTGACGGCTCGTTTATCGATGCCGGACCCACGGTTTTCACCATGCGCAACATTTTTGAGGAAATTTTCAGCGCGCTTGGGGAGTCGCTCGATGCGCATATCCGGCTGACACCAGCCGATATTCTCGCCCGGCATGCATGGAATGAACATGCGCGTCTTGATCTGTACGCCGACCTGCAGCGATCGGCAGATGCCATCGGCGACTTTGCCGGCGCCCGGGAAGCCAGGGCCTTCATCGAGTTCAGCACGCGCGCCGCGCGAATTTATCGCGCGCTCGAAGCGTCCTTCATCAGACATCAGCGCCCCAGCATGCCAGGCCTCGTCGCCCAAGCCGCTGCGCGCGGCATGGCCGGCTTGCGGGATCTGTTGCAGATCTCGCCCTTCACCAGCATGCAGCAGGCATTGCAGCAGCATTTCCGCGATCCACGCCTGCAGCAATTGTTTGGCCGCTATGCCACCTATTGCGGTTCATCACCCTATCAGTGCCCCGCCACACTGATGCTGGTGGCCCATGTCGAACAGCAGGGAGTCTGGCTGGTCGAAGGCGGCATGCAGCGGGTGGCCGGCGCGCTGGAGCAGCTCGCACGCAAGCTGGGGGTAAGGTTTCATTTTGATGCGGACGTCGTTGAAATTGCGACGGCAAACGGCCGCACCAGCGGACTGCTTGCAACAGTAGACGGCCAGGCTGTGCGTTTCGAGGCCGATGCGGTCATCGCCTGCGTCGATAGCAATGCCGTCGCGCGCGCCCTGTTCGGCAACGCTGCGGCATCTTCCGTCCGGCCAACACCGGTCAAGGCGCGGTCACTGTCGGCCCTCACCTGGACCATGACGGCGGCGGCAAGCGGGTTTCCCCTGCAGCGACATAACGTTTTCTTTTCCCGCAACTATTCTGCGGAATTTGAAGACATTTTCCGCCGCCAGCGGCTGCCGGCTGAGCCGTCAGTCTATGTTTGTGCCCAGGATCGCGGCGTGGCTGCGGAAGTCGGCCAACCCGGGCTGGAGCGTCTGCTGGTTCTGGTTAACGCACCGCCAAATGGCGACCTGCATGAATACAACGAATCGGAGATTGCTGCATGCGAAGAGACGACATTCAACCAGCTGTCGCGTTGCGGCTTGATCCTGCGCCGCCACCCGGGTGCAGCCACCGTAACCACACCAGCGGACTGGAACCGGCTCTACCCGGCAACGGGCGGAGCACTTTACGGCCGGGCCTCGCACGGCTGGATGGCATCGTTTCAACGACCACACGCGCGGACCAGACTGGCGGGGCTTTACCTGGCAGGGGGCAGCGCGCATCCGGGGCCGGGGATTGCGATGGCGGCAATCTCGGGCCGCCTCGCCGTGCAGGCGCTGATGGCGGACCGGTATTCGACGAAGCCGTTCCACGCAATGGCTATGTCTGGTGGTATGTCGACGCCGTGAGCGACGATGGCGAGCATGGCCTGACCATCATCGCGTTCGCCGGCAGCGTGTTTTCGCCCTACTATGCATTTGCGCGACGCCGTGCCGGTGATGCCGGTGCCGACCCGATGAACCATTGTTCGCTGAACGTCGCGCTGTACGGAAAACGACGCAACCTCTGGGCGATGACCGAGCGCGGCAGCGGATCTGTCGAGCGCAATCAAACCTCATTCCGCATCGGACCCAGCGCCATGCATTGGCGCGATCAGAATTTGGTGATTGACTTTGACGAAGTCAGCGCGCCATGGCCGCAGCGGATCCGCGGACAGGTTGTTCTATACCCCGAGGCGCTCAACCAGGAATGCCATGTGCTTGACGATGCAGGCTTGCATCGCTGGCGGCCGATCTCACCCTGTGCCCATGTCAGCGTGAAGCTGGCCTCGCCCCAGCTTGCCTGGCACGGAGCGGCGTACTTCGCCTCCAATGCCGGCGACGCGCCGCTGGAAAACGCTTTCCGGACCTGGCAATGGTCCCGGGTCAAACTGCCGCGTTCGGCCGGCGGCGAACCAAACGCCGCCGATACGGCAGTGCTGTATGACATACGTCGGCTGGATGGATCGACATTCTTCCTCGCGCGGCGGTATGCGCCGCATGGCGTCGGGCAGCTTTCCAGCCGGCCGATTGATCCGAATGCGCAGTCGAAACCGATCGCCTTGCCAAACTCGAAGTGGGGACTGCCACGGACAACGCGCAACATCGGTCCAGGTGCTGCGGATACAACCGGAATGCAGATATCGACGCTTGAGGACGGTCCGTTCTACGCCCGGTCGCTTGTCTCAATGCCGCATGGCTCGCAAATGGTGCAGGCCATCCATGAGAGCCTGTCGCTGGATCGATTTCGATCCCCGTGGGTGCAGGCGATGTTGCCGTTCAGGATGCCGCGCCGCACCGGCCCCGCCACGCGCAGCCGCTGACACGCCGGCTAGCTGTCAAGGCGGCGGTGACGGGCGCTTCACATCGGTACCCGGCCCGCGATCCGCATCGTTTTTTTCCGATCCCGCCGCAATGCATGCAGCTCCCAGAATCCCCAGGCCAGCGCCAGGCTGAATACAAGGCCCATTTCAATCAACCCGTAGTATTCTGGGTCCATGCTGTTCCCGTTTCCTTTGCGGCGTTGATTGCAGACCGGATCGTCACCGCGTCGCGCGCTCAAGACGATCGCGCTGTTCCATGCGTTCGAAAAGACCAATCATCCACGTCGCGCGATCCTGCAGCCTCCACCAAGGCAGCATCGCATCCGGCACGCAGTCGTGCTGGGGGACGCTCTGCTCGACGGCATCGACCAGAAACCTGCACTCTGGCATAACCGGTTGATCCTGGCTCGCGCATTCAGAGGCTGCGACCAGGGCGTGGGCGAGCAACCGCGCCTTGCGCCTGCCCGGCACCACGGCACGAGCCGAAACCGAATTCATGCCGGCGCGCTCAACTTCCCGGCCGATTTCCGCATATAGAAACCTCGCCGCATTGATGCCGGGGCGGCAACCCGCCGGCAACATGGCGACGCCGGCGGCGACGCGGTCATACAGGACATCGGCCTGGCCGAGCAGGCGGCCCACCACCTTGCCCAACGCCGGGCTGAAATGGGGCGCTGCCAGCCAGGCCTGCTTGTCAATTGCGGCTTCCTGCAACCAATCCAGCGGCAGGTACAGGCGGCCGGCGCGCGCGTCTTCGCCGACATCCCGCGAGATGTTGGTCAATTGCATCGCCACGCCGAGATCGCAGGCACGAGCCAGTGCACCGGGAGCGCGCGCCCCCATGATCAGCGACATCATCGCGCCGACAGTTCCGGCGACCCGGGCTGCGTAGGCATGGAGGCTGGAAATGTCCTGGTACTGCCGGCTGCACGCATCCCACTCGAATCCCTCAAGCAGCGCTTCCGGCAGCACGGCAGGGATCCGGTACTGCTCGATGACGTGCGCGAAAGCCCGGTCGGCGACATGATCCACCGGCACGCCGGCGTAAATGCGCCGCAGGCGATCACGAAGCTGATCGACGGCGCGCTGCTTCGCGCCACGGCTTTCGCCTGCGTCCACGTCGACTGCGTCGTCTGCAAGGCGACAGAATGCGTAAAGTGCCGAAGCCGGCTCGCGCACACCCGCCGGCAGCAACAGCGAGGCGGCGAAAAACGTCCTGGAATTCTCGCGCAGCATCTGCCGGCAGGCGGCAATATCCGCGGCAGCATTGTCGCGCTGAAAGGCGCGCCTAGCGGAACTGGCGCGCATCGGGAACAATTCCGTCCAGAACACGGGCTGAAGACAGCACGCCGGGCAATCCGGCGCCAGGATGGGTACCGGCGCCGACCAGGAACAGGTTTTCGACTTCCTCGCTTTTGTTGTGGGGCCGGAAATAGGCGCTTTGCGTCAGCACCGGCTCCAGACCGAATGCCGCACCATTGATCGAATTCAGGCGGTCATGAAAATCCTGCGGCGTCAGAATGCGCGAGGTCGCAATTTCCAACTCCAGCCCGGGCAGCAGGGTATCGCTGAGCGCGCGTTCGATGGCCTTGCGGTAGCGCTCGGCCACCTGGCTCCAGTCGGTGCCACTGCCCAGATGCGGCACCGGCGACAGAACATAGAATGCATCGCAGCCGGCAGGCGCGAGGGAAGGGTCGGTTGCCGTCGGCCGGTGAAGATAGAGGCTGAAGTCTTCGGCAAGCCGCTTGCTGGTGAAAATATCGTCGAGCAGTTCGCGATATCGCGGTCCCAGCAGGATTGTGTGGTGTGCGACGTCCGGGTATTGGCGCCGGGTTCCAAAGTACCAGACAAACAGACTGTTGGAATAGCGCGCTTTTTCAATCTTTCTGTTGGTCCAGCGCTTGCGCCACTGCGGCGCCACCAGGTGACGATAGGTCCACGCCGAATCCGCATTGGAGACGACGATGGCCGCATCAATCCGTTCCCCGCTCGTCAGGACCACTCCGGTAGCCCTTCCCGCCACGACATCGATGCGTGACACCTCCGCATTCAGCCGCAGCCGGTTTCCCTGGCCGGCAATCAGTCCCACCATGCCGCCGACCAGGCGTCCGGTGCCGCCCATGACGAAATGCACGCCCCAGCGCCGCTCGAGGAAGGCAATCAGACAATAGATGGATGTTGTTGCGAATGGATTGCCGCCGACCAGCAGCGGGTGGAAGCTCAACACAATGCGCAATCGCGGATCGCGGATGAAAGCCGATACCAGCCCATACACGGTGCGATAGCTTTTCAATCGAACCATGTCGGGCAATACCCGCAACATGCTGATCCATGAATCAAACGACACATGGCCGAGTTCGGTGAAGCCAACGCGATAGGTTTCTTCCGCAGCCTGCATGAACCGCTCATAGCCGGCGACGTCTTCAGCGGAAAATCTGGCGATTTCCTGGCGCATCTGGTCGGCATCACCGGTGTAGTTGAACACCTCGCCGGTGTCGAAACGCATGCGGTAAAACGGCGTTATCGGCCGCAGGTCAATCTCGTCGGACATCCGCCGGCCACACATCGTCCAAAGTTCCTCGAACAGGAACGGCGCGGTGACGATGGTCGGCCCGGCATCAAAGGTATAGCCCTGCTGCCGGTAGACATACGCGCGGCCGCCTGGTGCATCGAGTTTTTCCAGGACCGTGACCCGGTAACCCCTGGCGCCGAGTCTGATCGCCGCTGCCAGACCGCCAAAGCCGGAACCGATGACCACCGCGTGCGGCCGTGAATCGTGCACGATTTCCCGCGGCTCAATCATGTCGCACCGCATCCCGGACCGTCAGGCGGTTGATGATCTCGGCGATCAGTGCAGGCTGCTCTTCATGGGCGAGGTGGCCGAGGCCCGGCAGCCGGACCAGGATCGAACCCGGCACCATCCGGCAGACCACCTCCGCATCGGCGGGGTCGACGGCCAGGTCATTGCCACCAACCACGATTGTCAGTTCACCCGCGCAATCGCGCAGGCCCGGCAACGCAGCGCGCAGCGGCCGCAGGTCCCACTGCGCCATCATCTGCAGCGCGGCGGAGGCATGGCAGGCATTGCGGATGACGGTCCCGTACAAGGCACTGCCCTGCGCATCCAGCATTGACCCGGTGCCGCTGAGTAGTCGATTCAGCACCACCGGATTCGCCGCCCGCCATGAAAACAGGCGCGGCACCAGCGACGAGCGCGACAGCAATCTTGCCATCGGCGAAAACAGTTCCCCCGGCAGTCCGCCAAACGGCAGCAATGCGCCATTCAGACTGACCAGGTGCTGAGGCGCGATGGTACGGTCAAGGCACATTCTGGCCAGGATGGCCGCGCCGGCAGAGTGTCCGACCGCGATCGCCGGACGCACGCCGAGCGCCTTCAGCAATGCATCAAGCGATGCAGCCATGTGCGGCAGCGAGAATCCGCGGTCAGCGGGCTCACCGCTGAATCCGTGACCAGGCAGGTCCGGCGCGACCACGGCGAATCTCTCCGCCAGCAACGGCAGCAGTCCACGCCAGGAATGGGTGGCCGCACCGGTCCCGTGCAGCAGCAGCGCAACCGATTGTCCCGCCGGCGCGTCGGGGATCTGCACATGCCAGCGGATGCCGCCCGCCTCGACGAAGCGGCTGGCGCCGCGGTGCGGCCAGTCCCGCCCTTCGCGCTCCCAAAGCAGTCTGTCAGCCATGGGGTTGTATCAGTCTTGCTGCGCCCAGAACCGCCCGCGACAGCACGGCGGAATCGGCGCGCGGCAGCGGCAGGTAGATTGCCCGCATCGCGCCCGCCAGCGAGTCCCGCTGCGCCTTCCCGGCGCCGCCGGCCAGGTGCTCGAGCCCGGGTGTGGCAGCGGTCTCTTCATGGGGCTTAGGCC
>CAYQKN010000104.1:0-13278 GCA_964417885.1 uncultured Burkholderiales bacterium | reverse complement strand
TCGACATCGTCGCCAAATTCGGCGGCCGGCTGTGGACCTGCACCGCGCCGCAATCACCGCTGAACGTGGTCGCCTGGCACGGCAACTATTTCCCCTACAAATACGACCTGGCGCGCTTCAACGCCATCAACAGCGTGTCATTCGACCACTGTGACCCGTCGATATTCACCGTGCTGACCTCGCCGTCGGAAACCGCCGGCACCGCGAACGTCGACTTCGTCATCTTCCCGCCGCGCTGGATGGTGGCCGAACACACCTTTCGCCCGCCCTGGTTCCACCGCAACCTGATGAGTGAATACATGGGCCTGATCCACGGCGTGTACGACGCCAAGGCCGCCGGCTTCCGGCCGGGCGGCGGATCGCTGCACAACTGTTTTTCCGCGCATGGGCCGGACCGGGCAACGTTCGACAAGGCCTCGGCGGAAGCGCTGGCGCCGGTCTATCAGGGCAACACGCTGGCGTTCATGTTTGAAAGCCGCTATGTGTTTGAACCCAGCGCATTTGCCATGAACACGCCGGCACTGCAGCGCGATTACGACCTGGCGTGGGCCGGATTTGAATCGGCAAAGATAGCGTAACCCGAGTCCGGCCTCGACGTGCCGGATGGTCACAAACACAGGATACCAACCCATGAAACTCGCCTCCCTCAAAGGCCCCACCCGCGACGGTACGCTGCTGCTGGTCAACGAAGCGCTGACCCGCGCCATCGCGGTGCCGGACATCGCACCGACCATGCAGTACGCGCTGGAGCACTGGCACGCGGTCGAGCGGCTGCTGATCAATGAGTTCGAAGCCATCGACTGCGGCACCGACCGGCCGATCATCGATTTTCGCCAGGCGCTGGACGACGGCAAGGTGGCCGCACCGCTGCCGCGCACCCACCAGTGGCTGGACGGCTCGGCTTATCTGTCGCACGTCGAGCGCGTGCGTCGTGCCCGCAACGACACCGTGCCGGAAAGCTTCTACACCAATCCGCTGATGTACCAGGGCGGCGGCGATTCCATGCTCGGCCCGCGCGATGACGTCGAGGTGCTGTCCGAAGACTGGGGGGTGGACCTGGAGGGTGAAGTCGGCGTCATCACCGGTGACGTGAAGATGGGCGCGACCCCGGCCGAATGCGCCGAGGCGATCCGCCTGGTGGTGCTGATCAACGACATATCCTTCCGCAAACTGATTCCCGCCGAACTGGCCAAGGGCTTCGGCTTCGTCAACAGCAAGGGCCTCAATGCGCTCTCGCCGGTAGCCGTCACGCCGGACGAACTGGGCGGCGCGTGGAGCGACGAGAAAGGCGCCGGCAAGCTCGATTACCGCCTGGTGTGCCACGTGCGCGGCCAGTGGTTCGGCAATCCCAACGCGGCCGACGACATGACGTTCTCATTGCTTGACCTGGTATCGCACGCCGCCAAAACGCGGCCGCTGATGGCCGGCACGCTGATCGGCTCCGGCACCGTATCCAATCACGACAAGGCTACCGGCTACGCCTGCATCATGGAAAAGCGGCTGGTGGAACAGGTCGAGCTGGGTGCGGCGAAGGAGGATTTCCTGCGCTTCGGCGACGAGGTCGAGATCGACATGTTTGATCACCACGGCGAGACCATATTCGGCGCGATCCGGAATCGAATCACCAAGGCGGGAGCCAAGTAGTGGCGGGGCAGACCGATCACGCCCTGCGTGGCGACTATTCGCAAATCAAGCCGGACTACACCGTCGACCAGGACTACTCGCGCTATACCGCCGCCGAGCAGGACCTGTGGAAGCGCCTGTATGCGCGCCAGTCGGTGCTGGTGCCGCAGTACGGCTGTGATGAATTCTGCGACGTGCTGGCGACGCTCAATTTCGGCAGCGGCATCCCGCGCTTCGATGAAATCAACACGAAACTGATGGCCGCTACCGGCTGGACGCTGGTCGCGGTGCCGGGTCTGCTGCCCGACGATGTGTTTTTCACCCACCTCGCCAACCGCCGTTTCCCGGTGTCGGTGTGGCTGCGCAATCCGGAGGAGTTCGATTACATCGTCGAGCCGGACATCTTTCACGATTTCTTCGGTCACGTGCCGCTGTTGTTCAACAAGGTGTTTGCCGATTATCTTGAGGCCTATGGCAAGGGCGGCGTGAAGGCCAAGGGACTGAACGCGCTGGACTACCTGGCGCGGCTCTACTGGTACACGGTCGAGTTCGGCCTGATTGCGACACCAAAAGGTCTGCGTACCTACGGCGCGGGCATTTTGTCATCGGGCGGCGAACTGCCTTACTGTGTCGAAAGCCCGAAGCCGCATCGCATCAAGTTCGACCTGATGCGGGTGATGCAGTCGAACTACAAGATCGACACCTTCCAGGAAACCTACTTCGTCATCGACAGTTTCACGCAGTTGTTCGACGCCACCGAGCCGGATTTCACACCGTACTACGAGACGCTGCGCGCGCGTCGCGATCTGGCGGCTAACGAAGTCATTGCTGAAGATGAACTGATAAAAGCCTAGTACTGGCGCGGCTTTCCGGGCATTTCCGGCCTGGAAGCCGCGCCAGTGCTAGCGTTTCAGGCAGACATGACGAGAAACCATGTTTGATTTTTCGCCGGATGCCGGCCTCTGGGGACTCGCCGCCTCGGCATTTCTGTCAGCGACGATACTGCCGGGCAATTCCGAGATCGTCCTGCTTGGTGTGCTGGCGAAGTATCCGTCGCTGTTCTGGCAGTGCATTGTTGTCGCCACCATCGCCAACACCGCAGGCGGTATGACGTCCTATCTCATCGGCCGCCTGATTCCGCAACGCGATGGAGCCACCCTCAGGCCCGCGCAGCAGCGCGCGCTCAGCTGGATGCGCAAACACGGCGAATGGGCGCTTCTGCTTTCGTGGGTGCCTCTGATTGGCGATGCCCTGTGCGTCGCGGCGGGCTGGCTGCGCGTCAACCCATGGTTGGCGTTGCTCGCGCTGGCGCTGGGCAAATGCGCCCGCTACCTTGCGGTGGCGGGCGCTTTCAGCTGGCTGTCGAATTTGGCCTGACGCGGATTACTTGATGACGATCCAATGCAAGTCCGGCAAATTGTCCGGCCGGTGAATCACGGTCACGTTCCTGCGCGAGGCCCAGGGAATCATCTGCCGGTGCAACGGGATCACATGCACTTCGTCCTGCATCAGCCTGGTGGCGGCGTCGATCATTTTCTGCCGCTCAGGCAGGTTCATCTCGCCTTCCAGCTTGTCGATCAGGTTGTCGAGCTCGACGTTCTTGGCATTGCCATAGTTTGAATCGCCCGCCCCCTTGCCGTCGCGGCTGTGGTGCACCGGCTTCAGGATAAAAATCGCGTCGGTGGCGCCGCCGCCCCAGCCGGCCAGGAAAGCGCTGGTATCGCGCTTCTGCACCTTGGGAAAGAAATTCGCCTTGGTCATGGTTTCGACCCGCGCATTGATGCCGAGCTTGGCCCACATGCCGGCGATGGCCACGCACAGCTTCTCGTCATTGACGTAGCGGTCATTCGGGCAATGCAGGGTGAAGCCAAAGCCATTTGGGTAACCGGCCTCGGCAAGAAGTTTCTTTGCCGCCGCCACACTGAATGGCGGGCGCCTCTCGAGGCTGGCCGGCACACCCGCCGCCAAGCCTGCAGGCAGCGGGATTGCGGTGGGAATCGACAGGCCGCGCATCACGGAAGTCTTCAGCGCTTCGGTATCGATGGCCTGGTACAACGCCAGGCGCACGCGCTTGTCCTTGAACGGATTCTTGCCCTTCACATCGGCGTAAAGCAGCTCATCGCGCTCCTGATCGAAACCGACGTAGATCAGCCGCTGCTCGTGTCCTTCCCAGATCTTGATGTCCGGGTCATTGCGCAAGCGCAAAACGTCCTGCACCGACGGGTCGAGGACGAAATCGATCTCACCCGACTTCAGCGCCGCCATGCGCGTGGCGCCGTTCGAGATCGGCCGGTAGTCGATGGTTTCGATATTGCCGGTGTAGTTGGTCTTCACCCCCCACCAGTCGGGATTTTTCCGGTGCAGGATTTTCACCCCCTGCTCCCACGCCACCAGCTTGTACGGGCCGGTACCCATCGCATTGCGGGTGGCGAACGATTCTTCCTTGCGGATGTAATCCAGCGGCTTGGTGACACCGTTCTTTTCGCTCCACGCCTTGCTCATGATCATGATGTTGCGCACCGTATCCAGCATCACCGGGTTCGGCACCGGCGTGGTGAATTCCACCGTGTAGTCGTCGATCTTCTTGGCAATGCCGCATTGCGTCGAATAGAGGCGGAACGTCACCGTCGATTCGCGCGCGCGGTTGAACGAGAACACCACGTCGTCGGCGGTGAACGGCGTGCCATCGTGGAATTTCACCCCCTGCCGCAGCTTGAACACCCACGTCGTCGGCGACGTATTGGTCCACGACACCGCCAGCCCGGGGACGAATTTGGCGAACTGGTTGCGATCGCGCGTCAGCAGATATTCGTAGACGAGATTGTTGATGCCGTTGTTGAAGGTCTCGTTCTGGCTGTGCGGATCGAGCGTGGCCGCATCTCCCTGCGAGGACCAGCGGAAATTTTTCGCCACCGACGCGGTGGATACAAGCCCGATGAACAGACAGACCAGCAGTGTGCGCAATGCCATCTTCGCCTCCTCGTTGAAATACGTATTGCCGCTTGCCGCCGAAACCCGGGCCGGCCGCTACATCCTGACCCAGGCAACCTCGACCCAGTTGTCGGCACGGTGGCCAACGCCGACCGACGCCTTCGACACCCAGGGACTGATCTGGATGTGCAGCGGAATATGCAGCACATCGTCGTGATGCCGCTGCATGGCCGCGATGATCAGCGCCTGCCGCTTCGCCGGGTCGGTTTCGCCCTCGGCACGATCGATCAGGCTGTCCAGTTCCGGCACCCGGTAGTTGCCCCAGTTGTACTCGCCGGCACCGCTGCGGTTGCGGCTGTGCAGCACCGGCTTCAAGGTGAAGATGGCGTCGGTGGTGGCGCCACCCCAGCCGAGCAGGTAGAGGCTGCTGTCCAGCTTCTGCAGCTTGGGGAAATAGGTGGTCTTGCTGATGGCGTTGACCTTTACGTCCACACCGATCCGTGCCCACATGCCCGCCAGCGCGACACAGATTTTCTCGTCGTTGACGTAGCGGTCGTTGGGACAATCGAGGGTGACGCCGAAGCCATTCGGGTAGCCCGCCTCGGCCAGCAGTTTTTTCGCCGCGTTCAGGTCCAGCGGATAGCGCCGGTCCATCGCATCCGGAATGCCGGCAGCCTTTGCCGAGGAAAGCAGCACCGCGGTCGGAATGGCCAGGCCGCGCATGACCGTCGACTTGAGCGCCTCCACGTCGACCGCCTGGTACAGCGCCAGCCGCACCCGTCGGTCCTTGAACGGATTCCTGCCCTTCACGGTTGAATAGAGCAGCGTGTCGCGCGCCTGGTCCATGCCGATGAACACGATCCGGTTCTCGCGCCCTTCCAGCACCTTCAGCGACGGCTCACGGCGCAGTTTCTGCACATCCTGCACCGGCGGATCGAGCACGAAATCGATCTCGCCCGACAGCAGCGCGGCAATGCGTGTGCTGGCCTGCTTGATCGGCCGGTACACCACCTCGTCCACGTTGCCCTCGAAGCGGCCCTCGCGGATGCCCCACCAGTTCGGGTTCTTTTTCAGCACGGTCTTCACATCGGGCTCACGCGCCACCAGCATGAACGGCCCGGTACCCATGGCGTGGCGGGCGGCGTAGGTTTCCTCGCCGCTCTTGTAGTCCTGCGGCTTCTCCACCCGGTGCTTCACGCACCAGGCTTTCGACATGATGAAAATATTGCCCGAGCTCAACATATCCAAGAGCACCGGGTTGGGCACCGGCGTGGTGAACTCGACCGTGTGGTCGTCAATCCGGCGCGGCTTGCCGACCGCGGTGCCGAACACCTTCATGTTCGACGCGTCATGCTGGCTGCGGATGACGGAAAACACCACGTCATCGGCGGTGAAGGCCGAGCCGTCCTGCCAGGTCACACCCTTGCGCAGGGTGAATACCCAGACCGTCGGCGACAGCTGCTTCCATGCGGTGGCGAGGCTCGCCACCGGCTTCAGGTTGCGGTCACGCGACAGCAGTTGCTCGTAGATCTGGCCGTTGATCTGGTTGTTGACGCCTTCGTTCTGCGCGTGCGGATCGTGGGTCGCGGCATCCCCCTGCGAAGACCAGCGGAAGGTCTTGGCCGCCGCCGCGGTCGGGACCAGGCCGATCAGCAGGCATGCCAGCATTGCGCGCATCGTCATGACGGCCTTTCGGTTGGGAAACTCGGTGCGGGGGCCGGTCTCCGCCGCCCCGCAATCACTGGCGCGCAGAAACCTACTGTATCCGGATCCAGGTGGTCTCGAGCCAGTTGTCCGGCCGGTGCACCACGCTGACCGTCGACTTCGACGCCCACGGGATCACCTGCAGGTGCAGCGGAATGTGCAGCACGTTGTCGTGGTGCATCTTCATCGCCTGGTTGATCATCTGCTGGCGCTTCGGCAGATCCATTTCACCTTCGGCCCGGTCGATCAGGTCGTCGAACTCGGGCAGCTTGTAGTTACCCCAGTTGTACTCGCCCGCCCCCTTGTCGTTGCGGCTGTGCAGAACCGGCTTCAGGGTAAAGATGGCATCGGTGGTCGCGCCGCCCCAGCCGAGCATGTACATGCTGGTGTCGAGCTTCTGCACCTTGGGGAAGTAATTGGCCTTGGGCAGCGCCGCGACCTTGACCGTGACGCCGATCTTCGACCACATCGCCGCCAGCGCCACGCAAATTTTTTCATCGTTGATGTACCGATCGTTCGGACAGTCCATGGTCACTTCGAAGCCATTCGGATAGCCCGCCTCGGCCAGCAGCTTTTTCGCCGCATTGAGGTCCAGCGGATAGCGCTTGTCCATCGCGGCGGGAATGCCAGCCGCGGAAGGATTGGACACATTGATCGCGGTCGGCACCGACAGGCCGCGCATCACGGTTTTTTTCAGTGCGTCGACATCGGCCGCCTGGTACAGCGCCTGGCGCACGCGCTTGTCCTTGAACGGATTCTTGCCCTTGACATTGGAGTAGAGCAATTCATCCCGCGCCTGGTCCATGCCGATGAAAATGATGCGGTTCTCGCGGCCCTCGTAGATTTTCAGCGCCTTCTGCTGCTTCAGCCGGTCGAGGTCCTGCACCGGCGGGTCGAGGATGAAATCGACTTCGCCCGACAGCAGCGCGGCAACGCGGGTGCCCTGCGCCTTGATCGGCGTGTAGATCACTTCGTCGACATTGCCCTCGAAGCGCTTTTCCTTGATGCCCCACCAGTTGGGATTCTTCTTCAGCACCGTCTTCACGTCGGGTTCGCGCGTAACCAGCATGAACGCGCCGGTGCCCATCGCATTGCGGATGGCGAAAGTCTCTTCCTTGTTCTTGAAGTCCTGCGGCTTTTCAACCTTGTTCTTCTCGCACCAGGCCTTGGACATCATGAAAATATTCCCGGCGCTGACCATGTCGACCAGCACCGGGTTGGGCACCGGCGTGGTCAGCTCGACCGTGTAGTCGTCAATCTTCCTCGGCTTGCCGATGGCGTTGCCGTATACCTTCATGTTGGAGGTGTCGGCCTGGGCGCGCGTGATCGAGAACACCACATCGTCGGCGGTGAAGTTGCTGCCGTCGTGCCATTTCACGCCCTGGCGCAACTTGAACACCCAGGTGGTCGGCGAAGTCTGCTTCCACTCGGTGGCCAGTGAGGGAATCGGCTTCATGTTCTTGTCGCGCACCAGCAGCTGCTCGTAGATCTGGCCGTTGAACTGGTTGTTGAACGACTCGTTCTGCGCGTGCGGGTCGTGGGTGGCAATGTCGCCCTGGCTGGCCCAGCGCAGCGTCTTGGCGCCGAGTTCGGCAGGGCTGATGGCGGCGGCCAGGCCCAGTGCGGCGGCGAGGGCGGCGGCGATTGGTAGCTTCATGTGAACTCCTTGGGAAATGCCGGGGACAAATGCGAAAAATGACCCGGGAATCATAATCGAATCCGCGCCGGCCGATGCTTTTTTCGGTAACCTTGGCAACATGAATTCCCCGCACGCCGCCCCGATCCGCCGGCACACCAGCGCGATCCAGTACCGCATCCAGCCGATCCACCCCGCCGCCCACTTGTATGAAGTCACGCTCACGCTGGCGAAGCCGGACGCCGGCGGCCAGCGCTTCACATTGCCGGCCTGGATCCCCGGCAGCTACATGATCCGTGAATTCGCCCGCCACATTGTGTCGATCGAGGCCAGCGCCGGCGGCCAGCCGCTGGCCATGACCAAGGTCGACAAGGCCACCTGGGAATGCGCGCCGACCGCCGAGACCATTGCACTGCGCTACCAGGTCTACGCCTGGGACCTGTCGGTGCGCGCTGCGCACCTGGATGAAACCCACGGCTTTTTCAACGGCAGCAGCGTGTTCCTGCTGCCGCTCGGCCGCGAAAGTGCGCCCTGCGAACTGGAAATCGCGGCGCCGGCCGGTGAGCGCTACCGTCACTGGCGGGTGGCGACGGCCATGCCGCACAAGGCACCGGCCGGAGAACCAGCACCGGCGCGGCTTTCCGCGGCATCCGGCCTGGAAGGCGCGCCGGTGCTGGAGCCTGGCGGCATGCCCTTCGGCGCTTTCGTCGCCGCCAGTTATGACGAGCTGATCGATCATCCGGTCGAGATGGGCACCTTCACCCATGCCAGCTTCGAGGCTTGCGGCGTGACTCACCATGTCGCCATCACCGGCCGTCACCGCGCGGATATGCCGCGACTGTGCGCCGACTTGCAGAAAATCTGCGAAACCCAGATCCGCCTGTTCGAGCCGGAAACGGCGACGGCGCCGATGACCGAATACTGGTTCCTGGTGATGGCGGTGGGCGATGGCTACGGCGGGCTGGAACACCGCGCCTCGACCGCGCTGATATGCAACCGTGACGACCTTCCGTCCGCCTCTCCGGGCGAGCGGAAAATATCGCACGGCTACCGGCGCTTTCTGGGCCTCGCCTCGCACGAGTATTTCCACACCTGGAACGTGAAGCGGATCAAGCCGGCCGCGTTCGTACCCTACGACCTGACGCAGGAAAATTACACCCGGCAACTGTGGTTTTTCGAGGGTTTCACCAGTTACTACGATGACCTGGTGCTGGCCCGCTGCGGCCTGGTCGAGCCGCTGTCCTACCTCGAGCTGGTGGCGGAGAATATCGGCCGCGTCAGCGCCCATGCCGGCCGCCTGAAGCAGAGCGTGGCCGATTCAAGTTTCGACGCCTGGGTGAAGTATTACCGGCAGGACGAGAACGCGCCCAACGCCATCGTCAGCTACTACCAGAAGGGCGCGATGGTCGGCCTGGCGCTGGACCTCACCATCCGCCGCCACAGCGCCGGCGCCAGAACGCTCGATGACGTGATGCGCACGCTGTGGGTGGAGTTCGGCAAGACCGGCCGCGGTGTGCCGGAAGGCGGACTCGAGGCGGTCGCGTCCAGAGTGGCAGGCACCGATCTCGCCGCTTTTTTCGCGCAGGCGGTGCACGGCACCAGCGACATCGACCTGGCGCCGCTGTTCGACTGGGTTGCCATCGAGATGCAGTGGAAAGTGCCGGGACAGGTGCGGCCCGACGATCCCGTGCCGCCCTCGCTGGGCGCCAAGATCGCCACCGAGGCCAACGGCGATGCGCGGCTTTCGCAGGTTTTCGACGGCGGCGCCGCGCAGGCGGCCGGGCTGTCGGCCGGCGACATCGTGATCGCGGTTGACGGCCTGCGCGTGACCGGCGCCTCGCTGGAGCGGCGGATCAAGGGCCACGCGGTCGGCGATCGACTGGCGCTTGCCGTTTTCCGCCGCGACGAGCTGATGCAATTCGATGTCACCCTGCAGCCGATGGGCGCGCAGGTTTGTTCGTTGCTGATGCGCGACGTACCGATCGACGCCAAGGCACGACGCAATGCGTGGATACTTGGTTGAATGCGGCGCATCGAAACCCGCACGCGCGGCTGCGCGCGGCACATACCTGCAGCCATGAACCTCCAATGAAGAAGGCCCCATGAACACCTCCGATGTCGTCCGCGTCAGCAACCTGTCCTACGAGTATCCCGGCGTGCGGGCACTCGACGACATCAGCTTCACCGTGCCGCGCGGCAGCGTCACTGCCCTGGTCGGGCCAAACGGCGCCGGCAAAAGCACCCTCCTGCGCTGCATGGCGGCACTCGACCAGCCGCTCGACGGCGACATCCATATCGACGGCATCGATGTGCTCGAGCATCCGCGCGAATGCCACCGCCGCATCGGCTACCTGTCGGATTTCTTTGGCCTCTATGGCGCGCTGACGGTCCGCCAGTGCCTGGCCTATGCCGCCCATTCGCAAGGCGTGGCTGAGGCGCAGGTCGATCGCGCCGTCACCTTCACCGCCGAGCGTCTCAACCTGGTGGCCAAGCTGGATGCGGCCGCCAGCGACCTCTCGCGCGGGCAACGCCAGCGGGTGGCCATCGGCCAGGCGCTGATCCACGCCCCGGGCCTGCTGATCCTCGATGAACCCGCCTCGGGCCTCGATCCCGAGGCGCGGCATGAGCTCGCCACCCTGTTCAAGCAACTGCGCGACAGCGGCATGACGCTGATTGTTTCCTCGCACATCCTGGCCGAACTCGACGAATATTCGACCCATATGCTGGTGATGCGCGGCGGCCGCATGGTCGACAGCCGCGCGCTCGACAGCACCACCGCCGGTATCGGACAGGTGCATCTGCGCGCCGGATTTGCGGCGCCGGCCACCCGCAGCGCGATCGACGCGGCCATCGTCGCGCTGCCCGGCATCGAGGTGATCAGCAGCACTGATGCAGAGGCGCTGTTCGCCGCCGGCCCGGAACCGGCCGAACATGCGGCGCTGCTGCAGGCGCTGGTCTCGGCCGGCCTCGCGGTCAGCAGTTTCACCAGCGAGCGCGAGAACCTGCACCAGTCCTACCTGCGCACCATGCAGAGCGCGGCGGGCGAGTCGACCAGCGGAGAACGGCCATGATGAACCCGGAACTGCGCCGCAACCTGTGGCTGGAAATCACCCCGCACCGGCTGCTCGCCATGCCGGTCGTGCTCGGTCTTGCGTTTCTGGCGCTATCCGCCATCAACCGCGAGAACGCAATCGAAACCGTCAGTTGGACCGCGCTGGCCGGCTTCGGCGTGCTGACCATCCTCTGGGGTACCCGGCTCGCCGCCAATTCGATCCTCGACGAAATGGCCGACAAGACCTGGGACTGGCAGCGCCTGTCCATCCTGTCGCCGTGGACCATGACCTGGGGCAAGCTGTTGGGCGCCACTGCCTTTGCCTGGTACGGCGGACTGGTGTGCCTGGCCGTATTCCTGGCCACCGCGCAGGCCACCTCGATTGCCTCGCCCGCCAAGGTTGCCCTGATCGCGCTGCTGCTGGCCGTGATGCTGCAGGCATCCGGCATCGCCGCCGCGCTGCATATTTCGCGCAAAGGGGTGCCGCAGCACCGGCGCTCGGTCGGCTTCCTGGTCATCATCGTGGTGCTGTACGTGGTGCCGTTCGTGATGACGCAGGGCATCGAATCGGCCAAGCCCGTCACCTGGTACGGCATGACCTTCGACGGCGCCAATTTCAGCCTGGTGTCGGCGGCCCTGTTTGCGGTATGGGCGGTGACCGGCGCCTGGCGGGCAATGTGCCAGGGCCTGGCGGTGCGCACCACTCCGCTGCTGTGGCTGCTGTTCCTGCTTTGCGTCTCGGTGTACAGCGCAGGTTTTGCCGGCATCGGCAGCGGCTTTTCGGCGCTGCACGCGGTGCTGCTGAGCCTGATGCTGTGGAGCCTCGGCCTGACCTACATGATGCTGTTCACCGAACCGACCAGTCCGGTGGTGGTACGGCGCGTGCTGCGCAAGCTGGACCTGAAGCAGTGGCGCCGCGCGGCGGAAGAAGTGCCGTGCTGGCCGCTGACCTGGCTGGTGGCCGCCGGCAGCGCGATCGCCTTTGCGCTGCTGGGCGCTGGCGCGGAGCCGTCGACTTTCCTGCGCGAGTGGGCATCGACACCGATTCCACTGACCTTGCTGGCGGCGCGCGATGCCGGCCTGCTGATGCTGTTCCTGGCCGCACCCAGCCCGAAACGCGCGGAAGCGACCACGCTGGTCTACATGCTGGTGCTGTACTGGGTGCTGCCCGGCCTGCTGTACGCGGTCGACCTCGCCGTCGTCGCCAACCTGGTACTGCCGCTGGGCAGCGGAAACACCTGGCTGCAAATTCCGGTCGCACTGGCACAGGCGGTCGTCGTATGGTGGTTCGCCTGGCAGCGCGTGGGCCAGAGACTGGCATCGACGCGGCGCGCGGACGGCGGCTGATCGCTGAGGTATGACCGGTCAATGATGGCCCGGCGCGGCCATCGCGCTATACTTTTTGCCTGCCGCGCGTCATTCGATGCCGGCGCCCGGCTCGCCCCGGAGTCAACCATGAATGCCCCGCACGCCCCCAGGAGTCCCGCATGAACGCCCCCCAGTCCTCCCCGATACCCGTCCTCAAGGACCCGTCCCTGCTGCGCACCGAGTCATTCATCGACGGCGCGTGGGTGAAAGCCGATTCGGGCATGGTGTTCGACGTCGACAATCCGGCCGACGGTACCGTTGTCGCCAGCGTGCCGGACTGCGGTGCGGCCGAGACCCGTCGTGCAATCGAAGCAGCCAAGGCCGCGCTGCCGGCCTGGCGCGGCCTCACGGCCAAGCAGCGCTCGGCGATTCTGCGCCGCTGGTTCGACCTGATCCTGCTCAACGCCGATGATTTGGCGCTGATCCTCACCACCGAGCAGGGCAAGCCGCTGGCCGAGGCCAAGGGCGAAATCCTCTACGGCGCCTCGTTCATTGAATGGTTTGCCGAGGAAGGCAAACGCATTTATGGCGACGTGATTCCGCCGCACCTGCCCGACAAGCGCCTCATCGTCATCAAGCAGCCGATCGGCGTGTGCGCCGCCATCACGCCGTGGAATTTTCCGAACGCGATGATCACCCGCAAGGCCGGCCCGGCGCTGGCGGCCGGCTGCACGATGGTATTGAAGCCGGCCGAGCAGACACCGTTGTCGGCGTTGGCGATGGTGGAACTGGCGGTTCGCGCCGGCGTGCCCAAGGGCGTGCTCAATGTCGTGACCGGTGCCGCGAGCTCGGCCCCGGCCATCGGCCAGGAACTCTGTGCCAACCCGACGGTGACGAAACTTTCCTTTACCGGCTCGACCGGCGCAGGGGTTGCGGTGGCCAAGGCGGCCGCGCAAACGGTCAAGCGGGTCCACCAGGAACTGGGCGGCAAGTCGGCCAACCTGATCCTCGCGGATGCGGACTT
>CAYQKN010000103.1:0-13453 GCA_964417885.1 uncultured Burkholderiales bacterium | reverse complement strand
AGCCGCGGGCGAACCGGGCCCGAGCGAAACACGTCGCCCGCCAACAGCGAAACCACGGCCGACTGGACGCCGAAGACATTGCGCGGCGCCATGAACAGTTTGCGTATTACCGGCGAGGTCATGCGATATATCAGCCATGAAAAAGTGCCCACGCCACGACGCACCGTGCGGTCGAATTGACGGTAGAGTCGCGGCGCGCTTGCGGGATCATTCAATACGTTGTCGACGACGTCGGCCCCAAGCATGGAACTGTTCATTGCCAGGTAAACACCGCTGGAAAAAACCGGATCGATGAATGCCCAGGCATCGCCGACCATCAGGTAGCCGTCTCCCGTCATGCGCTCGGAAGCGTAGGAGTAATTGCCGGTCGCGGTGACCGGCGCCGTGAGTTCGGCGCCGGCAAGTCTTGCGGAAATCTCGGGCGCCATGGCGATGGTTTGCATGAAAAACGTGGTCGGATCGCTGGTGCGGGACTTCATGTATGCCGGCCAGCAAACCGCACCCACACTGGTGGTGCCGTCCTTGAGCGGAATGAACCAGAACCAGCCGTGGGTAAACCAGACAATGGTGATGTTGCCTTCGGCGCTGCCGGGATTGCGGCGGGCATTTCGGAAGTGGCCGAACACGGCCGCGCTGGCGTGTTTCCTGTTTTTTCGCTTGATGCCGAAACGGTCAGACAGAAAGGTATCTCGCCCGGACGCGTCAACCAGGAAACGGGTGCGCCAGACTTGCGTGGCCCCATCGTCAAGCTTTAGCGTGACGACGGTATCTTCATTCCGGGCAAGACTGCCGAACTCGACTGAGGTTACTCGCGCGCCTTCGTGGACGCGAGCGCCCTTGGTTGCAGCATTGCGTAGCAGCATGTGATCGAATTCCGACCGGCGCACCTGAAAGGCATGCGGCCAGCGCTTGTCAAATGCCTGTGAAAATTCGAAACAAACCGTCTTGCCATGCAGGTGTGATTCAAATTCGGCGGCGTCCTTGCGGATGCCGATCTGATTCAGTTCCTCCCACACTCCCAGCCTCTGCAAAATCGGCATATTGAGTGGCAACAGCGATTCACCAATGTGAAATCGAGGGTGCCGATCCTTGTCCACGACCGCCACATCACGACCTCTTTCCGCCAGTAGCGTGCTGATGGTTGAGCCGGCGGGGCCACAGCCGATGACAAAGACCTCACAACGGCGCTCGGCCTCGGGCACCGTATTTATTTCGACTCTTGGCATGGGTTAGATCCTTCTGGTTGCTGTTCGCGGCGCCATTGGCGTGCGGGGGCTGTCTTGATCAACGGAATCTGCGACTCATCACGTCATTGCACCATCTACGCTGATGACCTGTCCGGATATATACCCTGCCTGCTCCGAGCACAGAAAGCCGACCGTTGCAGCCACTTCCTCGGGCCGGCCGGCTCGCCCGAGTGGCACAAGTTGTTTGATGCGTTCTGGCGGAAAGGCCTCTGCCAGCATGGGCGATTCGATGACGCCCGGCGCGACCGCGTTGACGGTAATGCCGCGCGATGCCACTTCCAGCGCCAGGGCCTTGGTGGCGCCATGCAAACCGGCTTTTGCGGCCGAGTAGTTCACCTGGCCCCGATTGCCCAGCAATCCAGCCACGGAAGTGATGGTGACGATTCGTCCCCAGCGGGTACGTATCATCGGCATCAAGAGCGGCTGCGTCACATTGTAGAAGCCGTTCAGGCTCACATCGATCACCCGCCGCCAACGTTTCTCATCCATGGCCGGCATCAACATGTCGTCGTGAATGCCCGCATTGTTGACCAGCGCTTGTATCGGCCCCGCCTCAACAAGCAATGCCAGCGCACGGGCGGTCGCCGCGTTGTCGCATACATCGAATGCCACCGCTTCCGCACTGCCGCCACCCTCCCGCAGTGTCGCCGCAAGAAACGCCGCTTCGGTCAGCCGCTGGTTGGCGTGCACCACGACGTGAAATCCGCGCGCCGACAATTCGCGGCAAATCGCCGCGCCGATGGCGCCGCTGCCTCCTGTTACCAACGCACGCTTCATACGTTCCCGTCTCGAAAGTCGTTGCCGCTTTTGCCGCGATCGACGTACATGAGCGTAAATTGTCCGCTCATTAGACTTTCGCGTCCGGCAAAAAGCGCAAACGCAAAGATCCCGCCTGCCGCGTCGCTGTGCAACAGGGTCACCTCTACCTCGATTTCTTCCGTGACCTGGTGCAGCCAGGGGCGTGTCGCCGTTACGTTCTTGAGTGCGGCCAACACGCCGTTACGGGGACTTGTTGCGCCATGAAGCAGCGAGCCGTGCACCGCAGCGGCCTGGGCCGCATACTCGATGCCTGCCAGCGTGCTGAGGCCTGCGGGCTCGCGCAGGGGATTGTCGGCATCGCGGTGCGAGATCGCGGCACAGCGAAGACTGCTTTCATCCCAACGCAACACCCGATCCAGGAGGCACATGCGGCCGGCATGCGGCACGCGTGCGGCGATGCCCTGGCTGTCCAGCTCAGCTAACATCGAATCACCTTGAGATCGAGTTCTGGTGAGAGCGGCACCATCGCCACGTTTCGCAGAGGATGAGCCAACAAGTCCAGCGCGGCAAAACCGCGTGCACAGGCGTTGGCATGCCACGCTGGCGGAATCCACTCTGGCCACACCGTCAAGCCGGTTCGCGGATTGATGGAAATATCCCAGGTTGCCAGCGCATTGGAACTTGCATAGGGCGCCAGAACCAGCGCAATCGCCGTCGACTCGATCACGGGCATGACGTCACAAACCGGAGATGGCAACGGACTATCGTAGCAAACGTAGAGTACCGGGACATCGTCTGCAACCGCCTGCGCCGCGGCGCTGAGCAAGCCGGCCGCAAAACTCCACTCCCCGCGACAGATGCTGGTTGCGGCACGCCTGGCATTCATGGCGATGCTGTAGTAACCGCTCGGCGCATTGTGGACTGAGTTGTGGAATTGGGTGGGGGACACTTCACGCCCCGCTGCCAACGCCTCGCACAGCTGGTGGGTAATGACGCCGGCCGCTTCGTACGACGAGAACACCATCGCCATATCCTGTGGCACGATCGACGTCTGACCCAATGCCTGCTCGGCCGCCGCAATGGCCAGACGCACGGTCGGGCTGCTGCGGCGCCGTTCGGCCGGCGCGAGACAAATTGGTTGCGGCGGCTCAAGCGCTGCTGCGACATAGGCAACCTCACTGGCGAGCACGGCTTTCGTCGCTTTCCAGTCCGCCAGCCCGGGCGCCAAAACACCGACCGTGGCGATCGAAACTCGCATCAGGCTGCGCTTCCGAACAACAACACGCAGTTGCTTCCGCCAAAACCAAAGCTGTTGCTCATCACGCGTTTCACCGGCGCCCTGCGACCCGCGAGGACGATATTGCAACGGCTCTGCGGGTCGACATGTTCGGTGGTGGGGCTGCCGGGAATGAATCCGTGCTCGATCGAAAGCAAGGCGACCGCCGCCTCGGTCATTCCCGCCGCGCCCAGCGTATGGCCGGTGAATCCCTTGGTTGACGAACAGGCAGTGGTTCCGCCAAATACCTCGTGCACGGCATGATCTTCGGCGCGATCGTTGGCCGGTGTGGCCGTGCCGTGAAAATTGATGTAATCGATATCGGCGGGAATCAGCATCGCGCGATCCAGGGCCTCGCGCATCGCGCGACTCGCACCCTCGCCCTGTGGATGTGGTGTCGACATGTGGTGCGCGTCGCTGCTCTCACCATAACCCAGCAAATGTACGCCGGCACGGCTGGACGCCACGCCTTCCACCAGCGCAAAACCGGCCCCCTCACCGATGGATAATCCACGACGCGCGACGTCGAAGGGCCGGCAAACATCGGGCGCCACCAGCTGCAATGAATTAAATCCGTACAGGGTGGTATGACAGAGACTATCCACGCCACCAACCACTGCCGCGTCGATCAACCCAAGGCGAATGAAGCGCTCGGCGAGGCCGAAGACCTTCGCACTCGACGAACAGGCCGTGGATATGGTCATTGCCGGCCCGGTGAGGGCCAGCACCCTGCGCACGAACTCGGTGGTCGCATCGAGATTGTGGGTTGTTTCGTAGCGATAGTCGGCGGGCAGGCGTCCGGTTTGCGGATCGCGCCGCTGGTAAGCAAGCTCGGTCGACAGGATTCCTGACGTGCTGGTGCCGATAAATACGCCGACTCGTTCTGGTCCATAGCGCGCTCTGGCCTCCGCGGCGGCTGTCACAAAGCCATCCTGCTCCAGGGCCAGCAGCGCAAGCCGGTTGTTGCGGCAATCGAATTCCCGAAGCGCTGCAGGGAACTCAACCCGGCCGGCGCCATCGAGTTCGCGGATCCTGCCGATCCAGCAGGGCAACGGTGCCCAATCGAGATCGTTCGGCGTCAGTCCGCTGCGCCCGGTGCGCAACGCAAGCGCCATCGCAACCTTGCCGAGGCCGGTTGCATTGCTGGCGGTATAGGACGAAATTGCGAGGGTCATTGGTTGATGGACAAGATGGATCGGGACGGTCGCAAGCTGTTGCCCGCCTACCCACGCTCTGTGGTCGGCGATGGCGCCCTGCTCCGCGCCCAAAGCGCGGACATCAGCAGCGCCAACAATGCACCCAGCGCAACGGTAGTACCGATCGCATGCAGCACGGGGGTCGAGGATAACGCAAGAAGGCCGAATGTAACCACCGTCGATGTACTGCAAACCGCCAGCGCCAACCGTGTACGCAACCGTTCTTCCGCGCCGGCCGCGCTACGCTCAAAGAACAGTGCGTAGTTCAGCCCGATCCCCAGCACCAGAAGCAGCGCGACCAGGTGGAATACACTCAGGCGCTCACCCAATGCGACCAGCATGCCAACGGTCAGGACCAGTGCGGCCGCCACGGGAACCGCGACGTGCAATGTCCGTTTCACCGAACGCAGGCCGACAGCGAGCAAAAGCAGTATCAGGGCGGCGCCCCAGCCCGCCTGCGCCAAGGCTTCGCGCCGGAATCCGTCGACCATGTCGGAAGAAACCTGCTTCAGGTCCACAACCTGATTGTTAACCTGCGCACGCGGATTCGCGGCCAGATCCCGCGTCAGCGTTGCCGTGTCGGTCACGCCGCCCAGCGGCGTCAACACCAGCCACTGACCGTCAAGCTCGACCACCAGGGCGCCCAGTTTCGCGCCCAGCGGCGTACCCGCGTAAGAAGCGAGCGTGACCGGTGGCGCGGCCCTGGCCGCCGCAACGTCGGCGACAAAAGGCTGGAACGCGTCCGGACGGAACGCAAGGCCCCGCAAGGCCTGCGCCAGGTTTTGCTCCAGCGCGCCCGGCTCGGGCAGCCGGTCCAGCCTTGCCCGCTGGGTGGCGGCGACAGGCAAATACCAGGCAGGCGAATCGAAGCTGCGAACCAGTTTTGCCTGCTGCCAGCGCTGCAACAGCGGCAGTGCATCCTCGGCCGCCTGCAACGCGGCTTGCTGACTGTTGCCACGACTCGCCAGAAATACACTGACTTCAGGCGCTCCCATTTCGCGGCGCAGTTCAGCGTCCTGCAGCCGCATGGCCGGTGGCACCGGGCTGATTCCTGCAAGGTCCCGCTGCCACCATGCCGGATGTTGCTGGACAAGCGCGGCCCCGGCGCATGCGACGGCCAGGGCAGCCATGACGGCCGGCCACCGCGATTGGACAAGGAATTCGCCAGCAGGCAGGTCGAGCCGGCGAAATGCGAGCTTGCGATCACCAAGAAGCCACGGGATCAGGAACTGCGTGACCACACCGGCGACCAGCACACCCACCATGGTGAGCACGCCGAGTTGAGCCAGCCCCTTGAAACTGGACAGAGTCAGCGCCAGAGCGCTGACCACCGTCGACATGACCGCCAACGCCAGCGTGACGCGCAGACGTCGCGCCGCATCGCGCGCGGCCTCGCCCGGCGCGGTATTGAGCAACAGGTAACTGGGGTAGTCGACTGCTTCGCCGATCAACGTGGCAGCAAACCCCAGCGTAATGGCATGCACCGAACCGAATAGCGCATTGACAACCAGCACGCCGATCAGCAGGCCGAGGAACACCGGGATGGATACCAAGGCGACGGGAAGCAGTGAGCGATAAACAAAGATCAGCATGGCGAGGATCACCGACGCCGACAGCAAGCTGAGCCTCTCGGCATCGCGGCGAATCAGTTGGCGGGACTCGGCGGCGAATACGCCCGGTCCGCTGAGGATGGCGCTGACTTGCGGACTATCCTCCGCAAGCGCGCTGCGAACGGCCGCCATGGCCTGCTCCTGGCGCTCGCTGTCAAAACCGGGGGCACGTGTCTGGGCGATCAGGAAGGCGCGCTTTCCATCTGCGCTGAACCATACGCCCTGGCGCAGTGCCGGCATCGCGCCAGCATCGAACTGGCGGACAATGGCAAGCAATTCGCCGGTAGGGTCGCGTGCCATGATGGTTCTCGACAACGCGCCGAACGGTGACGTCATTTGCGCCAGTTGCTCATCCAGCGCCGCGCGCAATCCCGCCACCGAGAATTTCTCGGCATTCACGGCGGGACTCAGGGCATAACGATGGCGCAGCAGTACTTCGCCCTGCGCGACGAACTGGTTCAGGCTGCCGTTGGCGGCGTATGCAAACTCCGCGGCGCGGCCCAGGCGATCCGCCAGCCTGCGACTGCTCTGAGCCAATGTCTTCTCGTCGGCCCCTTGCAGGGCAACCAGCATCAGGCGCGACACCAGGCCGTCCTTCAACTGCGCAAGCAGCAGGCGCTCTTCCGGCGTGGTCGATGGTGGCAGGAACGCCGTAAAGTCACTCTCGATGCGAATGGTCTTGGCCGCGAACAATGCAAGTGCGGCAAAACAGATCAGCGCAGCGGCGTAGCGCGACGCAGCAGTCGATGTCAGCCTGGAAAGAAATCCGCCGGTGGCCATCGATGGGCGGCGCTAGCGGACTTGAAGCACCGAACGGTCGCCGCTGGATTCGGCAACCTCGATCTGCCTGATCCGCCCCGCGCGACCCGACGCGGTAATGCGCTGCACATATCGACCAATCTCCTCATCAACCGGTGTCATGTCCAGCCGCCACGACTGTTCATCACCCTGCAGCGACAACTGATAGTGATTGCTGAGCAACGCAAGATCTCCGCCCAGCAGACCGCGCAGGCTGGCCGCAAACGCCGACAGCAGCGGCTGGCTGGACAAGGGGATGCGTTTCTCGGCACCGTTGCGGGTCATCACCAGTACATCGCGCTCGAAGCGATAGCTTTCCTTGCGCGGCGTCTCGATAATCTTCTCGACACTATCCGGGCGGCGATAGTGCAGTCTTCCGGAACTCACCACGGGCTCCGTCAGCAGACTCGAAAATTTCTTCTCGGTGAACGACACCTCCGCCGCCGGCGTCGCGGCCAGCAATTGCATCAGCCGCGCCAAATCGAAAACTTGCGCGTCCGCGGCATTTGCGGTGGCAGCGCCCAGCAGACAAAGCACCGTCGCGATCCGCCGCAAGACACCATCAGCGCGGCCCCCGATGCTCATCTATTTGCTCCAGTAATCGTAGAAATTGAACCAGTTGTAGGGACACCGGCGCGCGTGGCGTTCCAGGATGGCAACATAAGCCGCCAGGCAGCCTTGCAACGATACCGTGTTATCCGTGGCAGCAGGTGCTGATGTCGCATCCGCCGCCGGACGGCCGGACACATCGTCAACGCGCGTGACCAGTGATTCGAATACGATTTCATAGCGGTTGGCGCCGTGATACAGACCAAACACCGTCACCACCGGCGCGCCGGTCATTCGCGCGAGGCGCAGCGGGCTCATTGAAAACCGGGCCAGGCTGCCGAGGAAAGGCACCGCCTGCGTTGCTTCGTCGGCATAAATCCGGTCGGCCAGGATTCCCACCACTTCGCCGCGGTCAAGGCACTCCTTTACCTGCATCATCGAGCCGGGCCGCCCCAAGGGGATGATGTTATAGGGAAGAGCCGACTTCCCACCGAGGATCAGCCCGCCCAGTTGCGCATCATTGTCGACGTGCATCACCATGTTGATGGTGAGCTTCTTTTCCATGCTGCCGACGATACCCAGCATGTGAAAACTCCCCAGGTGCGAGCCCAGCAACAGGCAGCCACGGCCCGCCGTCATCGCGTTCCAGAACGCGGCTTCGTTGGTCACCTCGATGGCCAGCTCCTGCTGGCGACCATGCAACAGATACACGCGATCGAGAAGTGTTGTGGAAAAAACCAGCAAGTGCTTCAGGATATCGCGCCCGGTCGCCTCCCGTTCGAGCGCCCGCCCGAGGAATTCGCGCGAGGCGCGCCGGGTCTGGGGCGCCGTGACAGAAAAATAGACACAGATCGGCAGCAACAGGACACGGCAGAACCCGCGTCCGGTATGCAGCGCGAGCCAAACGATAAGCCGGATGGCACCACGGCTGCCGCGTTCCCGGCGGGCGCGCCACGGGTCATTCATGGTCGGCCGCGAAAGACTCACGCGACGCGGTCTCCTGGTGAGCCTGTGCTGCAGGCCCATTTTCCGGCGGCAATCCGCGCGCCGCAGCCACCGGCGTTGTCGATTTCATGAACGTCGACGTGTACACAATCTCCGCGCAAATCCGCACGCGCGATGAAACCACGACCCGGCCGCAGCGGCGAATAAAAACGCATTGCCTGTAACGTTCCCAATTCCGTGTGCGGAAGCTGACGCCTGATGTCATCCGTCACATACGAGAGGATGACCACCCCCGGTACGATGGGATTGCCGGGGAAATGTCCCGGCAGCGCCGGATGGTCTGCCGGCACCACCAAGACCCTTTCGGCAGGAGTGACTGCTGAGATCACGAATTGACCCGCAGCCCTCGATTGAGAAAACAATTCCGCCAGCGCGGCCTGGGGAAGCTTGCCGTTGGCGTCTCGCGGCAAACGCGATACCCGAAACAAGGGGCGCG
The DNA here is from genome assembly GCA_964417885.1 of uncultured Burkholderiales bacterium. GTDB lineage: Bacteria > Pseudomonadota > Gammaproteobacteria > Burkholderiales > Usitatibacteraceae > UKL13-2. The sequence continues at coordinate 4,577 of CAYQKN010000103.1, read as the reverse complement.
GTACAAAAACCGGGTCCACGTGCGCGCGCAAGGCGGCCAGTACACGCTCAGTCGAAAGCGTCGCCGATACATAGAATGCAGCGAGGCGTCGGGTCGGATGAGCATCGTCGTGCGAAGCGGCATCGCCTGCCGCATCCGGCACATAGTAAACAGCGTCGTCAACGCCCGGAATTTCCGCGATCCGCTGATTCAGCGCCGCCAGGGAAGCTCGCTTGCCGGCGATCTTGAGCATGTCTGCCGAGCGACCGAGCCAAAGAAATCGGCCTTCCGGGCTCAGGCGCAACTTGTCTGCCAGCCGAACCGCGGTCCCGATGTGTGATCCCGCCGCGTAAACAGTCTGCTCTTCGCCCTCTGCTCGCTGGTCGAGCGTCACACCCTGCAACGGGTTCCACCATTGCTCCGACGCGGGTCGCCGCGTCGCGAGCGCGCCGGTCTCCGTTGAACCGTAAATCTCGACCACCGGGACACCCCATTTGTCTTCCGCGGCGGCGGCGAGCGCCGGTGGCAAGCTCATGGTCGATGCCACGATTCCGTGAAGGCCTTCGAGCAAGGTTGCTGCCTGAAGCGGCGGACGCAGGTGCACCGGTGTCGTCATCCACCAACAAGGACGCGCACACTGGGCGATGGCTGTCTCAAGGTCCGCCGGCAACAGGGGTTTGTGCGCATGTATCGCTAACCCCGCATGCCAGGGAAGCAGTACCGTCGTTTCCAGGCCGAACATGTGCTGCGGAGGCACGCTGCCCACGACCGCGTGTCGTGCCGGCGACGACCATCCCAGCGCCGCCATCAGGTTCGCCGCGCCGCGGCAGAGGTGACCCCAGCTCTTGGCGTGCGCACTGGAATGGCCGGTACTGCCCGAGGTAAACAGGATCGCCGCCACAAAGTCCGCCGGTATCATTGGTACCGGTGCGTTTCCGCCTGTTTTCCCGCCAACCTTGTCGCCGATGGGGAGAAACGGACTCAGGTCCGTTGAATCCGGTGCGTCCATTGCACGATCACTGATGATCGATGCGCCCGGGTATTCCTGCACCAACTGCTGCCAGTCGCCACTTCCCTGCCCTGAGGGCAACAGCGAAGTCTGTCCGCGCACCATTGCCGCGGCGAATCCGAGCATGAAACCGGCACGACTCTCGGACAGATTGATGACGAACGGTGTGTCGGGCAGCACCGCGGCGACTTCGCGTACACACGCATAAAAGGCACCGGCGGTGACCGCACCGTCGGGACCAAGCAACATGGCATCGTCGGCAGAATAGCTGGCCAACGGCAGCATCATCGACGGGTCTCGGCATCGCGTGTGCCGGACGACAGCGCGATCTCTCTGCTTACCGACACAATGTTCGGAATGAGCTCGCGCAACGAGCCATGGCGCCGGTCGGGGAAGCGGTGGTGCCGATAGACGAATTCACCGAGGAACAGCACGCCCGGCAGGACATATCCCAGGCCCTGTACCCAGCGCGACCATACCTCGAGCGGGAGGATCAAGGTCGACACCAGGGCTGCCGCAAACAGCAGCAGGAAGCAGAAGGTCCAGATCCAGGTGAGCCGCCGCGAATAACGTTCCATTGCCGGCGGAAGATCGGGATGCTCCATGCGCGCCACCCGGGTAATGAGCGGCACCGAACCCGGACGCAGCGTGCGATGGAAAAACAGCGCCATGAACGCGAAAGCAGCGAGTGGCGGCGCGTAAGCGACGAACTGAAGGGAAGCGGAAAAATACAGACACAATCCGGCCAGGACCACACTGGCGATGGCTCCCGCCAGAAGCCGCCCCGATGCCGCAAGCAGCGCGCCGACCATCATGCCCACAACCGCCATCGCCATCACGCGCATCCCTGCCACCGACGTGACGAAATAACCGATGGCGAGAACCAGCCACAGCGCGATCAATCCGGGATGTCGCCGGGGCGCAGACAGTTTGCGGGTGGATGTCACTGCTGGCGCCGTATGGTTCAATCGGGAACCGGATGGCTTGATCACGCCTCAGGCTGCACGATGCGTCTGGATGTGCTGTGACAGGCTGCGAAGCGATGCGAATATCTTCGCGTTGTCGGGATCGTCCGAGCGCAGCTTCACGCCGTACTTCTGTTCCACCGCCATCGACAATTCCAGCATGTCGAGCGAATCCAGCCCCAATCCCTCACCAAACAAACGCGCCTCGGGCTCGATCTCAGCCGGGGCAATTCCCTCGAGGTTCAAGGACTCGACGATCAGGTGAGCCAGTTGCTGCTCAATATTCAGCCCACTATTCATATGCAACCTTCTATTTCAAAAACAACGCTTCACTGGTGCATACGGCGACGTGCCAATACAGGATGAGTCCATTGCTTCAGGATCACCGCAGGCAACCTGGCTCCCTGCGATGACCCGTTTGCATCGCTCTACTGCTGACGCAAGATTTCAGCGGCAATTTTTTTGCTCAGGTTTTGCACCCAGCTGTTGTAATTCTTGTGAATCTGGCCGTCTTTCTCATCCAGATTGATGCTGCTCTTGTACACAATGCTGTACTTGGTTGCCGTGTAGGTGATGTCGACCACGGCCGTGTGTTTGCGCAAATTCAGTGTGCCCTGGATCACGCCGGGGCCAATGTCGGCCATCTTCCAGCCAAGCTCCGTTCCCGCGACCAGAATCGAGGTTTTCACCTTTGCGACCGATATCGGTACGGTGCTGGTAACAGGTGCATCGATGACGTTCTGTATCGGCTGCGAACGCCAACCCCAGCTGGCCGTCGAGGTACCGAGCCAGAGCACCAGACCCGCGATGGCAATTGCGGAATTGACCCTTTGCATTTTCATTTCCCCCCTTTTTGTCACTGCCTGTCAAACAGCCTGCGTCAGTCATCTGCGTGACATCGCATCGATCAGGAACCACCCATTTTTCCCTGTCGAATTGCACTGAATTTTATCATGCCGCGCCTGCCGTCCGCCGCGCAGTCCGCGCGAGCGCACCGCAAAAACAACGCCCCGGAAAGTGATTTTCTGGACAATGCCCGACGCACCACAAAAAAACGCCGGGCATGCCCGGCGTTTTTTGTTGCTGCGAGCTGCGCGGGCGTTACTTTTTCGGCGCCTCGGCGGGCTTCGACTCGGCAGCCTTGGCAGCAGGTGCGGCTGCCGGTGCCGGCGCAACCGCTGCCGGTGCCGGTGCCGGTGCAGCAGTCGCTGCGGCGGCGACCGGTGCGGCTGCCGGCGCTGCAGCGGGTGCGGCCGGCACCACGGGTGCCGAAACCGGTGCCGCAGCCTTGACCTCGATCTTCACCGGCTCGACTGCCTTGGGTGCATGGTCGGCGGCGGTGCCGAACAGCGGCACGATCAGCAGCGCCACGATGTTGATGATCTTGATCAGCGGATTGACGGCGGGACCGGCGGTGTCCTTGTACGGGTCACCGACGGTGTCGCCGGTAACCGCGGCCTTGTGGGCATCGCTGCCCTTGCCGCCGTAGTTGCCTTCCTCGATGTATTTCTTGGCGTTATCCCACGCGCCGCCGCCGGTACACATCGAAATCGCCACGAACAGGCCGGTCACGATGGTACCCATCAGCATGCCGCCCAGCGCCTTGATGCCGTTGTCGAGACCCATCAAGCCGCCGACGATGACGACGATGGCGATTGGCGCCAGCACCGGCAGCAGCGACGGGATGATCATTTCCTTGATCGCGCCCTTGGTCAGCAGGTCCACCGCTTTCGAATAATCCGGCTTGCCGGATCCATCCATGATGCCCTTGATTTCCTTGAACTGGCGACGCACCTCGTCCACCACCAGGCCCGCGCAGCGGCCAACGGCTTCCATCGCCATGGCGCCAAACAGGTAGGGAATCATGCCGCCGACAAACAGGCTTGGTGGTGTTGCCGACCGCGTCCAGCGGGTCGGTCACGTTGCGCACCGACTCCGGCAGGCCGGCCATTTCGGCGATGCCGCCGGCGTTGTCGGTGATCGGGCCGTACGCATCCAGCGCAACGACGATACCGGCCATCGACAGCATCGAGGTAGCCGCGATGGCAATGCCGTAGAGGCCGGACAGGGTGTAGGCGCCAAAAATGGCCAGGCAGACGGCCAGCACTGGCCAGGCGGTGGAACGCATCGAGACGCCGATACCGGCAATGATGTTGGTCGCGTGACCCTTGGTCGAGGCTTCGGCGACATGCTTGACCGGCGGGAACTGGGTACCGGTGTAGTACTCGGTCACCCAGACCAGGAAGGCGGTCAGCGCCAGGCCAACACCAGAACACAGCCACAGGTTCATCACCGAATACTTGACGTCCTGCGCGCCCACCGGCTCCATGATGGCCAGCGTGATCGGGTAGAACGCCGCCAGCGCCAGGCCGCCCGCCCACATCAGGCCCTTGTACAGCGCCCACATGATGTTCTTGTCGTCGTTGGTCTTGACGAACCAGGTACCGACGATCGAGGCGATGATGGCGAAGCCGCCCAGCACCAGCGGATAGACCACCGCGTTGACCGCGTACTGGCCCGGGATCAGCAAGGCACCCAGCACCATGGTCGCAATGATTGTGACGGCGTAGGTTTCGAACAGGTCAGCTGCCATGCCGGCACAGTCGCCGACGTTGTCACCGACG
>CAYQKN010000102.1:0-13726 GCA_964417885.1 uncultured Burkholderiales bacterium | reverse complement strand
TCACCATTGCCAGCCCGCTGCCGGCGACCGCAGCTACATTGGTCGGCGGCGGCGGCGCCTGGCTGAACCGGGCCAGCATGATGGCCGTTGGCTGGCCAGGCGATACCGCGTTGCCCGTCAACATTACCGTGCGATTGTCGCCAAGAGAAATCACCGGCGGCACACCCAGTCCGCCACCTGCCGTTGCGGTGGTGAAGCGCCAGCGTTCGGTACCGTCGGCGGCGAACTTGACAGTCAGGTAGTCGCCGTTCGCGTTCGCCGCGTTTTGTCCGGCGACATACACATCGCCGGCGCCGTCGACTGCCACGGTATAGACCACGTCATTGCCGTCCACAGACCCGTTGATGGCGCGCTGCCACAGTCGCGCCCCAGCCGCGTCATATTTCACAATCAGACCGCCGGTGCCAGCCACCAGCACGGAACCGTCCACGCTCACTGCCAGCGCATAGGCGCGGAATGAGTCGGTGACTCGCCATTGCTCATCGAGATTGGCGTTGTACTTCACCAGCGAATCGCCAGCGACGATCACGTTACCGGCCGCATCGATCGCAATCGCATATGGCTGCTGTGGCGCACTTGCACTACCCGGGATCACCGCCCGGCGCAGTTCCAGCAGCGACGGACCGTACTTCACGGTCAGGTAACCATCATAGGCGCCGTCGAAGCTCTTGCCGGTCACGAATATGTTTCCGGTCGCATCAATCGCCATCGCGACAGGCGTGTCATTGCCGTTTCCGCTGCCATTGGCAGTGGTGCGCGCCAGTTCGCCGCCTCCGGCAGCGTATTTAATGGTGAGGAAATCGGCACCGGCGGAGGACTGCCCGGTGACAATCACGTCGCCGGATGGATCAACCGCAAGCGCGCGGACCGTATTGAAGGTATTGGGTGCTCGACCCGCCATTGCACGCCACTGCTCGACGCCGCTACTATTGAGCTTGACGGTCAAAAAATCGCTGTAACCGGCGGCAAAACTGTCTCCAGCGACGTAAACATTGTCACTGCCGTCCGTGACCACGGCGTAGGCACGGTCGGTCCCGCCTCCTGTTCCGTCAACCACTGCGCGCCATTGTTCAACGCCAGTGCGATCAACCTTGGCGACAACGAAATCACTGCTATTGGCCAAACCGCTCTGGCCGGCGACAACCGCATTTCCGGCGCCATCTAGTGCAAGCGCATTGCGGCCAGCGGCTCCAGCGGCATAGAGTGAGGTCAGACGCGTGTTCTCGCCCTCGGTTGCGCTCCAGATTGTCTGCCCATTGCTGTCAAACTTCACCACCAGGAAATCATTGTCGACACCATTGCTGCGGTAGCCGGCAACCACCACATTGCCGTTGCTGTCGACGTTGATCGCCATCAGTGCCGCGCTGTTGGCGCTGCCGGCGCCACTGACGAATGCGCGCCATACCTCAACCGCACTGGCGCCAGGACCAGCGGCGTACTTCACCACCAGCAGATCATTGCTCCCGCCGTTGTCGGCAAATGCCGTCGTGTAAATGTTGCCCGCCGAATCCGTCGTCAGCGTCGAGTAGGTGTCGCTGCCGGTGCCGGAACCGTTCAGCGCAACGCGCCACTGCTCCAAGCCCATGGAGCTGTACTTGACCGTCAGGTGTGCCGGGTTGGTCACGCTGACGACGCCACTGCCGTCCTGTTCGCTCTGGCCGCTGACGATGACATTGCCAGTCGGGTCGACTGCGATGGCGAAACTGGTGTCGGCCGCATTGCCTGCACCGTTCAACGCGGCGCGCCATTGCTCGATTCCGCCTGCGCTGTACTTGACGGTCAGGTAATCGAAATTATTGCCGGCGTTTGTACTCTTGCCGGTGACGTAGGCGTTTCCGCTGGCGTCACAGGCCATGGCAAAGGCGACGTCATTGCCGCTGGTATTGCCGTTCATCGATCGCCGCCACAGCTCAAGTGGAATCCCGCTGTTTTCGATGTATTTGACGGTCACATAGTCGAAGTTGAGACTATTGTTAAAGCTGTAACCGGTAACGATTGGATTGCCGCCGTTATCCAGGCACATTGCCACCGACTGGTCGATGCGTCCCGCGCCATCCATTGTCATTCGCCACAGCTCCGCACCCGCAGGGCTGTATTTCACCGTCACATAGTCGGAATTGCCGGTGTAGGCATTGGCCACGCCAGTGACAAAGACGTGGCCGCTACCGTCCACGGCGACTACATAGGCCTCGTCGTCACGCTGCATGGCACCGTCCATGCTGGCTCGCCACAATTCATTGCCATTGCCATCGTACTTGATTGTCAGGTAGTTGGAATAGCCATTGGCCTGGCTGCTACCGGTGACAATCACATTGCCACCGGCATCGAGGGCAATGGCGTAGGCAAAGTCGTTGCCATTGCCGGTACCGTTGGCGACGGCCCGCCAAAGGATGATGCCCTGCGGACTGTATTTCACCGTCAGGTAATCGCTGTTCAGGCCGTTGAACGTCGTCCCGGTTACGTAGACATTGCCGGCGGGATCAACGGCCAGCGCGTTTTTCCCCAGGTTGGTGTCGCCTGCCGCAGGCAACGAATTGGCATTGCCGCGGCCGTAGATTTGCGTCCGAAAGACGAGCGACGGCGGCGACACTTGCGCAAACAGTTCGGTCGCCATCAGCCAAATCGACAGCGCTGCAAAGACGACGGACATCGTCGAATTGCGCGCCCTCCCGTCCCTGTGCGCCATTTTCCGGTCGTTCTCTCTTGGCCCGTGGCGGACCCTGTTACCCGCGTAAACCGATGGCGGTGCGACGCCATCGACCCATTTATTGCCGCCGCTGTATATCGCGGCTTGCTTGCCTACATTCGGTAGATCCAGCTGTCCGGCGATTGTCCAACCCGCGCTGCCGACGCGACAACACCGTATTCATGACTCTATTGCCCGCATCATTCCAGCAATTCGGGCGACAACCAATTGAAATTCGAAGCTCCAGCATTGGCGCGGCTCCCAGGCCAAAAACAGTCGGAAAGCCGCTCCAATGCTGGGGTTTCCCTATGCCGGCATCTGGCAATTCAGAAAATGTTGCCGGTAATACTTCAGCTCTTCGATACTTTCGTAAATATCCGCCAGCGCCTCGTGCTTGCCGTGTTTTTTCAGTCCAACCATGATCTCCGGCTTCCAGCGCTTGGCCAGTTCCTTCAGGGTCGAGACATCCAGGTTGCGGTAGTGAAAATACGCTTCCAGCACCGGCATCGATCGCGCCATGAAGCGCCGGTCCTGGCAGATCGAGTTGCCGCACATCGGTGAAGTGCTTGCCGGCACGTGCTCCTTGAGAAAGGTCACCAGTTGCGCCTCCACCTCGACTTCGGTCAGGGTTGACGCCTTGACCTTGTCGATCAGGCCGGACTTCTTGTGGGTCGACTTGTTCCATGCGTCCATGCCGTCGAGCACCGCGTCCGGCTGGTGAACCACCAGCACCGGGCCTTCCGCCACCGTATTGAGCTGCCCGTCAGTCACCACCAGCGCGACTTCGATGATCCGGTCGGCGTCCGGCGACAGGCCGGTCATCTCCATATCGATCCAGATCAGGTTGTTTTGGTCTTGGGGCATGGCGGCAGGCTGCATTTGCGTGGCAAATGCACCGTAAAATGGGCGAGTGGGTATTTTCTCACGATTCCCTTGCCTTCCGCCCCATGACTTCGCAGCCGTTTACACTTGTTTTCCTCCTCTGCCTGTTGCTGAGCTTCGGCTTTGCCGCCTGGTTGTCGTTGCGCCACCTGCGGCACATCGGTGCCCATCGCGGCGCCGTGCCAGCCGAATTTAGCGCTGCCATCACGCTTGAGGCTCACCAGAAAGCGGCCGATTACACCATCGCCCGCAACCGCCTCGGGCTACTGGAAAGCGGCATCGACGTCCTGCTGTTGCTGGCCCTCACCCTGGGCGGCGGCCTGATGCTGATTGCGCAGTTCGCTGCCAGCCAGCTTTCCCACCCCTATGCCGTCGGCCTCGCCATCTTTGCCGGACTGGGTGTGGTGTCGGGCCTGGTTTCCACCCCGTTCGACCTGTATCGCACGTTTGTGATTGAAAACCGATTCGGTTTCAACAAGATGACCTGGCAGCTCTACCTGCTGGACATGCTCAAGGGCCTTGCCGTTGCCGCGGCCATCGGCATTCCGCTGCTGCTGATCGTGTTCTGGCTGATGGAAAAAATGGGCAGCCTGTGGTGGCTGTACGTCTGGCTGGTATGGCTGGGTTTCAGCCTGGCGATGCTGGCGATCTACCCGAATTTTATCGCCCCGCTGTTCAACAAGTTCAATCCGCTGCCCGACGCCAGCCTGAAGCAACGCATCGAGGCACTGCTGACGCGCTGCGGCTTTGCCTCCAGCGGCCTGTACGTGATGGACGGCTCCAAGCGATCGAGTCATGGCAACGCGTATTTCACCGGCTTCGGCAAGACCAAGCGCATCGTGTTCTTCGATACCCTGATCGAGCGCCTGACACCGACAGAAATCGAGGCGGTGCTGGCGCATGAACTCGGCCATTTCAAGCGCCGGCACATCGTCAAACGCATCGTCGGCCAGTTCGCCCTCACCTTTGTGGTATTGGCACTGATGGGCTGGGTGATCGACAAGCCGTGGTTCTACCAGGGGCTGGGATTCCCGCTCGACGGTGCCACCCCGCCGGTGGCGGTCTCGCTGGTACTGTTTTTTCTCGCGCTGCCGGTGTTTACGTTCTGGTTGACGCCGGTCGGCAGCCTGATCTCGCGCCGGCATGAATTCGAAGCCGACGCCTACGCCGCCGAGCAGGCCGGGGCGCAAGACCTGGTCAGCGCGCTGGTCAAACTGTACCGCGACAATGCCTCCACCCTGACGCCGGATCCGCTGCATTCCGCCGTCTACGATTCGCACCCGCCGGCGTCGATCCGCATCGCCCACCTCAAATCCCTTCAGGCCGCCTGAACCATGACCTCACTCGCACACATGAAATGCTCGCCCACCGGCCGCGCCACCGCGCTGTCCGCCACCGACATCGACGACCACCTGGCCCGGCTTGGCGGTTGGCACCGCACCGGCAACGAAATCCGCAAGACGTTCAGCTTTGCCAATTACCACGAGACGCTGGCATTCGTGAACGCGTCCGCCTGGATCTCGCACCGCGAGGACCACCACCCGGACCTGTCGGTCCACTACAACAAATGTGTGGTCGCCTATTCCACCCATGATGCCGGCGGCCTGACGCTCAACGATTTCATCTGCGCAGCCAAGCTCGACGCGCTGTTCGGCCTCTGATGCGCGCCCTCGTCACCGGCGATTTTGGCCGCGAATACCTGGCTGAGCTGCCCGACCGCACCCAACTGGTCTGTGTCCGCAAGGGCAAGAAGCAGGACGTGGCTTGCGGCGATGAAGTCGAGGTCAGCATGACCAGCGCCGGACACGCCCGCATCGACGAGGTCCACGAGCGCCGCAACGTCCTGTTTCGCACCGACGCCTGGCGGCAGAAGACGCTGGCGGCGAACATCGACCAGGCGATCATCATCATCGCGCCGCGCCCCACCTTCAGCGAGACCTTCCTCAACATGTGCCTGGTGGCCTGCGATGCGGCGCAGATCGACGCACTGATCATGCTGAACAAGATGGACCTGCCGGAATTCGAGGCGGCACGAAAGAGCATCGACCACCTGGAACGGGCCGGCTACGACGTGCTGCCGATGTCAGCAAAATTCAACATCGAACCGCTGCGCCCACTGCTGAAGGGCAAGCGAACGATGCTGGTTGGCCAGTCCGGCATGGGCAAGTCGCGCACCGTCAACAATCTCGTGATGCGGGATGTCGCCAAGGAAGGCGATTTCTCCGAGGCGCTCGATTCCGGCAAGCACACCACCACCTATACCCGGCTCTATCACCTCGACGAGGATTCCTCGATCATGGATTCGCCGGGCCTGCAGTCGTTCGGCTTGTTCCATCTCAGCGACGACGACATTGCCTACGCCATGCCGGAGTTCCGGCCGTACATCGGCACCTGCAAGTTCAACAACTGCGTGCACCTGACCGAGCCCGGCTGCGCCGTGGTTGCCGCGGTCGAAAAGGGCCTGATCAATGCCGGCCGCATGGCGTTTTACCAGGCCCTCATCGAGCAGCAGCAGGAGCTCAGGGTGTCGCATCCGGACTGGAAAAAATAGCGCACGGCGGCACCAACCGGCATGGGAATGTCGATTGCACGCGTTTGCTTCAACGTTATTCCGGTAGCACCGCGCTGCTGCCTCATGCTTGCACTGGCTGGCTGTGGCGACGGGAGCGGCGATGCACCTTCCGCAGCACCCCCGCCGTCCAACACTGAAACGCTGCTCGCCAGCTACACCGTGGTGCCGGCCAGGGTCGCGCGCAGCGCGTTGTGCGAAGACGAAATCACCGGCTTGGGCGGTTGTGTCGGCATCAACCAGCAGCCCGACATGTCGCGCGTCATTCCGCTTGCCCGGCAGACGCCGGCAGACCCGGCGGTGATGCCGTTCACCCGCCGCACCGGCGTGACCGGCGACGTGTACACCGCGCAGGGCAGTGACAGCCTGCAGGACGTTGACGCGCATTCTTTCGCCCAGCTGCGGGCCAATTCGGGCGAAATCGGCATCTACGTCAACAGCATCGACCGGTCCACGGCGATCCCGGCCACCAGTGTGAATCCGCTTTACCAGTTCACCACCACACCGCCCGCCGGCAGCGAACCGGACCGCCGCGTGATGCCGTGGAAAGACAACACAAGTCGCGACCTGGAACTGTCGTTCGAACTCGCCGTGAAGACGTTTCGCCGCGACACGGCACAGGGATTTGCGCAAAGCCATCCGACCATCGAGCTGATCGATAGCCGCAGCCGGCGAAATTTCTACCTCACCCTCGGCGTCGCGTCGGTGGCATCGCATCCGGCGCGGCCGGAGGATGACTTTGCCGGCCGGGATTTCGGCATCGGCAACGCCATCGTTTCGACCGTATTCCGCGCCAATCCGGCATTCGGTGTGCGCGTCGCCGGCCAGGCGTTCACCTGCAACACCAATGGCGAAGGCGATGTCTGCAACCCCGCCAACACGGCATTCCGCTTTCGCCTGCGGCCGGCCGACATGCGGCAGGTCCTGGCCCGGGCACGCTCCCTTGACCCCCTGCTTTCCGCTGACCTGGCCGACTACGCAATCGACAATTTCAGCTTCAACAACGAAGTAAACGACCACGCGCAAATCGGCGTTATGCTGCGCAACTACACCCTATCCATTTATTCCCGCTAGCCAGGAGGTTTCATGTCCCGACTTCACCTGCCCGCCGCCCTCGGCGCACTGCTGTTTTCTGCCCTCGCCCTGGCGCACCACGGCTGGAGCGAATACGACCAGACCAAACCGCTGACCGAGACCGGCGTGATCAGGGAATATGGTTACGACAACCCGCACGGCTTTGTGAAGCTCGACGTCGGCGGCAAGATTCGGCTGGTGATCCTGGCTCCGCCCTCGCGAATGGAAAACCGCGGCCTGCCCAAGGACGCCCTGAAGGCCGGCAACACCATCACGGTCGTCGGTTACCAGCACCGCAAGGACGCCGCCGAAATGCGCGCCGAGCGCGTCACCGCGGGCGACAAGACGGTCGAACTGCGCTGACCATGCCGGACCCCGTCACGCTGCCGGCATTTCCGCTGACGGCGATGATGAAAAGCTCGACCTGGCTGTTTCCGCTGGTCGAGACGGTCCACATCTGGGGCATCGTGATCCTGGTCGGCTCGGTGGTCATGTTTGACCTGCGGGTGCTGGGCTTATCGCGCGCACTGCCGGTGCGCGCGCTGGCGCGGTTCCTGTTGCCGCTCTCGCTGGGCGCGCTGCTGCTGGTAGTGCCCAGCGGCGTACTGCTGTTTGCCACCCAGCCCGAGGAACTGCTGGCCAACCGCGTTTTCACCATCAAGCTGGGGCTGATCTTCCTCGCTGCCTGCAATGCGCTGGCGTTTCACGCCGGTCCCTATGGCAGTGTGGCGAACTGGGATACCGGCGCCCAGGCACCGGTTCTGGCGCGAGTACTGGCCGCTGCCTCGATCCTGATCTGGCTGGCCGTCATACTCTGCGGGCGGATGCTGGCCTATTTCTGAATCCCGCTGACACCTGCTGACATGACGCTGTCAGTAGCCGGCACGCAGCATGGCGGGACAACATCAACGTCACCAAGGGAGGCACATGTTCCAGGGATTGCGCACGGTGATTTATCACGTCGGCGACCTCGCCGCAGCAAAGGCCTGGTACAGCCAGGTAACCGGTCATCCGCCGTATTTTGACCAGTCGTTTTATGTCGGCTTCGATGTCGGCGGCTATGAACTGGGGCTGGTCCCCGATCCGCCGGCCGGCCGCGGCAGCGTCACGACCTACTGGGGCACGGCAGACATCGACGCCGAGTACACCCGCCTGCTGACGCTGGGGGCAACCACCAATGAGGAGATCCAGGATGTGGGCGACGGTATTCGCGTGGCCTCGGTACTCGACCCGTTCGGCAACGTGGTCGGCATTATCGAAAACCCGCACTTCAAGGCCGGTCACGGTGGCTAGGACCACGCAAGGCCGGCAGCCGCGCTCGGAACTGCAGGACATTCCCGGCGTCGGGCCGAGCATCGCCAGCGACCTGGTCAGCATGGGCATCACCCGCGTGGTGCAGCTGAAGGGCAAAAGTCCGGAAGCGCTTTACAAGAAACTGGCCGCGATGACCGGCGGCTACCTGGATCCCTGCGTGTTGTACACCTTCCGCTGCGCGGTGTACTACGCATCGAACTCGAACCATGACCCGGAAAAACTGAAGTGGTGGAACTGGAAGAACGACGGCGATCTGCAGAAATGGGGCAAGACCGGCGGCAGGAAATAACATGCGGCGGGCGGACCGGCTGTTTGAAATCGTCCAGATCCTGCGCGGACGGCGGCTGACCACCGCGCGCTATCTGGCAGAACGGCTCGCGGTCTCCGAACGCACCATCTATCGCGATGTGCAGGACCTGTCGCTGTCGGGCGTGCCGGTGCTGGGCGAGGCCGGCATCGGCTACACGCTGCGGAAAGGCTTCGACGTTCCGCCGCTGATGTTCGACTACGAGGAGGTCGAGGCGCTGCTGATCGGCGCGCGCATGGCCGGCGCCTACGGCAGCAAGCAGCTGGCGCGCAGTGCCGAGCGGGCGATGGAAAAGATTGCCGCGGTGCTGCCCGACAACCGCCGTGCCGCGCTGGAAACCACGCAGGTGTTCGTGCCGGATTTTCAACTGGACCGGCAGGTCGCCGAGCGCTTCGAACTGCTGCGCCAGGCGATACGCGCGCGGCAGTTTGTGCATATCGACTATGTCACCGAGGATAAGCGCGAATCGCAGCGCGAACTGCGCCCGGTGGCGCTGCATTTCTGGGGCGAACGCTGGACACTGGCGGCGTGGTGCGAACTGCGGCAGGCGTTTCGCATGTTCCGGCTGGATCGCATGCGTGAGTTGAAGCCCCTGGACCGCCAGTTCCGTGACGAGGCGGGCAAGACCATCGCAGATTTCCTGCGGCAGATAGGAGGCGAGGAAAGCTGAAGCCGCACGGGCCTGGGTCGAATAACGGACGGCCAAACTCCAGCACTGGAGCGGGTTTACAGCCATTTCTGTCCGGCAAGCCGCTCCAGTGCTGGAGTTTGGCCCGCCACCCCTCTACAATCATCTCAGATCTTTGCCTGCAAGGCCTGCGCCGTTGACCACCGAACGTCTGCTTTCACTCGCCGTCGCCCTGCTCTACGCGGTGCTGTCGCTGATCAGCGCGGGCTGGGGTGCGGCAGCCACCGCCTGTGCGGTGTTGTGCATCCCGGTCGGTCTGATCTGGTATGCCGGGCACATCGGCCGCTACACCGGCTGGGGCGGCACCCACCGCATGATCGACGGCAAGTCGCCCGCCATCATGGTTCGCCTCATCGGCTGGCTGTTCCTGCTGCTGCCGCTGGGTGTCCTGCTGGTCGCCAAGTATCACGGCCGGATCTGACCGCGGCGCGCTGGGCTGATGCCGTATAATCCGCGGCCCGTCACCACGCCCTGCTGATTGCCATGCCCGCTGCCGACTATTGCGCCATCGACTTCGGCACCTCCAATTCCGCCATCGGCGTTCCGCACGCCGGCGGCATGCGACTGGCCGAACTCGAGCCGGGTTTTCGCACCATGCCGACCGCGGTGTTCTACAACGCCGAGGACGATACCCGCAGCTACGGCCGCGCGGCGGTGAAGGCTTACGTCGACGGCTATGACGGCAGGCTGATGCGTTCGATCAAGAGCATCCTCGGTTCCGACCTGATGGACCAGACGACCGAGATCGGCCACGGCATCACCATCAAATACCACGACGTGGTGATCGGTTACCTGAAGCACCTGAAGCGGGTGGCCGAGACGCAGCACGGCCGCGAACTGACGCGCGCCATCATTGGCCGGCCGGTGTGGTTCGTCGACAACGACCCCGGTCGCGATGCGCGCGCGCAGGCTTCGTTGGCCGGCGCGGCGCGTGCCGCTGGATTCACCGAAATCGCGTTCCAGCATGAGCCGATCGCCGCCGCGCTGGATTATGAATCGACCATCGCCGATGAGCAGTTGGTGCTGGTGGCCGACATCGGCGGCGGCACCTCGGATTTCTCCGTCGTGCGCGTCGGACCCGCGCGGCACCCGCTGCTCGATCGCCAGCAGGATATTCTCGCCAACCACGGCATCCACCTCGCCGGCACCGATTTCGACCAGTCGGTGAACATGGCCGCGATCATGCCGGAACTGGGTTTCGGCTCAATCGGACCGGGAGGCCGGCGGGTACCGGGAAAGGTCTACTTCGACCTCGCCACCTGGCACCTGATCAACACCGTCTATGGCCACAACCGCATCATCGAATTGCGCGAGATGGCCAGCATGTACGCCGATACCAGGCGCTACCAGCGGCTGATGACGGTCGTCACCCGCCACCTCGGCCACCAGTTGGCGGCCCGGGCCGAGCAGGCCAAGATCGATGTCGCGATGCACCGCGGGGCCGCCATCGATCTCGACGCGGTGGAAGACGGACTCACCGTTGCCTTCAGCGAGGCGCAGCAGTCCGACGCGCTGAACCACAAGGTCGAACGCATCGTCGCCGCCGCCGCGGATACGGTTTCCCGGGCCGGCGTGGCGCCCGGCAAGATCAGCGCGATCTATTTCACCGGCGGCTCGACCGGTCTCGGTTTTCTCACTGGACGAATCGCGGCGCAGTTTCCGCAAGCGCGGCCGGTCAGCGGGGATCGTTTCTCCAGTGTGGCAAGCGGCCTGGGCATCTACGCGCAGCGGCGGTTCGGGCGGGGCTGAGGCAGGTATCATTTCCCCATGACCAGGTTCACCACCATCACTGCGCACTACCGGCTTGCCAGGTGGCTGGCCGCAATCGCCACCATCCTGCTGCTCAATGGCTGCGCCGCAGTCACGCTGTTCAACGCCCTGATCCCGGAGGGCGAACTCACCGCCACCCGCGACCTCGCCTACGGCGCGGGGCCGCGGCAAAAGCTCGACGTCTATCAGCCGCGTGCGCCGTCGGACCAGCCGCGCACCGTGGTGGTGTTCTACTACGGCGGCGCGTGGGATTCTGGCGACAAAGGCAGCTACCTGTTCGCCGCCGAGGCGCTGACTTCACGCGGCTACGTGGTGGTGGTGCCCGATTACCGCCTCTACCCGGAAGTGACCTTCCCGGCCTACATGGACGATGCGGCGCAGGCGTTGAAATGGACACTGGACAACATCACCCGCTTCGGCGGCGATGCCGGCAAGGTCTTCACCATGGGCCATTCCGCCGGCGGACAGCTGGCCGCCCTGGTCGCCTATGACGACGCCTACCTGAAACGGGCCGGCGTCGACCGGCGCCGCATCCGCGGTGTCGTCAGCCTCGCCGGCGCGCTGGATTTCCTGCCGCTGACCGAGGAAAAACTGAACCTGATCTTTCCCGAGCCGGTGCGGCCGGCGTCGCAACCGATCAACTTCGTGCGCGGCGACGAGCCGCCGACACTGCTGATGCACGGCGAGGACGACACCCGAGTCGGCATCCACAATTCACGCAATCTCGCCGCCCGCATTCGCGCGCGCGGCGGACGCGCCGAAGAGACCTACTACCCGGGCATGGGTCACGCCGGCATCCTGCTGGCAATATCCTCGCCGCTGCGCGAGGGCAAGACGGTGCTGGACCGCGCGGCGACATTCATCGATGCCATTGCCGGCGGGCAATGAGCCACGTCTTCCACCGCAATCCTAAACACGACTACCCGGTCGCCGTTGCCGGCGACGGCTGCTACCTGATCGACAGCCACGGCAAGCGCTACCTCGATGCCTCGGGCGGCGCGGCCGTTTCCTGCCTTGGCCACAGCGATCAGGAAGTTGCCGGTGCGATCAAGGCGCAGCTCGACAAGCTGCCGTTCGCCCATACCTCGTTCTTTACCAATGAGCCGATGGAGGCACTGGCCGACGAACTCATCGCCCACGCGCCGCCGGGCATCGAGCGCGCCTATTTCTGCAGCAGCGGATCGGAGGCGATCGAGTCGGCGCTGAAACTGGCGCGCCAGTACTTTCTCGAAATCGGCCAGCCGCAGCGGCGGCGGGTGATCGCCCGGCGCCAGAGTTATCACGGCAACACGCTCGGCGCGCTGGCCACCGGCGGCAACCTGTGGCGGCGCAAGCAGTTCGAGCCGCTGCTGGTCGAGGTCTCGCACGTCTCGCCCTGCTATCCCTACCGTGACCGGCAGGCGGCCGAAAGCGAACCTGACTACGGCCGGCGACTGGTGCGTGAGCTCGAGGCCGAGATCGAGCGCCTCGGCCCGGACCAGGTGATCGCCTTCGTCGCCGAGACCGTTGGCGGCGCCACGCTGGGCAGCGTGACGCCGGTGCCCGGCTATTTCCAGGGTGTACGCGAACTCTGCGATCGTCATGGCGTGCTGCTGATTCTCGACGAAGTGATGTGCGGCATGGGCCGCTGCGGCACGCTGTTCGCCTGCGAGCAGGAAGGCGTCGCGCCGGACCTGGTCTGCATCGGCAAGGGACTCGGCGCGGGTTACCAGCCGATCGGCGCCCTGCTGGCCAGCGGCCGGATTCATGAAGCCGTGGTGCGCGGATCCGGCTTTTTCCAGCACGGCCACACCTACACCGGACATGCCACCGCCTGCGCCGCGGCGCTGGCGGTGCAGCGCGCGATTCACGGCCGCGGACTGCTGGCACAGGTGCGCGCGCGCGGCCTGGCGCTGCAACAGAAACTGCGCGCCCGCTTTGGCGATCATCCGGCTGTCGGCGACGTCCGCGGTCGCGGCCTGTTTCAGACCCTGGAACTGGTGGCCGATCGCGCGGCCAAGTCACCGTTTGACCCGGCGCTGCGCATCCATGCACGCCTCAAGCTGCAGGCGATGGCCAACGGCCTCATCTGCTACCCGATGGGTGGAACCCTGGATGGCGTCCGCGGCGACCACGTGCTGCTGGCGCCACCGTACATCATCAGCGAGGCGCAACTCGACGAACTGGTCGACGCACTCGCCCTCTCGCTCGACCAAGTGCTGGCCGCGCCGGTCTGACTGCGGCAAGCGACGTCTGCGCGGATTTTCAACCAGGCACCGCCCCAAACTCCAGCACTGGCGCGGCTTCCAGGCGATACAGCCTGAAGAGGCGCATGGATGCTGGCTTGCAGGCCGGTGCCCTGCGCAGCCCGCCGCACCTCGCCTCGGCGGCTTGCGTGATAACCTAGGGAATCTCTGAACAAGTATCCGGGATCGCGTTTTGACGAGATTGGCCCAG
>CAYQKN010000101.1:11988-13902 GCA_964417885.1 uncultured Burkholderiales bacterium | reverse complement strand
GCACGGATGTTGTTTTCCCAGCGATACAGGGAGTAGCTGGTCAGCTGCGGCGTGATCAGCGGCAGGGTGCCGTAGCAGAAAGCCGGCACCGGCGAGACGCCATGGCGGCGCAACGCGGCCATCGGCTCGGGGGACGCATTTTCGAGTGATTCGGCAAACAGCCGGCCGAGTACGCCGGTGGTATGCAGCGCCAGTGCAAGGGTGCCGGGAAATGGGCCAAGTCCGGCTGCAATCACCAGGATCGCGGCCCAGACCAGTTCCGGGATGGCGCGCAGGACGTTTAGCAGGAAACGCACCGGCGCGCGCCAAGCCGTTCCCCAGTAACCGGCTGCCGGCAATGCCAGCACGATACCGGCCAGCATGGCGAGCAGCGTGCCCAACCAGGAAATGGCGAGGGTTTCGACGAACGCGACGCTGATTTTTTTCAAAAAAGGCGCGTCCATTGCCGGCGGAAAGAATGACACCACCAGCGTGGACATCATTTTTAGCGCTTCCAGGCTGAACAGGCTGGCCCAGTCGCCGGTCAGGCTGGCAAACGACGCCAGCAGCAAGCCGGCAAGAGCGGACAAGACCAGCGCGTTGCGCCAGCGCCTGCTGCTTGCCTCACCGTTGCTGGTCACAGGCCTGCTCAATCCACGATCCTTCGCAATGCCTTGCTGATGAGATCGGCAATCCAGACCAGCAAGACAAAAATGGCCAGAAACGAGAACACCTCGCCGCCGGCCAGCATGCGCATTGACAATTCCATTTGCTGCCCCAGTCCGCCGGCGCCGACGAAGCCCATGATGACCGAGGCGCGAATGGCGCATTCCCAGCGGTAGACCGTGTACGAAACCAGTTCGGGCAGGCAGGCGGGAAGGGCGCCGTAGAAAAATGCCTGCAGCCGCCCGGCGCCGTTGCGCAACAGGGCGCGGGTCGGCTCCGCCTCCGCCGATTCAAATATCTCCATGAATACTTTGCCCAGCATGCCGCCGTAGGTGAGCGCGATCGCCATGACGCCCGCCGTGTCGCCCAGCCCGACCGCGCGCACGAACAGCAGGGCCCAGACCAGCTCCGGGATGCTGCGAAGGCCAATCAGCAGCCAGCGAATGGCGTAACGAAGTGAATGGCAGAAGAAACACATCCGTTTGACGCCGATCATCGATATCGATAGCGACTGGTTGGCCACCAGCGAGAGCGGGATCGCGATCAGCAGCGCAAAGAAAATGCCGACAGTGGCGATCGCCACCGTTTTCCAGGTCGCCTCGGCGGCGAGCTTGAGAAACTCGGTTGAATGTGCAGGCGGAATGAAGGTCGCCAGGAACTGCTTGGCTGCGCGCAGGCTGGAGGCTTCGAACAGCACCAGAGGGTTGAATTCGGCAAAGTAGGCGACCGGCAGCAGCAAGGCGAGAAAGATCACCGCCATGGTCACGCGGCTGTTCCAGGCTGGATCGCGCCAAGCCGTGCGGGATGGGATCGCAGCCATCAGAAGCAGCGCGTCAGGCGTGGAGCCTCGTCGGCGGACTCCGGCAACGCAAAGTTGCTGGCGGCCAGTGGCAGCTCGGCGCCATACAGCGCTGCCAGCTGCTCGTCGCGTAGCGACGCGGCGGCAACATCGAATTCGACCCGCCCGGCGCGAATGCCGATCAGACGCGAGAAGCGGCTGCGCGCGAGATTGACATCGTGCAGGCTTACCACCATCGTTGCGCCGCGGGCCGCAGCCTCATCCTGCACCACCTGCAGCGCGGCCGCGCCCAGCACCGGATCCAGCGAGGAGACTGGCTCGTCAAGCAGGATCAGGGGGGCGTCGGACAACAGCATGCGGGCCAGGCCGACTCGCTGGCGCTCACCGCCGGAAAGCCGGTCGCAGCGCAAGGTCAGCTTGTCGTCAAGCTTGAATTTTTCCAGTGCCCGCTGAGCCGCTGGCGCATCCAG
>CAYQKN010000101.1:0-11888 GCA_964417885.1 uncultured Burkholderiales bacterium | reverse complement strand
GTCTTGCCGGCGCCGCTCGGGCCAATCACGGCAACCTGCTCCCCCCGGGCAAAAGCCAGGGAAATGTCGTCAATGGCGAGGCGAGCGTCGCTGCCTGCGCCGAGCTGGACGGAAAGATGGTTGAGCAATGCAGACATGCAATGTCCGTCTTCGCCGGCAGCATGCCGCGCTGCCGGCGAGGATGTCCGGATCAGTCGCCGGCTATTTCAGCAGTCCAGCCGAACGTGCGGCTTCTTCAATGCTCTTGTAGTTCTCGGGCTTGGTCGCAATGAAGCGGGTCGCACGTTGCAGATCGAGAATTTCCTTGTGTGCCGGGTTCTTTGCATCCAGGGACAGGAATGCGTCGGTCAGTTTCTTCACCAGTGCCGGGTCGAGATCGCCGCGAACGGTCCAGTTGTAGTCGTAGTAGCCGGGAGTGGTATAGAACACCTTGACCTGGGATGGATCGATTTTCTTCTCCGCGATCATTTTTTCGTATACGGAGATGTTCAGTGCGCCGGCATCGACCTTGCCACCGGCAACCTGCAGTGCGGTGGCGTCATGGGCACCCGAGAACGCGACGCGACGGAAAATTTTCTCCGGATCGATCCCGGCCTGGAGCAGGAAGTAGCGCGGCATCAGCGAACCCGAGGTCGACGACGGTGCGCCGAAAGTGAATGTCTTGCCTGCCAGATCCTTCAGGCTGTTGATGCCGCTGTTGGGCTGGGTAATGAAGACAGACTTGAATTTCTCGTCTTCCTCGCGCTGCGCAATCGGGATGGCATTGCCGGTCTTGAGCCGGGCCTGGACAAATGTGAATCCGCCATACCAGACCATGTCAATCTTCTTCGCGGCCAGCCCCTCGACGGTGGCGGCATAGTCGGTAACCGGGGTGAACTCGACTTTCATGCCGATCTTGCTTTCAAGGTACTTGCCCAGCGGCGCGAACTTGCGTTGCAGTTCAGTCGGGTTCTCGTCCGGAATGGCAGACACCTTCAATGTGGTTTGCGCCAGCGATACCGAGGACAGCAGGACGGCAAATGCCGACATGAGGCATTTGATGGTGCGGGAACGGGAGGGAATCAACATGGTTTGCTCCTGAGAATATTGGGACGGGGTGACGGACAACTGAAACCGGAACGAAAACCGGCGCGTAAACACGCTATGCTTTCGGCTCATCAAGCACGATCAAAATATTGACATACGGGCGTCAGGCGAATGAGGTTACACGAAACTACAGTGAAAAATTCCGGTGGAACGCGATACCGGATTGTCGACCGTCTGCATTTTGACCGTGTCGCGGAGAGGCAGCGCCTGATAAGCGGCTTGCGGGCCACGCCGGCTACGATCGAGCCGAAATATTTCTATGATGAACTTGGCTGCTCGCTCTACGCCGCAATTTGCCAACTGGATGAGTATTATCCGACGCGTACCGAGCGCGCGATTTTCCAGCAGCACCGGCAGGAAATTGCTGCCGCGACCGGCACCGGGGGCACGTTTGTTGACCTCGGCGCCGGCGATTGCTGCAAGGCGCTTGGATGGCTGCCGTTCATCGCGCCTGATCGTTACCTGGCCGTCGATATTGCCGGCCCGTCGCTGGAAGTGGCGCTGACCGGTATGGCGCCGGATTTTCCGGAAATCGAGATGATCGGCCTGGTGACCGATTTTTCGCGCACCCTGGATATTCCGGCCGACCTGCTGCGCGGGCGCACCACACTGTTTTACCCGGGTTCCAGCATCGGCAACTTCACGCCGCCTGAAGCGGTTCGTTTCCTGCGCGAGATGCGCCGTCACACACTGGGCGGCAATGGTGTCCCGGCCGGTGGATTGCTGATCGGCGTGGACGCAAAAAAAGACCGCGCGGTGCTGAACGCCGCGTACGCTGATGCACTCGGCGTGACGGCTGCCTTTAACCTGAATGCGCTCCGGCACATCAACAGGATCCTTGGCACGGATTTCATCGAATCCGGCTGGCGTCATGTCGGCGCCTACAACGAGGATGCCGGCCGGATTGAAATGCACCTGCAGGCGCTTACCGCGCAAACGGTGAACATCGACGGCACAACGCGGACCTTCGCAGCGGGAGAGCAGATTCACTCGGAAAATTCCTACAAATATTCGCGCCAGGAATTCGAATCGATGTTGCGCGAAGCGGGGTTCGGGCAGGTATTGTCCTGGACTGACGACCGCGAGGCCTTCTGGGTTTTCCATGCCAGTTAGTCGAGAATTCCGGTAAACAGGTAACGGCTCCCGGGTACCTTGACCTGCACCTGGTGGCGACTGCAAAACTCCGCCAGAATCGTCCAGGGCTGATGGAAGCTGTCGAAATTGGTGATGGTTGCGCGGTGGGTGTGGCGAAGATAGCGGTTGCCTGGAAAGAACCAGCGTGGAAACAGTTTGGTACCGGTCGATACGATGCGCGAACCCGGCCGGGCCTGGCGGAAAATGTTCGCCAGTGCCTCGCGCGAGCGAATCAGGTCATGGGTATAGCTGAACAGGATGGCGTCAGGCACAACATCCAGTTTGACGTTGTTGCCACAGGCATGCAGCAACCGCGCATTGGTCAGGCCGAACTGAGTCACCCTTGCGCGCGCAATCGCGATCATCGCTTCCGTCGGCTCAAAGCCGATGATCGTGCCGACTGGTCCGACGCCTTCGGCAAGCATTGGCAGGCACCAACCGGTCCCGCATCCGGCATCGACCACAGTTTCGCCAGGTCGCAACGCCAGTGCGGCAACGGCCTGCTTGCGAATGCCGGTTATGAACCGCGTTTCATCGTCGTATTGCCGCGCCAGTGCTGCATACAGCTTCTGCGCGGCTTCCACTTGCGCGGTCAAGCCGGGTCCCGCGCCAGTCGCACACCCGAAAACTGCCAACGCGTCTCGGGCGGAAAGAAATTCCGGTAGCTTGCGCGGATGTGCTTGCGCGGTGTGGCGCAAGACCCGCCACGCAGCACAAACTGGTTGCACATGAACTTGGCGTTGTATTCGCCCACGGCGCCCGGCGCGGTCTTGAATCCCGGGTATGGCAGGTAGGCGCTTTGTGTCCACTCCCAGACGTCGCCAAATATCTGTTCCGCCTGAGCGGTGCTTGTTGCCTCGCGCAACGCCAGTGGATGCAGAGCATTGCTGTCGAGGAAGTTGCCGTCGATCGGCAGCGTCGATGCGACGATCTCCCATTCGGATTCACGAGGCAGCCGGGCGCCTGCCCAGCGCGCATAGGCGTCGGCTTCAAAATAATTGATGTGACAAATCGGCGTGTGCGGGTCGATCTCGGCCATGCCGTGCAGCGTGAAAGTCTGCCAGCCGGCCCCCTGTTGCTCCCAGTACAGAGGCGCGGCCGTGCAACTCTGCCTGACCCAGTCCCAGCCCATCGACAGCCACAGTTCAGGCCGGGCATAGCCCTGGTCGGCAATGAAGGCGGCAAAATCGCCGTGCGTAACGGGGTGGGAGGCCAGTTCGAACGGCTGCACGAACACTTGATGCCGCGGCAGTTCGTTATCGAAGGCGAATTCATCACCCGCGTGGCCGATCATTGCCAGGCCGCCTGGATGGGCGATCCAGCGCGGCTTGCGCGCCTCAATCGGCGTCAGCGGCCAGCGCTGCTGGTACGCCGGCTTGGTCGGGTTTTTGGACAACAGATGCTTGAGGTCGGTCAGAATCAGTTCCTGATGCTGCTCTTCGTGGTTGCAGCCGAGCCACATGAGCCGAACGAATTCTGGTTGGTCCGCAATTGCTGGCAGCAGCGCCAGAATGCGTTGCGTGACGTGCCGCCGATAGGCAATGACACGCTGCAGGTCTGGCCGGGAAATCAGGCCGCGCTCGTGGCGGGGATGTTTGTCGCCGACACCATTGTAATAGGAGTTGAATAGCACCCGGAACGTTGGATCGAAGGCGTGGAAATGCGGGTCGATTCGTTCGAGAATGAATGTTTCAAAAAACCAGCTGGTGTGCGCGAGATGCCATTTCACCGGACTCGCATCGGGCATTGACTGCAACGCACAGTCTTCGGCGGACAAGGGGGAGGCCAGTGCCTCGGTTGCCTGACGTACCGCGAGAAAGCGGCTGCACAGGGCATCCCCCGCTGGAATGGTGAACGACGCTGGCACGTCGTCGGGCTGACGCAGATTTTCAGTGGACATGTCATCTCCTTACCAGTGCCGTCACCGACCGCTGGCGCCGTGCCGGCTTCACGTCGCCATAGCCTGCCGCTAACTTACTGGAAACCGTTCGCGCCGTGGCTGGCTCCGGCCCGCCGACTACTTTCCGGCCACGCACCTGCCGGGAGAACCAGTATCCATGCGCCTTTCGGCGGCAATGCCCTGGAAAGGTGCGTGGATACTGCCATTCCGGCCCGCCTACCTGACGAAAAGTCGCGCCGGACCGGCGGTGATCTCGCCAACGACGGCCGCATGCGCAAAATTCTCATCGGCAAATATCTTCAGCACCTCATCAACAGCAGCCGGTTCGCAGGCGACCAGCAAGCCCCCGGACGTCTGGGGATCGGTCAGCAGATTTCGCTCCACGTCGCCCAGGCTGGCAGCCAGTTCGACATCGTGGGAATAGCCTGACCAATTGCGGCCTGACGCACCAGTGACATAGCCCTCGGCGGCGAGGCGCGATACTCCGGGCATCAGCGGCAATTTTGCGAAATCGATGCGGGCGGCGACGGCAGAGCCGCGGCAAATTTCAAGCAGGTGACCGGCAAGGCCGAATCCGGTCACGTCGGTGAGCGCGTGCACGCTGGCCATCGCACCAAGCCGGATACCGGGGGTATTCAATTGCGTGGTTGACGCGATCATCGAAGCATAGCCGGCCGGGTCGAGTTTTTCTTTTTTCAGTGCCGCAGACAGGACGCCGACACCAAGCGGTTTTCCCAGCACTAGTTTGTCGCCAGGCTTGGCGCCGGCATTTCTCTTGAGATTTTTCGGGTTGACGAGGCCAATGGCCACCAGCCCGTAGATGGGTTCGACCGAGTCGATCGTGTGCCCGCCCGCAATCGGAATGCCGGCCGCGCGACAAACGGATTCGCCGCCGTCAAGGATTTTCTTGATCGTGTCCAATGGCAGGGTGTTGATCGGCATCCCGACCAAGGCAAGCGCGAAAAGCGGGGTGCCGCCCATTGCATAGACGTCGGAAATGGCATTGGTGGCGGCGATGCGTCCAAAATCGAACGGGTCGTCGACAATCGGCATGAAGAAATCGGTCGTCGCCACGATTGCCTGGGTTTCATTGATCTGGTACACGGCCGCGTCATCTGACGTTTCCACCCCGACCAGCAGCGCCTTTGGCAGCAGCGCATGATCGGATTTGGCAATGATCTGCTGCAGTATGGCCGGTGCAATCTTGCAGCCGCAGCCGCCGCCATGGGAAAGCGAGGTAAGGCGTGGAACGAGAGGAGCCCCGTCGGTTGGCGCGTTCATCTGAATCTCCTGAGCATAGCTGAATGACTTTAAATAACGATTCTACGCGTCAAAACCATCAGCGGTTTTGCCTCGCCGGCTGCAGCAGTTGGTCGAGCATTTGACACAGCCTGGCGCCTTCGGTTTCCGGCCTAAACAGTACTGCTCGCGCAGCACAGGCGGAACGAAGGCGGGAGAGAAAATTGCGGTCTTTCAGGCATCGTTCCAGCAACAACCACAACGCGTGGTCATCGCCGACCGGAAAGTACCCTTCGTAATCCTTGCCAAGCATGCCGATATTTCCGGAAACATGCGACGCGAGAACCGGCGTCCCGGCGCTGATGGCTTCGACAATGACGTTGGCGCCGCCCTCCATGACCGAGGGATGAATCAACAGGTGCGCGCGCTTGATCGCTGCGCGCGTGAGCCCGTGGGTCATCGCGCCGGCCCAGTGATAGTGGCTGTTCTGTACCGCGATCTGGCTGGCCTCGGCAGCAAGCTGGTCATCCTGCGCAGCACCGATGTGGAGCAAGTGGATGGGCGCCGCGGGTGGAATCAGCCTGGCCAGTCGAAAAACTGTTTGCGGGTCCTTCTCGGGGCGAAGGTGGCCAACGATCACGCAATCGAGTTTTTCCTTCGCTTTTCGCGCCGGCAAAAGCGGTTTTGCGGACTGGAAAATGACGTGGGTTTTCCGGCGCAACGCTTGTGGCACCATGGATATCGCATCTTCCTGCAGGACGATCAGCGCATCGGCCACGGCGATGCTCGACTGCGCGGCCACGTTGTCGGCGATGTCGCGGTAGATATCGGTCCCGGTAAGGGTGACAATCAGCGGCTTGTCGGGATGCTGCCGGCGAAAACGTTCAACTGAATCGGCTGAGCGGCGTGCGTGCAGCGCAATCATGGCGTCGACTGTTTGGGGTGGTACAAGCGGCCAGCTGTCGCCAACAACAACCTTGTAGTGCCCCTGCAGCAGGGTCTGCCAACGGTGCGCGGTACGCCAGTTGCCGTTGTTGGCTCCCGCCAGAAAGGGCGTCACAATGGCAATTACGGCAAGGGAGGGCTTCATTGATGGAGGCAGTTTGCGAACCGGCAATTGAACAGATGCCACAGGAGGTGGATGGACTTCGCAGCGCCCTGATTCGACAACGCGAGTATACGCTGGCGCTCTATGCCGATTTACCGGACAAATATTGGATTCCGGCGGATTTTCCGTACTCACCAATCGTCAATCCACCGCTGTGGGAGCTTGCGCACATTGCCTGGTTTGCTGAATTTTTCTGCTTGCGTTGGCAGCCCGATGACTTGCTTGGCCAGCGTACGCCGTCCTGCTTCGCGCCCGCCGATACCTTGTTCAATTCGCAGACGGTGCCACATGTGCATCGCTGGCATAACACCTATCCGTCAAAGGATGCGTGCTTCCGTTACATGCGGCGTGTTTTGCAGGATGTCGTTCACGCGCTTGAAAACAGTGCATCGGATGGGCGTTACGCGTTCCAACTGGCGGTTGCACATGAAGACATGCATGCAGAAGCGCTGGCGATGACGTTGAATACGCTGGGTTTGCCGTTGCCCGAATGTGCCGGCAAGCGGGGTTTGTTGCCCGCACAGGGAGGCTGGTTGCAAATGGATGGCGGCGACATTGTGCTTGGCGGCGGTGAGCGCAACTTCCGGTTCGACAACGAAATGCCCGCCCAAAAGACCAGCGTTGCGCCATTCGCCATTGCGTCGCAGCCGGTGACGGGCGCGGAGTTTGCAGCGTTTTTGCATTCTGCAGATTATCGAGACAACCGTTTGTGGTCAGACGCCGGATGCAAGTGGCGGAATGCTGCATCGGCGCTGGTCCGTAACGCCGACCCGAACCGTGCAGCCGTGCATGTCAGCTACCATGAGGCAGAGGCATGGTGTCGATGGGCCGGACGTCGCCTGCCTTCGGAGGCGGAGTGGGAATTTGCCGCAATCAACTCCACGTCGTTCCGCCAATCCTGTGGTCAGGTATGGGAGTGGACATCGTCTGCTTTCGCACCGTATCCGGAATTTGAGCCAGGCCGCTATCGTGACTATTCGGTTCCGTGGTTTGGTACCCATCAGGTATTGAAAGGGGGCTCTTTCGTCACCCATCCGCGTCTCAAGTATCCGCAGTACCGGAATTTCTATACCCCTGACAGGCGGGATGTGTTTTGCGGCTTTCGCAGTTGCGAAATGCGCTGAAAGAGTTCGGATTGCTGGTGCAATCTGCGATAAGATATTGATGGCGGGTCTCCCCGCATTCAATCTTTGTGAATCTGGTCAGGTCGGGAACGAAGCAGCCACAGCGAAGTAATTGAAGTGCCGGGGGTCAGGCTCGCCACCCCAATTCTATCCATGGCCCACCAAGTCCTTGCCCGCAAATGGCGTCCACGCAATTTTGCCGACGTTGTCGGGCAGGACCACGTCGTTCGTGCGTTGGCCAATGCCCTCGACACGGGCAGAATCCACCACGCGTATCTTTTTACCGGTACCCGCGGCGTTGGCAAAACCACGCTTGCGCGAATACTTGCCAAGGCACTTAACTGCCTGGGTGCCGATGGCAACGGCGGCATTACCTCGAAGCCGTGCGGCGTCTGCAAGTCATGCACGGATATTGACGCCGGCCGCTTTGTCGACTTGCTTGAGGTCGACGCCGCAACCAATACCAAGGTAGACGAGATGCGCGAGCTGCTCGAAACCGCGCAATATGCGCCGGTTTCGGGCCGCTACAAGGTTTACATCATTGACGAAGTCCACATGCTGTCGAAGTCGGCATTCAACTCGATGCTCAAGACGCTTGAAGAGCCGCCGGCGCATGTCGAGTTCATACTTGCGACGACCGATCCGCAGAAGCTGCCCATAACGGTGCTTTCGCGTTGTCTGCAATTCAACCTGAAGAACCTGCCGCCGCCGCTGATCGCCGCGCACCTCGCCCGCATCCTGGCTGCCGAACAGATTCCGTTCGAGACTGCGGCACTGGACCTGCTCGGCCGCGCCGCCGAGGGAAGCGCCAGGGATTCACTTAGCCTGTTGGATCAGGCAATTGCATATGGCGCAGGCGCGGTGAAGGCGGAACACGTGGTATCCATGCTTGGCGCATTGGACCAAAGCTATCTTTTTTCGCTGCTTGAATGCATTGCCGTGCGTGACGCAAGCAGGCTCGTTGCAGAGATCGACTTGCTGGCTGCGCGCAGCATTTCTTTCGACATGACACTGAAGGATATTGCCGGCATCCTGTCCCGCGTTGCGTTGGCGCAAAGCGTTGGCGCACGCGCAGCCGAAGACGCCGACGAGGCGAGGGTATCATCGCTGGCGACGCAGTTTGCCGCCGAACATGTGCAACTGTTCTACCAGATTGCGCTGCTTGGACGGCGAGACCTCGCGCTGGCACCCGATGAGCAATCGGGCTTTACCATGACCATGCTGCGCATGCTCGCGTTTTCAAGCGGCGAGTCGAAGCCAGCGCAGGACGGTGCCGCAGGGCACAAGGCCGCAGCCACTTCTGCCACATATGGTGCGACGGCGAGGCCTGCTGGCGTGGCCGGGGCGCCAGTGGCAGGTGCAGCGCCCGAACAAACCGCAACCCGCACGGTCGCGAGTCCGTATATTGAGGTCGCGCAGGCCGATTCAACTGGCAATCCGTTGCAAAATGGCGATTGGCCGGCATTTGTTGCGGGCTTGTCCCTGAGCGGGATGGCAGGCATGCTTGCCAAGCAATGCGAGCTCCACGGCTTCGACGGGGGCGTCCTTGAATTGGTTGTGCCGACAGCGCAAAAACATCTCACGGACAAGGCATACCAGGACAAGTTAAGGTCTGAATTAATGCCGCACTTGGGAAATAACCTGCGGATGAATATTCGGCTGGGCGAGGCAACGGGCGTGAGTCTGGCGGCGCATGAGGATCGCGCCCGATCGAAACACCAGGCTGACGCTGAGGCAGCGATCGACCGCGACCCGTTTATCAAGGACCTCCGCCAGGATTTTGGTGCAGAAGTGGTGCGAGACTCGATTCGGCCAACTGGCGCACGCTGATTTTTTTGCAGTCAATGCTCAAGGGTAAAAGACATGATTAAAGGCGGTTTGGGTGGCCTGATGAAGCAGGCCCAGCAAATGCAGGAAAACATGAAGAAGATGCAGGAACAGCTGGCGACCGTGGAAGTTGAGGGGCAGTCCGGCGCGGGCATGGTGAAAGTGGTCATGACCTGCCGCAACGACGTCAAGCGCATTTCGATCGATCCAAGCGTGATGGACGACAAGGAGATGCTTGAAGATTTGATTGCTGCCGCGGTGAATGATGCCGTGCGCAAGGCAGAACAGACGACGCAGGAGAAGATGGGGGGATTCACCGCGGGCCTCAACCTTCCGCCGGGTATGAAGTTGCCGTTCTGAGTCGCTGACAATGAAGTCGCCATCGGCTCTGGAAGACCTGATCCAGGCGTTGCGTTGCCTGCCGGGGGTCGGGCCCAAGTCCGCTCAGCGAATGGCATATCACCTGTTACAACGCGATCAGCCGGGCGCCTTGCGACTTGCCGGGGCGATGAAAGGCGCGGTCGAGCGAATTCGACACTGTGCGCTCTGCAATACCTTCACCGAAATGGAGGTTTGCGAGATATGTACCTCGGGCAAACGGGATAAGGCGCTGTTATGTGTTGTCGAGACGCCGGCAGACCTGTTGATGATGGAGCAGACGCAATCGTATCGGGGCCTATATTTCGTGCTGATGGGAAGGCTTTCGCCGCTTGACGGTATCGGGCCGCGTGACATTCACCTGGATCGCCTGGTGCGGCGGGCGTCGGACGGCGTGGTGCGCGAGATTATCCTGGCCACGAACTTCACGGTTGAAGGTGAGGCGACGGCGCATTACATCAGCGAAATGGTCGGCGACATCAAGCTGACCGTTACGCGCATCGCGCGTGGCTTGCCGGTCGGCGGCGAGCTTGAGCATGTGGACAGCGGAACGCTGGCGCAGGCCCTGATCGAGCGTCGCGCGGTCTAACGCAATATTTCCGGCGGCCTTGCTGGTGAAAAAAGCGAGGACAGCCTGGTGAATATCCGGCGGACGAAACGGTATAGCCGGGGAATCGTCCAGATGACCAGCAATACGAAAAGCATCAGCAGCAACAAAAATATTGCCGGGTGCTGAATCGCGAGCCAGAGTCCGCCCAAGACGGCGACCTCCTCACTGAATGAGGCCAGCCAGTTACTTATCGGCTCGGGCGAGGTATTGATCGCGGCTCGACTGCCTGCCTTGAAGAAATGCGTGCCGGCTGTGATGGTGCCGCCGAGAAGCGCAGCCGCAAGCGCCCACGCCTCGCCGTCCTGGGCGCCAATTACGCCGGCCGCAAGCAGCGCACCCGCCGGAATGCGGATGAATGTGTGGATCGCGTCCCAGAGCGAGTCAATGGCCGGAATCTTGTCGGCGAAGAATTCGACCAGCAGCAACAGGGCGTTGGCGCCCAGCACGATCGGGTGTGAAAGGATGACCAGTTGCGATGGGATGTCCCAGCCTGTCCAGTGAAAATGCCCGGCGAGGCCGACCAGAAACAGCACCGCATACAGTCGAATGCCGCTGGCCCACGCCAAGGCGGCGGCGATCGATACATATGCTATCTGCTGTTCCATTGAAATGGCTCCCGCCGTTTGCCGTAGATGTCGATGCTAACGCGCTTGAGCGCCAAACGTCGACCAGTCTGTTGAAGAAAAAGTCGAGAAAGTGTTGACCGGGTATTTGGAATGTGGCTATAATTGCGGTTCTTCGAAATCATTACGAAGTTGCAGCGCCAAGCAGTAATCAGCATGTTTTTTCGGGCGCGGGGTGGAGCAGTCTGGCAGCTCGTCGGGCTCATAACCCGAAGGTCGCAGGTTCAAATCCTGCCCCCGCAACCAGTGGTGATGTTTCGAAATTGCTCTTTAAAAATTAGACAACCGATAAAGGTGGGTACTGGGTGTGAGGGTACCTTGGGTTGACGCGTGGAGGTCTGTCAAAGGGCTGAAGCAGAAGGCTGGGTTGATAATCTGGCTGGAGGTTGATTCGGGGTTTGAACTCGACATATCGAAGTGCTCACAAGAAGTAAGATTGATAGGTAAATGGAAACATTAACCTGTTAGTAACTTTGAGTGATTAAGCGTTTGGCCTTAGGGTCGGACGTTGAAACAAACAGGTATTGAACTGAAGAGTTTGATCCTGGCTCAGATTGAACGCTGGCGGAATGCTTTACACATGCAAGTCGAGCGGCAGCGCGGGGCAACCTGGCGGCGAGCGGCGAACGGGTGAGTAACATATCGGAACGTATCCATAAGTGGGGGACAACCTGGCGAAAGCCAGGCTAATACCGCATACGCTCGAGAGAGGAAAGTGGGGGATCGCAAGACCTCACGCTTTAGGAGCGGCCGATATCAGATTAGCTAGATGGTGAGGTAAAGGCTTACCATGGCGACGATCTGTAGCTGGTCTGAGAGGATGATCAGCCACACTGGGACTGAGACACGGCCCAGACTC
>CAYQKN010000100.1:0-13955 GCA_964417885.1 uncultured Burkholderiales bacterium | reverse complement strand
AACGCGCCCGTAGCTCATCTGGATAGAGCACCGGCCTTCTAAGCCGGGGTAACAGGTTCGAGTCCTGTCGGGCGTACCACCAGACCCGTTGCAATGGTCAACCGGCACCCGCTACCGGTGCCGACCTGCTCGCGGTGCGAACTGGATCAGTGGCCGGTAGTGTTACCGCAAATGTGCCTGTCGCGACGGCGCGGCTACCAGCCGCGCGTGACGCACGATGCACTCAATGTGCGTTTGCGCACATCGAAAACCCGCATGAACAGGTAGGATTTGGCGCGTCGGGCACAATTGGGCTGCGACATGCGGCAAACTAGCGAAATGCGAATTCCAGCCGTTGCGGTGCCGGGTCATGTTCAAGCGATTTGGCGCGGCGCAATGGTTGCATCGGGGCGACCGCGGCATCATCGATGGTCGTCGCAACAACCAGTTACGAAAAGATCCTGCGCACCAAGGCGAGGATGCGTTTAATAGCCGAAGGCAGCGAGCGTAGCGTTGCGAACACCTGAGCCCATGAAAAACAGAATTGCCATTGTCGGCATGTCCTTCAGGTTTCCCGGGACCAATACGGAACAATATTGGCCGAACCTGCTCGGCGGCAAGGATCTCGTCACCACGGTCGAGAGCAGCCGCTGGGCACAGGAAACCTACCTGCATCCCGGCAAACAGCAGCCGGGCACCAGTTACACCTTTGCCGCCGGATCTGTGGGCGATGTATCGATGTTCGATGCGGATTTTTTCGGCATTTCGCCGCGCGAAGCCGCACAGATGGACCCACAGCAGCGGCTGTTGCTGGAAATGAGCTGGGAGGCGCTGGAAAGCGGCGGCATCCGGCCGTCCTCGCTGCGGGGCAGCAAGAGCGGCGTGTTCATCGGCATATCCAGCGCCGACTATGCCTATCGATTTGCCGATGACCTGGGCGCGATCGATTCAAAGGTTGCCACCGGCAACACGGCCAGCATTGCCGCCAACCGCATTTCCTACGTCTTCGACCTCAAGGGGCCGAGCATGGCGCTGGATACGGCCTGTTCCTCGTCACTGGTTGCGTTTCACCAGGCCTGCCAGTCGATCCGGTCCGGCGAAAGCAGCCTGGCCATTGCCGGCGGCGTCAGCCTTCATCTGCATCCATACGGATTCATCGCCTTTTCCAAGGCGTCGATGCTTTCACGCCGCGGAAAATGCAATGTCTTCGATGCCGCCGGCGACGGCTACGTGCGCTCCGAGGGCGGGGGAATATTTGTCCTCAAGGATTACGACCAGGCAATGGCGGATGGCGACCATATTCTGGCCGTGGTTGCCGCCTCGGCCATCAACAGCGATGGCAAGAAGGCCGGCCTGACGGTGCCGAGCAGCGACGCGCAGGCCGACCTGCTCAGGACCATCTATGCCGATGCCGGCATTGGCGCCGATGAAGTCGATTACATTGAAGCGCACGGCACCGGCACCGCGGTCGGCGACCCGATCGAAACCCGCGCGCTGGCCGAGGCTCTTGGCAGTCACCGCTCGCGCGAACACCCACTGCTGATCGGTTCGGTCAAGAGCAACCTCGGTCATCTTGAAGCCGCATCCGGCATTGCCGGGCTGGTCAAGGCGGTGTACTGCGTGCAGCACCGGGTGGTGCCGGGCACGATCGGCGTCAGCACCCTCAATCCGAACATCCCCTTCGAGGAATGGAACCTGCAGGTTGCACGCACCACCACGCCGTTGAAGGCGGCGGGCCGCCTCATTGTCGGTGTCAATTCGTTCGGTTTCGGTGGCGCCAACGCACACGTGGTACTGGAAAGCCTGGCGGCAAAGGTCACCCGGCTCGAAGCGGCGCGCCCCAAGGCCCGCTCTGAATCCACTGTGCCGCTGGTGATCTCCGGCAAGACCGCCGCCGCGTTGCGCGGTGCCGCGCGCGCCATGGCGGCCTGCCTACGTGAACACCCGGATACCCCCCTCTACGACATCGCCTATAGCGCATCGCATGGCCGCGACTGGCACCGCCATCGCGCCGTGGTTCGCGGCAACGCACACAAGCCGCTGGCACTGGCGCTGGACCAGTTCGCGGAATCCGCCGATCAGGCCCATGGTGTCGAAAGCGGTTCGGCGCTCGAGGCGCCGGTCGGTGTCGCCTTTGTCTACTCCGGCAACGGTTCCCAGTGGGAAGGGATGGGCCGGCGCCTGATCGCGGAAGACGCGACCTTTGCACGAGCGGTAGGTGAAGTCGATGTGCTGTTCAGGCAATACGCGGATTTCTCGCTCGAGGACGAAATTGCCGGCAGAAACGGCGCCGGCCGATTTGAGCGGACCGAAATCGCCCAGCCGGCACTGTTTGCGATCCAGGTCGGGTTGACCGAGATGCTGCGCGCGCAAGGCATCACGCCAACCGCAGTCTGCGGTCATAGCGTGGGCGAGATCGCCGCGGCCTGGGCATGCGGTGCCCTGACGCTGGATCAGGCAGTGCAGGTGATCCTGCATCGCAGCCGATTGCAGGGCCAGACCAAAGGCATGGGCCAGATGACCGCGGTCGCGGTGGGCGCGGCCGAGATGGCGAAATTGCTGACTGAACTGCAACTCGGTGGTGAAGTCACCATTGCCGGCGTCAACAGCGCCCGCGGCATCACGCTCGGCGGCAGCAGCGACGCGCTGGCGCGCTGCGAGGCGGCGTTTGCCGAGCGCAAGATCGTCTACAAACGCCTGGACCTGGATTACGCCTTTCACAGCGCGGCGATGGACCCGATCGAATCCGGCGTCTACAAGGCGCTGGCAACACTGGTGCCGCACGAAGCCAGGCTGCCATATGTCTCAACCGTCACCGGCGACCAGCTGTCCGGCACCTTGCTCGGCGCCTATTACTGGTGGCAGAACATCCGCAACCCGGTGTTGTTCGCGCCGGCGATCGACGCCCTTCACCAGCTCGGCTGCCGCCTGTTCATCGAAATCGGCCCGCACCCGGTGTTGCGCAGCTACATCAACGAAACCGTCAAGGCCAGGCCGGGCGAGTCGCGCGTGTTGCCAACCCTGGTTCGCGGCGACGACGGCTCGCGACGGGTATGGACCACCGTCGCGCAGACGCTGATAGCCGGTGCGCCGGTCGATCTGCCGGTGCATTTTCCGCATCGTGGCAAATTCGTCCCGCTGCCGACCTATCCCTGGCAGCGCGAGCGATTCTGGCAGGCCGTCACCTCGGAATCGGCGAACCTTCTTCAGCGCAGGAAAATCCATCCCCTGCTGGGCTACCGCCTGGGCGAACAATCGCCGTCGTGGGAAAACCAGATCGACCTGCAGCTCAATCCGTCCATGGCGGATCACGTTGTCGGCGATGCCACCGTATTCCCGGGCAGCGGGTTTGCCGAACTCGCCATCGCCGCCGCGTTGCAGTGGTCCGGCGCGGCGGCGCCGGCATCGGTGGTCGAGATCGAGGAACTCGAGATCCGCTCACCGCTGATGCTGCAGGCGGACCACAGCAAATCGGTGCGGGTCGAAATCGACCCGGCCGACGGCAGCATGGCGATGACGGCGCGGCTGCAGCATGGCGATGAGCCGTGGACCGTGCACGCCGTCGGCCGCATCGCGCGCGAACCACAGCGGATACTGTTCCAGCACGAGTCGGCCGACCTGCCGGTGCGGCCCGCCGACTTCGACGGCGAACTGCATGAACTGCTGACCCGTGCCGTTGGACTGGGCTACGGCCCGGCATACCGGGCGATCGAAGCCGGCTGGCAGGACGGCAACACGGTCTGGGCCAAGCTCGCGGTGCCGGAATCGATTCGCGGCGAACTGGGCCGCTATCACCTCCACCCCGCGCTGCTCGACTGCACGTTCCAGCTGATCATTCACCTGTTGCGCGATTCGATCGACCTTGAAGACGCCAACGCCTACGTGCCGACCAAGATCGGCCGTCTGGTCTACCAGGCGGACACCTCGCCCCCGGTGCTGGCAAAGGCGATGCTGGTCAAGTCGTCGCCGCATTCGCTGTCGGCGCATTTCTCTCTGTTCGACGAACACGGCCGACTGGTGGCGTGGCTGCGCGACGTGCGTTTTCGCAGCATCCGCCTGCGCAGCGATAGTGTCGACCATATCCGGTTGCTTACCGAGGCGGCGGAGGCGAAGCCATCGCGCGTGTCGCCACCGCCGTCCTTGCCGCGCATGGCGGATGAGCTGCACAAGGCTTTGCTGCTCTCGCTCAAGCGGCTTGCCAAGGACGCCTCGCTCCAGGCCTATGCGCGGCAGATCGAGCCGCTGCTTGACGTATTGTGCACCGGCTTCGCCGTGGAAACCCTGCGCCGTCGCACCGATGAAACCGGGTCGCTGTCCGACCAGTTCGTCGCCGCGCACCTGAAGCAGAATCCGCAGTCCGCCGGTCTGCTGGAGCGCCTGATTCACATGCTGGTCGAACACGAACTGCTGCATCGCATCGATGGCGGCTGGCGGTTCAACATCGGCGACGACGTGCCATCGCCGCAGGATATCTGGAACGCGCTGCTGGCCGACTATCCCGAACACTTTGCGATTTTCCAGGCCGTCGGCCGGGTTGGATTGCACCTCGGCCAGTTACTGGATGGCACCGTCACGGCGACCGACGTGCTGCCGCAGGACTGCAGCCTCGGTGACATGTTCTCCCGCCTGCTCGGTGTCGCCGGGCGCAGCGCCATCACCCAGGCGGTGCAATCGCGCCTGACCGCTGCCCTGGCGGAACTGTCCGAGGGCCAGCGCCTGCGGCTGGTCGAAATCAGTGAAGGCGGGCCGCTGTTTGCGACCGGCCTGCACAAGTCGCTTGATACCGGCCGCTGCGATTACCTGTTTGCGACCTCCAATCGCGCCACCCGCGAATCGTTTGATCACCGCAGCGAGCGCTGGCCGGGCGTGGCGGTGCAATTGTTCGGCGACGATGCCGATCCGGCCTCGCGCGCGATGGCAGAGGGCCTGGCCGGGCGGGTGCAGATCGCCTTGCTGGTCAACGATTTTGCCTGCGACGCCACCGCCCAGCGCGCGCTGGAGCACGCCGCCGCGATGCTGGCGCCGGGCGGCGCGCTGGTGATGGTCGGCATCCCGTCCTCGCGCTGGCTGGACATGGTGTTCGGCGCCAACCAGCAATGGTGGCACGATCCGGCCGGGGTCGAGGCTGCCATCGACAGCCGCAGCGCACCCGCCTGGGAGCAGCGCCTGCAGGCGCTGGGCCTCAAGTGCCGCAGCACGTTGTCACTGCTTGCCGGCAACGGCGCCAGCCCCTACGTGATGGTGGCATCCGCCGATGCTGTCGCAGATGCGCCGCTGGCCAGTGTGATGCATGCGGACGCGCCGGCCTGGCTGCTGCTGACCAGCCAGCCGGATGGCACGCCCTCGCCGGTGGCCGCGATGCTGCAGCAATGTCTCCACGCAGCCGGTGCCAACGCGGTCCTGGTTGCGGCGACTGCCGATACCGCCGCGATGACCGCCACGCTGGCCGCGGTGAAGGCGCGGCATCCGCAGATAGCCGGGCTCGTCTGCCTCCTGGATATCGATCGCAGGCTGACCGGCGATGCCACGGCCCTGCTGGCGGCGCAGACGCAGGCCTGCGCCAGTGTCGTTGCCGTGCTCGATGCCTGTGAACACGGCAGCGTGGCCGATCACTGCGTGGTGGTGACGCGCGATGCCGCACGGCACCTGCTGCCGGATCGCGGGCAGCACACCGGCGACACGGCCGATGCGCCGCTCTGGTCTTTCGGCCGGGCGTTGATGAACGAGTCGACCGCCATGACCATCCGCCTGGTCGACCTGGAGTCGGAACCGCAGCGGGACGGCGGCGGCGAGGCGACGATTCGCGCGCTGGCGCGCGAACTGCTTGCGCCGGATGACGAACAGGAACTGATCCTGACACGGCATGGCGAGCGCTTTGCGCCGCGCCTGCGCGTGGCGCCGCGCCACCTGCTGCCCTCGGCGCGGCCGTCCCTGTCGACCACGCACCGGCTCGGCTTCCAGTTTCCCGGCCAGTTGCGCAATCTGCGCTGGGAAGCCTTCCCGCGGGCGATGCCGCAGGCGGATGAAATCGAAATTGAAGTCGCCGCCACCGGACTGAATTTCCGTGACGTGATGTATGCGCTCGGCCTGCTGTCCGACGAGGCGGTGGAAAACGGCTTTGCCGGCCCGACGCTGGGCCTCGAATGTGCCGGCGTCGTGATCGCCGTCGGCGCCGGGGTCGAGGGCTTCGGGCTCGGCGACCGGGTGGTCGCATTCGGCCCCTCCAGCTTCAGCAATCACGTCACCACCAAAGCAATGGCGGTTTCGCGCATTCCGCCGGGCATTTCGTTTGAAGCCGCGGCGACCATTCCCAGCACCTTCTTCACCGCCTACTATGCCATCCATCACCTGGCCCGCATCCGCGAGGGCGAGCGCATCCTGATACACGGCGCCGCCGGCGGCGTCGGCATCGCCGCGATCCAGCTCGCCAAGTGGCTGGGCGCGGAAATCTTCGCCACCGCCGGGTCCGATGACAAGCGCGATTTCCTGCGCCTGCTCGGCGTCGACCACATTTTCGATTCGCGCTCGCTGGCCTTTGCTGATGAAATCCTCGCCATCACCGGTGGCGAGGGCGTCGACGTGGTGCTCAATTCGCTGGCCGGCGAGGCGATCAACCGCAACCTGCGCATCCTCAAGCCGTTCGGCCGCTTCCTCGAACTCGGCAAGCGCGATTTTTACGAAAACACGCGCATCGGGCTGCGGCCGTTCCGCAACAACATCGCCTATTTCGGCATCGATGCCGACCAGCTGATGCAGGAACTGCCGCTGCTGACGCAGTCCC
This sequence comes from uncultured Burkholderiales bacterium, assembly GCA_964417885.1. Taxonomy (GTDB): domain Bacteria; phylum Pseudomonadota; class Gammaproteobacteria; order Burkholderiales; family Usitatibacteraceae; genus UKL13-2. The sequence continues at coordinate 7,195 of CAYQKN010000100.1, read as the reverse complement.
TGTTCCGCGAAGTGATGGCACTGTTTGAGAACGGCACCCTGCATCCGCTGCCGTTCAGCGTGTTCGAAGCCGACGAGGTGGTGGATGCGTTCCGCTACATGCAGCAGGCGCGGCAGATCGGCAAGATCGTCGTCACCTACCAGGACGGCATCAATCATATTCACACACCGAAGCCGGCCATCGCGCCGCTGCAGCTGGCGACCGACGGCACCTACCTGGTCACCGGCGGGCTCGGCGGCTTCGGCCTGCGCACCGCGCAGTGGCTGGTGGACAAGGGCGCGCGCAACCTGGTGCTGGTGGGCCGCCGCGGCCCGGCTGAAGCCGGCGCCGAAGCGGCGGTGGCCGAACTGGCCGCGCGCGGCATCCGCGTCTGGGCACGCGCCTGTGACGTCACCGACGGCGCGGCGATGGACGAGTTGTTCGCCGACATCGCCGCCGGGCTGCCGCCATTGCGCGGCGTGATCCATGCCGCGGCCGTGATCGAGGACAGCCTGGCGCGCAACAGCGACGCGGCGCAGATTGCCCGCGTACTGGCGCCGAAGATTGCCGGCGCGCACCACTTGAATCGCCTGACGCAATCGCTGGCGCTCGATTTCTTCGTGCTCTACTCGTCGGCCACCACGCTGTTCGGCAATCCGGGCCAGGGCAGCTATGTCGCGGCCAACGGCTACCTTGAGTCGCTGGCCGGCGCGCGGCGCTCGCAGGGCCTGCCGGCGCTGTGCGTGCGCTGGGGCGCGATCGAGGATGTCGGCTTCCTGGCACGCAACGAACAGATCCGCACCGCGCTGCAGGGCCGCATGGGGGGCCGTTCGATGCACTCCGATACCGCGCTGGCGCTGCTGGAAGAGCTGCTGGTGACCGACCGTTCCGGCCTCGGCGTCCTCGAGCTCGACTGGAAAGCGCTCAGCCGTTTCCTGCCCGCCGCCCGCACCCCGCGATACCGCGAACTGGCTGCGGCCGGCGGCGAGGGCGAGACGCTGGTCGAGGGCGCCGGCGACATCCAGCGCCTGCTCGAAGAACTGACGCCGGAAGAACTGGCCACCACCATCCGCGACTTGCTGAAACACGAAATCGGCGAGATCCTGCGCATTGCGCCGGAAAAAATCGACGACGGCCGGTCGGTCTACGATATGGGGCTCGATTCACTGATGGGGGTCGAACTGGCGCTGGCAATCGAATCGCGCTTCGGCATCCGCCTGTCGGTGATGGCGCTCAACGAAAGCCCGACCATCGCCAAGCTGGCCGACCGCATCATTGCGCAGTTGCGGGCCGCCGACACGGTGGCCGAGGCGACGCCGATCGAGGGTCTGGCTGCGCAGGTGCAACAGGTCGTCAGCCAGCATGCCGCCGGCGTGGACGAGAAAGCGGTCCAGCAGTTTGCCGAAGACATGCAGTCGGGCCGGGTTCTCAAACCGAACAGGATTATTCACTGATGGTACGCAAGGGCGTGATGGGGCTCAGTGCCCAGATCAAGGACAAGCTGATCCAGCAGACGCTTGAGCGGCGCCTGCGGCAGGCCGGTGAGCCGCTGACCGCCGATTTCCCCCGGCACACCACGCTGGGCGCGCGCGATATCCCCGAGGCCTTCACCCGCTTCGACCTGCATCCCGGCTACCAGCAGCTGCGCATCGTCAACGACGGCGCCGAGCGTCTGGGCATTCGCAGCCCGTTCTTCAAGCAGCACGAGGGCAGTGCCGGCGCCACCACCCAGGTCGAGGGCCGGCAGCTGATCAATTTCGGCAGCTACAACTACCTGGGCATGTCGGGCGATCCGGTGGTCAACGCGGCCGCCAAGGACGCGATCGACCGCTACGGCACGTCGGTGTCGGCCAGCCGCATCGTGTCCGGCGAGCGGCCGATCCATCGCGAGTTCGAGCGCGCGCTGGCCGAGCTGTACGGTGTCGATGACGCGATCACCTTCGTCAGCGGCCACGCCACCAATGTCACCACCATCGGTTACCTGTTCGGCCCGAAAGACCTGATCCTGCATGACGCGCTGATTCACAACAGCACGCTGCAGGGGATCCAGCTGTCGGGCGCCAAACGCCTGTCGTTTCCGCACAACGACTGGGCCGCGCTCGACGCGCTGCTGAAGGACCAGCGGCGCCAGTTCGAACGCGTGCTGATCGTGGTCGAGGGTATTTACAGCATGGACGGCGACTATCCCGACCTGCCGAATTTTGTCGAGGTCAAGCGCCGTCACCGCGCATTCCTGATGGTCGACGAGGCGCATTCGCTGGGCGTGATGGGGCGCAACGGGTTCGGCATCCGCGAACACTTCGGCATGGCCGGCGGCGACGTCGACATCTGGATGGGCACGCTCAGCAAGGCGCTGGCCGGCTGCGGCGGCTACATCGCCGGCGAGACCGCGCTGGTCGAGCATCTCAAATTCATGGTGCCGGGATTCCTCTACAGCGTCGGCATCTCGCCGCCGGTGGCGGCGGCCTCGCTGGCCGCGCTGCGCTGCATGCAGCGGGAGCCCGAACGGGTGCACGCGTTGCAGGCACGCGGCGCGTTTTTCCTGCAGCAGGCCAAGGCGGCCGGCATCGACACCGGCCTCAGCAGCGGGCTGGCGGTGATTCCCGCCATCGCCGGCAGTTCACTGCGCGCGGTGCGATTGTCCGAGGCCTTGTATCATCGCGGCATCAACGTGCAGCCGATCCTTTACCCGGCCGTGCCGGAAAAGTCCGCCCGGCTGCGCTTCTTCATGTCCCATGCCCACACCGAATCGCAAATCTCCGAAACCGTATCGGCACTGGCCGAGGAAATTGATCGCCTCTAGCGCGGTATCCCGCGCCGGCCCGGCATGAGCGACCGCGATCCCGCCAGCCCGGCCAAGCCGGCTTCGGCCTGGCAGCAGCTGCGCGAAAGCCTGGGCAGGCCGCCGGCGCCGGCGCGCGAACTGCCTTACCCGCGCATTCGCAACTTTGTCCTTGATGTGATGACGGCGGGGCGGCGCAAGAACACCGTCAACGTGATGTTGCAGGCCGACGTCACCGAGGTTCTGCGGCACCTCGCGCGCAACGCCGCCGACGAAGCAACACGGGTGTCGATCACCAGCTTCATGGCAAGCGCGCTGGCGCAGACCATCCGCGCCCATCCCCACGTCAATGCCTACCGCAAGGGCAGCGGGACGCTGGTGGTGTTCGACGAGGTCGACCTCAATTTCACCGTCGAGCGCGAAGTCGACGGCGCGCTGCTGCCGGTGCCGTTCATCGTCCGTTCTGCGGAAACCAAGAGCGCCACCGATATCCATCGCGAACTGCAGGCAGCCAAGGTTGCCCCGGTCGGCGAAGCCGGCCCGATGTCGGCGCTGGAGAAAGCATTCTTCCTGATGCCCGATTTCGCCCGTCGCGTGGTCTGGTTCCTGATGCGGCGTGACCCGTTCCTGTTCAAGCTGATGGCCGGTACGGTCGGCGTGACCTCGATCGGCATGTACACCGACGGCGGAATCATCGGCATCCCGATCACGCCGATGACGTTGACGCTGACCATCGGCGGCATCGAGCCGCGGCTGGTGCTGCAGGATGGCGTGCCGGTCGAACGCTCGTTCATTCATCTCAATCTCAGCGTCGACCACGACATCATCGACGGCGCCCCGCTGGTGCGATTTGCCGACGCGTTCAAGCGGCAGCTGGAGAACGACGCGGCAGGCGCGCCGCAATGACGGTCATTAAAATGGCAAAGTCCGCTCCAGGAGCGGCGTTCCGGGCAAAATGCCGCCAGAAGGCGCGCCAGTGCTAGGGTTTGATATTGGCATGCCTGTTAGCGGTGCGAATCGTAACCGCTTGCGAAGGTGTTTGGCTCCTCCACCATGACTGACGCGCCAATCAACGTCCTGTTCTGCACTCGCGGCGGCCTGCACGGCGCGCTGGTGTTGCGCGAGCTGCTGGCGTCGCCGCGCATTCGTGTCTGCGGCATCGTCTTTTCGTCGCGGGTATTCCGGCCGGGCGACGGGCTCGTGCGCGGTGCGCTGGCGCTGCGGCAGCGCACCGGCCTCGCCTACCTGCTCTACCTGTGGAGTTCAACCTCGCTGGCCGAGATGCTGATGACCCTCTCGCCGCTGGCGACGGTGCGCGCGGCCGCGCGGCATCGTGGCATCCCGCTGATGGTGACCGATCGCATCAATGATGAACCCTGCTGCCGATTCATCGCCGCGCAATCGCCGCACCTGCTGCTGTCGGCTTTTTTCGACCAGCACATCGGTGCGGCGGTGGCGGACATGCCCGCCGCCGGCGCGGTAAACATCCACCCCTCGCTGCTGCCGCAGTTCAAAGGTGTGGATCCGGTCTTTTTCGCCGCGTTGCGACGCGGCGAATGCGGCGTGAGCGTGCATCGCATCACGGCAGAATTTGACGGCGGAAATATCCTCTGCCAGCAACCGGTGCCGGCGCGCAGCGGTGACAGCGTGCTGCGCACCACGGCGCGGCTTTATCAGCGCGGTGCCCAACTGCTGGTCAGCGCGATCGACCAGATTGCCGACGGTGCGCCAGGCACCGTGCAGGCGGGCGGCGGTTACGATTCCTGGCCGGCACCGGCGCAGGTACGCGAACTCGCCGCGCTGCCGGCATCGTTGGTTTCCCCGCGCGATCTGCTGGACCTGGCGCGCGGCCGCGTTACCGGTGATGCGCCATGAGCACCGTCGCCACGCCGGCGCGGCCACGCCACTTCCTGTTCCTGCAGGGGCCGACCAATTTCCTGTTTGCCGCCGTCGCACAGCGCCTGCGCGATCGCGGTCACGCGGTGCAACGCATCAATTTCTGCGTCGGCGACCAGCTGTTCTGGCGCGGGCCGGACGCGGTAAATTTTCGTGGACGGCTGGAGCAATGGCCGGCGTTCATCGCGGCGTTCCTGCAGGAGCACGCGGTCACCGACATCGTCCTGCTGGGTGAACAGCGCGTGTATCATCGCGCCGCGATTGCCGCCGCGCGGCCGCTCGGCATTGCCGTCACCGTCACCGACTTCGGCTACATCCGGCCCGACTGGGTCATCGTCGAGCGCAACGGCATGAATGCGGAGAGTGAGTTTCCGCGCGATCCGGCTGCGATCCTCGCGTTGGCTCACGGTCTGCCGCCGGTCGACCGCGAGCTGCGTTACACCGACCGGTTCCTGAACCAGGCGCTGTGGGACATGACCTTTCATCTTTCCTCCGCGCTGTGGCCGTGGCCGTTTCCGCATTTCCGCCGCCACACGCTGCACCATCCGCTACTGACCTATTGCGCCATCGGCTGGCGGCTGGCGCGCGGCGCCTGGGAACGCCGCCGCGCGGCGCGCATCATCGAAGCCATCGATGCGAAGCAGCCACTGTTCGTGTTTGCGATGCAGACCGAGGACGATTATTCGCTGCGCGCCTATTCGCTGTTTCCCGACCTCGATACACCGATGCGGCAGGTGATCCAGTCGTTTGCCCGCGCGGCATCGCCGGAAGCCGTGTTGGTGTTCAAGGTGCATCCGCTGGACCCTGGCATCAAAGCCTGGGGCCGGCGCATTGCGCGCATGGCGACCGAGGCCGGTGTAGCGGCGCGCGTGCGCTTCATCGATGGGGGCGACCTCGATGCGCTGATCCGTCGCGCGCGCGGCGTGATCACGGTCAACAGCACCGTGGGCCTGCGATCGATCGAGCTCGGCTGCCCGACGCTGGCGCTGGGCGAGGCGATTTACCGCGTTGCCGGATTGACCTTTGAAGCACCGCTCGATGAGTTCTTTTCCGCGCCGGTGCCACCGGATGCGGCGCTGGCAGATGCCTTCCTGCGCGCGATCGCGGCGACGCTGCATGTGCGCGGCGGCTACTACGCTGCGGCCGGATTGGACGCGGCAGCGGAGGGCATGGCCTACCGGTTGCATCATGAGCTGGTCAATCAGCCGGTGACGGAAGTGTTGCTGGGGAAGCCGATGCCGGCAGCTTGAGGTTGTGGGTCCCGGTTTCCGTCTGATGAAATAATCCCGGACAGAAGATTCCGCGACACTCTTAGCCTGTCGCCCCGGCGAAGGCCGGGGCCCAATTTTGCTTGCGTCAGCACGCCAAGAAACTTGGGCCCCGGCCTTCGCCGGGGCGACAAGATTTACGCGTCGTCTGCCGGATCAAGCATCACTATTTTTTGCCGGCAGCAACTGTTCCGGCCCGGACCAAACATATAAGTAATTTTGGCCCCGGCCGTTGCCGCGGCGACAAGTTTTACGCGACGTCCGCCGAATCAAGCGCCGCTATTTTCCGCCGGTGCCTTCGCTGCCGGCCCGGACCGAACATAGCCCAGGCGTCCCATGATCCACTGCGACACCGCCGCCGGCAGCAGCCCCAGCCACCATGCCCCGATCGCCATCAGGAACGGAAAGCTGATGCGCGCCTGGTTGCGTGCCAATCCGCGGGCGATGATCTCTGCCGCTGCCTCAGCTGAAATGACGAACGGCCGGGCGCCGGGAAAACGGTCGCTCATCGGCGTGCGGACGAAGCCGGGCAGCACCACCGAGACCGCGATATGCTGCGGCGCCAGCCAGGCGCGCATCGCCTCGCCGTAATTTTTCAGCGCGGCCTTGCTGGCGGAATAGGTGGGTGTCACCGGCACACCGTACCAGGCCGAGAGCGAGCTGATCAGCGCAATCTGGCCGCCGCCGCGCCGCTGCAGGTGCGGAAGCAGGGCGGACGTGGTGGCCAGCGCCGCCCGCAGGTTGGTATTCAGCACCCGCTCCATATCGGCCCATGATTCGCCGCCACTGCCGACCGCGTGGCTGGTGCCGGCATTGACGATGGCCAGGTCGACCGGTGTGGCGGCAATCACGCGGTCCAGCGCGCGCATCCAGCCATCGATATCCGTCACATCGTGCAGCAGCGTGACCACGGCCGCGCCGCGCGCCGCGCAGGCCGCCGCGACGTCTGACATTCGTTCCGCATCGCGGCCATGCAGGATCAGCGTGCGCGATGGTGCCGCGTAGTGCAGCGCCAGGGCACGGCCGATGCCACTGGTGGCGCCGGTGATGAGGATGCTGTTGGGCGACGCGTAGCTGGCCATCGCTTACTCGCCCGGCCGCGAAACGGCATCGGCCCCGGCTGCCGTGGCGGCGACCAGCGGCGCATTGTCCAGCCGCGCTAGCAATGCGTTGACGCGCTCGAAGTGCTCCGGCCAGGTGCTCTGGTGAAAGCGATGCATGCGCGCCAGCTGTGCCGCGCGCAACGGGCTATCCGGCTCGGCGTAATCGG
>CAYQKN010000099.1:0-14557 GCA_964417885.1 uncultured Burkholderiales bacterium | reverse complement strand
GAACTCAAGGGTTCAGCATGGTTTATTTTGACGGTCGCAAGAGCATCGCAATGAACACCAAGCGCAGCCAACCCGAACACCGATAGTAAAATTGTACTGTCGCCACGCCCTTCCGGCCTGAGGCCGCGGCAAATGAAACAGACGAAGCTGCACCAACCAGAAACATGACCCCTGAAATCGACAAACTGGCATGGCTCCACGTGGTGGACCGGCAGGTGCTGTTCGCCCGCTCGAAAGGCCGGCAAGCCTGCTACATTCCCGGCGGCAAGCGCGAGCCCGGCGAAAGCGACGCGGCCGCGCTGGTACGCGAAATCCGCGAGGAACTGTCGGTGGACCTGCTGCCGGAAACGATCCGGCTGGCGGGCACGTTTCGCGCGCAGGCGGATGGCAAGCCCGACGGGGCACTGGTGAAAATGAGCTGCTACCAGGCCGACTATCGCGGCCGGATTACCGCAGCGGCCGAGATCGAGGAAGTACTCTGGCTGCGTCATCGTGATAAGGATCGCTGCTCGCCAGTCGGCAGGCTGATCCTTGACTGGCTGCAGCAACAGGGAATGATCGACTGACCGCCGCCAGGCATCAGGCAGGACCGGACTTAACGCATCGCATCGGGAGACAGCAGCATGCAGCAGGTAATTGATTTCATCCTCGAACTGGACAAGCTCAAGGGCGTGACGCGCAAAACACGGCCGATCGGACTGGACCGCTACGAGAATTCAGCCGAGCACAGCTGGCAGATTGCCATGCTGGCATCGTCACTTGCACACTACGCCGAGACGGCGATCGACCTTGAACGCGTGATCGGCATGTTGCTGGTGCACGACATCGGCGAAATCGACACCGGCGATACCATGGTCTATGTCGAAGGCGGCTGGGAGGAACGCAAGGCGGCCGAACGGGCGGCGGTGGAACGGATTTTCGGCCTGCTGCCCGACATGCACAGCACGCGCTTTCTGGCGCTGTGGCAGGAATTTGAAGAGGGCAAAACAGCGGAAGCACGTTTTGCCAATGCCGCGGACCGCGCCATGCCGGTGCTGCTGAATCTGGCCAACAACGGTCAGAGCTGGCGCGAAAACGGCATCAGCCATGAACGCGTCATCGGCCGCATCGCGGAACCGATCCGCGCCGGCTGCCCGGCATTGTGGGAGTACCTGGAAGTTCGCCTGGCGGCGGAGCGCGACAAGGGATGGTTCGGCACCTTGTAAGCCCCGGAGGCAGTGGCGGGCGATGACTGCCCTCGCCTGCCACCTTATCCAGCCACCGCGCCTGCGCATTGCACCTGCACATCACGCCGGTGGCAGTCCCCGCCGGGAAGTTGCTATATTGGTCCGGTACTCCCATCCCCCGCCCAAGGTCCCGCCATGCCGAGCAAACACGTCGTCTGGATCGCCACCCTCACCTCACTGTTCATTGCCTTGACTGCCCGGGCGCAGGACAACGCCTGCAAACACACCGACGACTGCATCTACGGCAGCGCGGTGGCCGATCGCTGGATTCTCGGCAGCCGCGCCCAGAAAAAAGGCGACTTCGATGCCGCGCTCGCCGAATATCAGCAGGCGCTGGCGGCTGCCGGCGCCGTCACGGGCGCAGGCATGAGCGACAAGCAGGTGCGTGACCTGCGCGAATGCGCGGCAGCCGGTTCCGAAGCACGCATCGCCGCCGCCGGCGCCGGCCGCCAGTACCTGGCGTTGCGCGGGCGCAATCCGCAGACGATCCTCGGCGCACAGGAAGCCGCCAACAAGGCGTTCCAGGCCGCGATCGCGCGCAAGGATGCCGAGCGACCGGACCTGGCGACGAGCTGTCCATAATCACCTCCGTCAGCGGCGAACTGCCGGGCACGATTGCAACATCACAAACAAATGGGAGCGGCGATGCCGGACGGTCACGAATTTGATGCCTACGCGCCAAAGGAAATTGCCTCGCGGGTGGAAACGATCGGCGTGGCGAAGGCGCGCATGCCGCTGCTATCGGTGCTGATGCTGAGCGCGCTGGCCGGTGCCTTCATCGGCCTGGGCGCGCTGTACTTCGTCATCGTCCGTTCCGATCCGGCGCTGGGATTCGCCGCCCGCCAGGTGCTGGGCGGCGTGGTGTTTTCACTCGGCCTGATCCTGGTGGTGGTGGCTGGCGCCGAACTGTTCACCGGCAACAACCTGCTGGCGATGGCCTGGGCCGACGGCAAGATTACGACGGCGGAACTGCTGCGCAACTGGATGCTGGTGTGCCTGGGCAATTTCTGCGGCGCGGCCGGACTGGCATTGCTGGTGTACCTGTCCGGTCATCCCGAGATGAACAACGGCCTGATCGGGCAGGAGGTGATCCGCATTGCCGCCGCCAAGGTGTCGATGCCGTTCTGGACCGCTTTTTTCAAGGGCATGCTGTGCAACGTACTGGTGTGCATGGCGGTATGGATGGCGCTGGCCGGCCGCAGCGTGGTCGACAAGACGGTGGCGATCGTGTTTCCGATTTCCGCGTTCGTTGCCGCCGGCTTCGAGCACAGCGTCGCCAACATGTATTTCATCCCGCTGGCGATGATGTTGCAGGCCTTCGATCATGCCGGCGACACGCCGATCACGCTGGCGGTGATGTTCGGCAACCTGTTTCCCGTGATCCTCGGCAATATTGTCGGCGGCAGCGTGCTGGTGGGGCTGGTGTATCACGTCATCTACCGGCGGCCGTCGCAGCAGTCGTGATGGCGGCCATCGGCGGCGCGGTGACCGAAATCAGGCGCACCTGGCGCGTGATCGCCAGGATCTGGGCGACGCTTGGCGGGCTTGCACTGGCAGGTGTGGTCGCATGGTCCTGGCTGGCCTACCAGGCGAGCGATGCGGCGCAAGCCGCACTGTCCGCCAATGCGGACGTCGAGGTGACACGAGGTGCCCATCACTGGCTGTTGTCACCCCGCGCCGCCGTAGCAGGCGGCAAGCCCGGTGTGGTGTTTTTCCCCGGTGGACTGGTGGCGCCCGCGGCCTACGCGCCGCTGGCACAGGGCCTCGCCCGCGCCGGCCATCGCGTCCTGCTGATGGAAGTCCCGTGGCGCGGCGCGCTGGGCGCGGCCGATGGCAGCGAGGTGATGACGCGTGCCAAATCCGCCATGCAGGGCACCATGCCGGCCGGCACCTGGGTCATCGCCGGCCACTCGCGCGGCGGCGCCATCGCGGCCCGATTCCTGTCAGAACATCCGGCGTCGGCCGCCGGCCTGATCCTGATCGGCACCTCGCATCCGCGCGATTTCAGCCTCGCCGGCACGACGCTGCCGGTGATGAAAATCCTCGGCAACCGCGACGGCGTGGCCGCGCTGGAAAAGAGCCAACAGAACCGCCACCTGCTGCCCCCCACAACACGCTGGGTGCCAATCGAGGGTGGCAACCACTCCCAGTTCGGCGATTACGGGTTCCAGCCGGGCGACAACCAGGCCGGCATCAGCCGCGACCAGCAGCGCAGCCTGACGCTGCAGGCCATGCTGGCGTTTCTCCAGCAAATCGCGGCGGCAAACTAGCCGGCCGCAGTCACGGTATTGTCGCAACCGCCGTTTAGGATGATGATGTTTGTTTTCGTCACCCCGTCACGCTGGCCCGGTGGTGTCAGTTCCACCGACACCGCCCGCCGCGACCGTCGCAGAAAGGGACACGCTCATGGCCCCTCAGGACACCCCGCAAGGCAAGCTCGCGTTTGAATTCGCCACCGCACTGGTAATGCGGGATTTCCAGCGTGCGCATCAAATGCTTTCGCAGTCGGCGCAGGCGGATTGGCCGGCGGACCAGTTGCAGGAAACGCATGACGGCATGGTCGATTACTTCGAATCCCCGCCCGACGAGGTCGCCGTGGTCAATACCTTGGACCAGTGGCCGGACAAGGCCAGCGGCGACATCGGCTGGGCCTACGCGGCGATCGTCGGTGAAGACGGTTCCGAGGCGGTCACCGTCATCGTCGCCGCCGAGGGCGACCGGCACGTGATCCGCACTGTCGAATGGGGCCGGCCCTGAGGCGACACCCTGCCCCGGTCGCCGCCGTTCGCCGCTGACAGCCAGCCATCCTGCTGCTCAGTCCGTAGCCGGTTTTTCGCTGCCCGCCGGCGGCGGCACCGGCGCCACGTAGCCGATCACCAGCAGCAGCACGCCCACACCGATGAACGACACGATGCGCGCCACGGTGCCGGTGTTGCCCAGGTCGTTGACGAACAGTTTCAGCACCACCACCCCCAGCAGCGCGGCACCAGTCATCCAGAGTGGACGCGAGCGGCTGCGCCCGGCGGCAATCATCAGCACCAGCGCGGTCGAGGTCCACAGCAGCGACAGCGCCGACTGCGCCACCACCGAGCGCAGCAACGCCTCCAGTTCGAATGGCACGCCGGCCCACTGGTGAACGGTGCGCAGCAGTGCCGCATTGACCCAGTAGAACGCGGCGCCTACCAGCATCGGCCCCAGCATGCGCGCAACATCGGAACCGGCCAGCAGGTGCCGCAGCGACCAGACTGCCGCGGCAAAGAACGCCAGCTGCGCGAGGTCGAGCGGATTCACCAGCGGCAGGTACGGCAGCGGTGATGCCTCGCCGTCACACACCGCATTGGCAAACAACGTCCACAGCAGGCCCAGCGCCAGCAGCGGAAGCAGCCCGCCGTGGCGGCTCAGCTCGGGGTACGCGGCGAACGGCCAGCGCGCGCCGGCCAACGCCCATGCCAGCAGCGCGATGCCGCCCGCCAGCACCAAGCCTGCGGCGGCGAATTGCCACGACAGCGAAAGCCCGGCCATGTCCGCGCGCCACACCAGTTCCGATCCAATCAACCACAGCGCCAGCGCAACCAGCAGCAGGTGCTGCCCGCCAGGTATCAGTGCCACGCCGTCGCGCTCCTGCCGCCACAGCGCGGTCAGGCTGGCCGCGAATGCCAGCAGCCAGGCAAAAAACTGGGCGTCGCGGAACGGGTTGATGCCGTCAGCAGCCAGACCCAGCGCAACCCACAGCATCAGACCGGTGAGCAGCACCTGGCTGTGTCGCAACGCGCGCCAGGCCAGCAGGCTGCCGGCCAATTCGAACAGCAGTATCGACAGCGCACCGGCGGCCAGATGCAGCGACTGGAAATGCAGCGGCTGGGCGCGCAGATCGATGACGCCGTGGATGCCGGCGAACCACCACGCCAGCGACCACCACAGCGGAAGATTGGACAGGAAAGTTGCCGACTGGGTTGCCTCACCGGTGGCATGGCTGACGCTGCCACGCAAGCGGAAACGCAGTGCCGAGGCGATCATCCCCGCCGCACCGATGGCCCACACCCAGAAGTATTCGCGGTGGTCATAGCGCCACATTGCTTCCCAGGTGGCGAGCGACATCATCACCAGCCAGCCCAGCGTGTAGCGCCAGCCGCGGTCCGCCTCGATGCCGGCCGCGCGCTGGCGATGCAGCACGGCGAAATAGACGATGAAGCTGACCGGCCAGGCGAAGGCACCGGCGCCGGCCAGCGGGTGACGCGCGGCAGAGATGTCGAACCACCACAGTCCGATCAGCGCCAGCAGCAACGCGTGCACCCGCGACGTCAAGCGCAACTGACGCCACGCCAGCATCGAGCCCAGCCCTTCGAAGACGGCGAAGACTGCCGACGTGATCAGCAGCAGCGCGGCCAGCCGGCTGGCGAGCCCGTCCCACTGTGCCCAGGTGCCAAGGCCAATGCCGGCCAGCAGCCACGCGCCACCCCAGCCGATGGCGGCAGGCTGCAGGTCGGCTTCCAGTTCGCTGATGTCGGCCTCGAAGCGATGCATGAACCACGCCGACAGCAGCGATGCCGCGGCGATCAGGCCGCAACCAACCACGCGATCGTTCCACCATGGCGCCGCATATTGCTGCTCGTGGGTGACCGACCAGAAATAGACCGCGGCGGCCAGCTGCAGAAAAACCGCAAAGCCGCGCGCCAGCACGCTCTTCTGCCGGCAGCCGATCCAGTAAATCGCCGCCCCTTCCAGCGTCCAGAAGGCGAATGTCGGGTAGCCGTCAAAGGCGAAATACGGCGCCACCGTGCCGAACACCAGCGCCAGCGCCAGGTGCGCCTCGGCCAGCAGGCGCATGTTGTCGCGGCGCCACAGCAGCCACGCCAGGCCGCCGTAGACGATCGCCGCCGCCAGCGCGCTCCACGCCAGGATGTGATCCCCCATGCCGCGGGTCAGCGCGGCCTGAAGCATGGCCACGCTGAGCGGCATGCCGAACACCAGCGTCGCATCGACCACGCCTTTCAGTTCCGGCGGCTGGCGATGGGCGAACAGGATCGGAATGGCGAGATAGAGCAGGAAAAAAGCAATCAGGAACGGTTCGACCGTGGCGAAGTGCTCCGGCCGGTAGGTGCTGTTGCCCCACAGCAGGGCGATGGCGAAGGTGAACAGGAATCCGATGAAGTTGAGCTCGCGCCAGCTGCGGAGCCAGCTGGCCGCGAGGATCACCAGGTTCAGCAGCAGGTAATAGGAAAACAGCAGCACGTGGTTGCCGCTGCCGGTGGAGGCGAGTATCGGCGCCATGAACGCGCCGGTCAGGCCGAGTGCGGCAAAGGCGCGCGCATCGAGCTTGACCGCCAGCCACAGCGTGGCGACGCCAAGCGCGGCAAACAAGGCAAATCCGGCGGCCGGGCCGATCAGCGCGAAGGTTTTCAGGGCAAAGAACACGTCGAGATACAAAAGACCCATCGCACCGCCCATCAGCACGATGGCGTACGTGCGCTCACGGTTCAGCAGCCGGCCGCCGATGACGAACATCACCGCGCTGGCCGCGGCGACGGCGAACAGGCGCATTTCCGGCGGGAACAGGCCGCGGTCGTAGGCGAACTTGAGCAGGAAGCCGACACCGAAGAACAGGATTACCACACCGAGCTTGGCGACGATGTTGCCCTCGAGCAGGCGTGCGAACCAGCCTGGGCTTGCGGGCTCGGCCGCGGGTGAGGCAGCGGTCGCTTCGCTAACGGTGGCGATGGTGGCGGATGCTTTCGCCGGGGCGGGGTCCGCCAGCGTGTCCGGTGCCCTCTCCGGTGCGCGAACGGGTTGCTCGACGGGTGCAATCACGGTCGGCTGGATCGGCGCTGGGAAATCGGCCGCAACGCCAGTCATCGCGGCCGGTTCGGTGACGATTGCCGCACTCGCGGCGGCCGGTGCCGCGGCCCACGGGGTTGGCGCAGGCTCCGGCGGCTGGTCTGTCACAGGCACGGAGGACGTTGGCATGAGGCCCGCGTTCTGTTCCAGCCGCGCCAGCCTTCGTTGCGTATCCTCCAGGCTCTTCTGCACCATCGCCAGTTGCTGCTCGATCGAGCTCTGCTTGACCGCCGCGGTGGCGCTCTCCCCTTTCCGGCCCAGCAGCAAGCCGGCGACCCAGCCGACCACGGCACCCCAGAATGCGCCGGACCAGCCGCCAATGCTGGCGCCGGCAAACAGGCCGAGCACGGAACCCCAGAACCACATCATCGTTTCCTCAGTTGCCAATCATTGGACAGCGCGGTCACAACCCAACGGGCAAACTCCAGCACCGGCGCGCCTTCCAGACCGAAAATGACCCGCAAGGCGCACCAGTGCTAGGGTTTCACCTTCGCATCCTTCGCCACCAGCAGTTTCAGGTCCTTGTCCCGCATCCCGGTCAGCAGCGCATCACCATTCGCCGCCACCCGCAATTCGCCATAGCGCGCCGCGGCAAAGACATCGCCGCTGCCTTCCTTGAAAAACCATGCGTTGGTGACGATGCGAACATCACGCTCGCGCAGCCGATAGCGGATGCGCGACTCATTGGCCGCGAGGGCCTCACCATCGCGGTAAGGACGCAGATAGCTGCCGACCTGCCGATCATCGCGACTGACCACCACATAGCCGTCGGTTGCGATCGCGCGGCCATCACCCGGCGGCAGCAGTTTCTGCGCCAGCGCGAACCGCAGCGCCATGTAGTCGCCCTGCATCAGCGAGCGCGGATCGACCGGCGCCAGTTCCAGCATCACCGTGGTGCCGTGTTCCAGCAGTTGCTCGCGCTGCCAGACCGCCACATTGACCGCGCCCAGCACCAGCAGCAAGCCGCCGCCGGCCAAGCAGCGATAGAGGGTGCGATTCATGACGCCTCCTTCGAAAAGAACTGCCGCTGCACCCACCACAGTACCAGCATCACCGCGCCGGTCAGCGCCAGTACGCCCGATTTGGCCAGCAGCGTCATCGACATCTGGTAATAGTAGGCCGACAGGTAAGCCACTATCGCTACCAGGGCCAGCGCCGTCAGCGCGCGCCTTCCCGCCGCGAACGCTGCCAGCAGCACCAGGGCAGAGGCGAGCAGGCCCGGCGCGCGCCACGACACCGCGACAAACGCGATGGTGGCCGCCAACGCCGCGCCGCGCGAAAGTGCCGGAAGCGGCTGTGTCGTCAGCCAGACCCAGACCAGCAGCGCGATGCCGAACGCCAGCGCCGACATGCCGGTATGCGGAAACCACGAACTGCCGCCAACCAGGGACATGTAGCCGATGCCCGTCACCAGCAGGCCGATCGCGAGTCCGTTCAGGACCGGCTCGGCGATGGCGCGGCGTCCGCCTGCCACCAGCATCGACTCGACGTGAACCAATGCCACAAACCCGAGCGCCATCGCGAGATCGACGGCAACATTCATCACGCCGCTTTTGGTGGCAAACAAAAGCGCTGCCACGGCGAAGATGGTCGAAATGAGGCGGTGCAGGAAATTGGACATGGCCAAGACGAGCGCGGCCTGCATCAGGGCAATGAACCAGGCCACCACCGTGAAATCGACACCATGGCCGACCAGCTTGCTGAATGCGGCTGCTGCCAGCGCCTGGCCGCAGATCGACGCGGCCAGCGCGAACTGGGTGGCGAAGTCGTTGTCCGGCGCCGCGCGATAAATGGCGAAACTGGCGCCAAACATCATCAGCGCCAGCACGCTCATGCCGATCCCGCTATTGAACAGGCCGGAAAACAACGCCCCCAGGAACCCGAGCACCAGCAGCCCTCCCAGCCAGCCCATCCCGCCCAGCAGCACCCGCGTGTACCAGGGCGAATGGTCACGCTCCAGTTCGATTTCGGGTGCGGTGGCCGATGGCACCTGGCCGGCGCGATACAGCGCGTCGTACAGCGATTCGAGTGTCATGCGGCCTCCGCTTCGCGATGCACCTTGCGCAGCCAGCCCGCCGCCAATGCAGACAGGCCGATCGTCGTCATTCCGGTCAGCAGGAAAGCGGCCGTTTCCAAATGTCCGGCCGACATGATTTTGGCCACGGTCGCAACGATGGCGATGATGCCGCCAAACGACCACAGCGCCAGCGCGGCCACGTCGATCCGCCAGCGCCGGTAGGCAAACCAGGCGGCCGCAAAAGTCACCAGTGCCACCAGCGGCTGCCACCATGCCCGCTCACGCCCTTCGAAGACGAAGATGAGATAGAGGAAACACGCCGCAGCCAGCGACAGCGCGACCGCAAACCGCTCCACGCTGCGCCCGCCACCGCCGACCCGCGCGCCGGCCCAGGCCTCAAACACCAGCAGGAAGCCGGCATTTGCCGCCAGGTGAACCGCTGCCGATGGCGGGGCGAAGAACGAGCCGATCATCGGCCGCCATGCTTCGCCGAAATAGAGCGCGATCGCCACATTGACCAGCAGCAGCCACAGGCACCAGACCGGCCGCCAGTTTGCCGCCAGCACCCACGGCAGCGCCAGCATTGCCCAGCCCAGGAACAGTTCATAGGTATCGGCGCCGGTCTGGTAGGTCTGGCCAACGAAAGCCAGCAGCGGGCCGGTCAGCAGCACGCCGGCGAGCAGCGCCGCGCGCGCCATCAGTCGCTCGGCCTCCGCGCGCCACGCCACGGCCGCCGCGACCACCAGCCCGGCTTCCAGCAAGCCGATCTTGGCGAAGCGGCCCATCACGTCCCAGTTGTAGGCAATGAAGTAACCGATCGCCGCGGCCAGGAAGGTGACGCCCAGCAGCAGGAACAGGCGCGACAGGAAACGCTGCCACTGCGCGCCGTCCGGCGTCACGCCGGCCAGCAGCAGCGCGTGGTCGCGTGCGGCCGGCGACAGGTGTCCGGCTTCAGCCAGCTGGTCGATCTGCTCGCGGCCGATGGCGTCAGCACTCATTTCCAGTCTCCGCGCATCTCGGCCACTTTCACCTGCAGGCCTTCCGGCGTCACCGCGGCCGGCGGCCACGGTGCGCCGATCTCGAGCGCGATGCGGGAGAACACACCGCGCGGATAGCGCATGGCGGTACCGCCCCAACGCGAAAAGAAGCTGCCCCACAGGCCGCGCAGCGCCATCGGCAATACCGGCACCGGCGTGCGTTCGATGATGCGCGTGATGCCTTTCTTGAACGGGTACAGCTCGCCGTTGTCGGTGATGCGCCCCTCGGGAAAGATGCACACCACTTCCCCCTCATCCAGGTAAGCGGCAATTTTTTCGTAGGCACGCTCGAGCATTTCCGGATCTTCCTTGGCCGAGGCGATCGGGATGGTGCCGGCGGTGCGGAAGACGAAATTCAGCACCGGCACCTTGAAAATGCGGTGATCCATGACGAACCGCACCGGCCGCTGGATGGCTCCGCCGATCACCAGCGCATCGACGAAGCTGACGTGATTGCACACCAGCACGCAGGGGCCCCCCTCGGGAATGTTTTCCAGTCCCTTCTTGTCCAGCTTGTAGAAGGTGTGGATCAGCATCCAGATCAGGAACCGCATCAGGAATTCCGGCACCAGCTTGAAGATGAAGAACGCGACCGCCGCGTTCATGATCGCCACCGTCAGGAACAGCTGCGGCAGCGTGAGCCCGGCGTGCAGGATGGCGGCCGACAGGCCGGCGGCGACCACCATGAACAGGGCATTGAGGATATTGTTGGCGGCGATGATGCGGGCACGGAAATCCGGCTCGGTGCGCGCCTGCATCATCGAGTACAGCGGCACGCTGTAGAAACCGGCGAACATGGCCAGCAGGAACAGGTCGGCCATCACCCGCCAGTTGGCGCCGATCTCGATGAACGCGGCGGCGCCGATCAGCGCACCCGATTTCATCCCGCGCGAGGCGAAGTAAAGATCGACCGCGAATAAGGTCATGCCGATCGAGCCGAACGGCACCAGGCCGATTTCGATCCGGTGGCCGGACATTTTTTCGCACAGCACCGAGCCGAGGCCGATGCCGACTGAAAACGTCGCCAGCAGCAACGTCACCACCTGCTCGTTGCCCGACAGCACTTCCTTGGCGAAACCGGTGAACGAGGTCAGGAAGATGGAACCGAAGAACCACAGCCAGGAGATGCCGATCATCGACAGGAACACCGGGCGATTGCGGTTGGCAATTTTCAGATTGGCCCAGGTTTCGGTGAATGGATTCCAGTTGACCTTGAGATCGGGCACCGGCGCGGGTGACGCAGGGATGAAGCCGGCCGCGACCCGGCCGAGCACGGCCACCACCAGCGATACGATGGCAACGTAGGTCGGTCCGGCGCCGGGGATCGCCACCAGCGCGCCACCGAGCATGGTGCCGAGCAGGATGGCGACAAAGGTACCCATTTCGACCAGGCCATTGCCGCCGGTCAGTTCATCGTTGCGCAGGTGCTGTGGCAAGTAGGCGAATTTGGCCGGACCGAACAGGGTCGAGTGACAGCCCATCAGGAACACGCCGATGAAGAGGCAGATCGGCAGGGCAAGGATGAATCCGGCGGCGATCACCAGCATGAAGGCGATCTCGAGGTTCTTCACCAGCCTGGCGATGGCCGCGCGATCGTATTTGTCGGCCAGCTGACCCGACGTGGCCGAGAACAGCACGAACGGCAGGATGAACAGGCCGCCGATCACCGGTCCGGCCAGCTTGGCGTCGAGTCCACCCCACTCGGCCGCGTGATAGGTGGCAAGCACGGTGAAGGCAAACTTGAAAATGTTGTCATTGCCGGCGCCGAGAAACTGGGTCCAGAAAAACGGCGCGAATCGCCGCTGGGACAACAACTGGAACTGGCTGGTGGTGGCGTGCGAGGCGGAATCGGTCACGTGCGGCTCCCTTTATGCGATGTCGCGTTCAAACAAAGGCCGGGATTCGAACATGCAATCCGACAGCCGGGCACCGCCGATCCTGAGCGAACGCTTCAGGACAAAATCAAACATCAGCGGATTGTAATCGCGAAGCTGGCGAATCACGTCGCCTTCGCCGGCGGTGAGCCAGCCGCGGTCGACCAGGCCGTCGACCGAGAACAGCGGCATCACGCCGGGCAACGGGTAATCCGAACCGTTGACCAGGCGCGGGTGCCAGTCGCGGCGCTGGACGATGGCCTTCAGCCACGCGGCGCGGTTGGTCTGCGGCACGGCGGAGATGTCGGCAAACAAGGTCCGGTCGTAGCGTGGCTCGTCCATCATGCGGGCGAACAATTCGAAACTGTCGACCCACGGACCTTTCTGGCCGGGCCCGCGATCCAGGTCGCGGTCCTGGCCCATGCTGGCGCAATGGGCAACGACCACCCGCACGCCATGGTCCAGCGCGCGACGCAAACGCAACGGATTGCCGAAATGCTGCTGGTGGGCGCCCTTCACCGCCCGCTCCTGGCCGGCGTGGGTGATCAGCGGCAGGCGATGCCGCACCAGCGCCTGGTAGAAGCGATCACAGGCCATCGACCCGGGATCGATGCCCATCGCCGACGGCAGCCACTTGACCGCCACCGCACCGTCGGCAACACAGCGATCGAGCTCGTCCACCGCATCGAGGCGATACGGATGCACCGAGGCGACAAACCGGAAGCGGTCCGGCTGGCGGCGAGCGATTTCGGCGGCGTAGCGGTTGGGCACATGAAACGCCGCCTGCGGCGGGTCGCGTGATCCGTCCTGCTGGTAGGTGTGATCGAAGGCAAACAGCATCAGCTTGGCACCGGCCGGAAACTCGCTGACCAGTTGCGTGAGCCGCGCGACGTAGTCGGCATCGACCGACTGCCGGGCTTCATCGACACAGGCTGCATTGAGAAAGAACTTGCGCTGCAGGTACTGGCCCGGATAGAGCACCGATTGCATTTTCGGGTTGATCCAGCAACCACTGCCGGAGTCGCCGGTACCCAGCAAATGGGTATGCGCATCCCAGATTTTCGCGGCATCCAGGCCGGCGAATGCCGCCTGAACCAATTCGTGTTTACGCAGGTGGGGCGGCAGCGGGCTGGCGCAGGGATTCATCAGCGATACGCCTTCGTCGAGTGAAAACGAAAACGCCTTGCTGCTCACGGTCAGGCAGCCGGCACACAGGCAGGCCATGAAATCACGTCGATTCACATTGCACTCCTCAGTCCAGAATTATCCGGAAACAAAACCACATAACCAATTATGTCGACGCATTAGGGTAAAAAAAACTACTGGGTCTTCAGGTAATCCATCACCGCATTCAGCGATTCCCGGACCTGCTTCTTGTTCAGCCAGAAAAACACCTCTTTGCCGATCTTCTCGCTATCCAGCACGCCGGCCTCGCGCAGGATTTTCAGGTGATGCGACACCGCCGACCGAGACAGGGTCGACACCTCGACGATCTGGCCGACATTCAGGCGCTCTCCCGGCTCGAACGTCAGCAGGATGCGCTGCCGGTGCTCATCGCCCAGCGCGGTAAAAACGCGGGAAATATTCTTCCAGGCGTCGGGGATGGCTTTGGTGTAATCGCGATTCATGTCGATATTCTTGGTTATATGGTTTCGTTTGTCAAGCCCCCGCCACGCGCTTGATTTGATGGAAAAAAATGTCGCCTTGCCACAGGTCAAGGCCATCCGCGCCAGCGACCGGCAGTCTTGCGCTACGGGCGCGCGTGATAAACTGCGCGCTCCCTGCTGAACCTGAAACCAGCGCCATGTCCGTGGCCAGCCATCCCGCCTTCAGCAACGAATTCATTCAATGGTGCGCCGCGATGCCGCGCCTTCTGGAGCTTTCATGCACGACGATCTGAGACAGAACGCACTCGACTACCACCAGTTTCCGGTGCCGGGAAAAATCGAGATTTCACCGACCAAGCCGCTCGCCACCCAGCGCGACCTGGCGCTGGCCTACACGCCCGGTGTGGCTGCCGTGTGCGAGGAAATCGTTGCCCATCCGGCCCAGGCCCGCAACCTGACCGCGCGCGGCAACCTGGTGGCGGTAATCACCAATGGCACGGCGGTACTCGGCCTGGGCAATATCGGGCCGCTGGCCGCCAAGCCGGTGATGGAAGGCAAGGCGGTTCTGTTCAAGAAATTCGCCGGCATCGATGTTTTCGATATCGAGGTAAACGAGCGCGACCCGGACAAACTGGTCGACATCATCGCCGCGCTGGAGCCGACCTTCGGCGGCATCAACCTCGAGGACATCAAGGCGCCGGAATGCTTCATCGTCGAGCGCAAGCTGCGCGAGCGGATGAACATCCCGGTGTTCCACGACGACCAGCACGGCACCGCGATCATCGTCGGCGCCGCCGTGCTCAACGCGCTGGAAGTCGTCGGCAAGAAGATCGAAGACGTGAAGCTCGCCACCTCCGGCGCGGGTGCGGCGGGCATCGCCTGCCTCGACATGCTGGTGGCGCTGGGCATGAAGCCGCAGAACATCCTCGCGGTGGACCGCGACGGCGTGCTTTACACCGGC
>CAYQKN010000098.1:0-14649 GCA_964417885.1 uncultured Burkholderiales bacterium | reverse complement strand
ACACGAGCGCAAGCGCGCCAGCCGGGAAGCTGCCTGATCATGCAAACCCCAGCACCGGCGCGGCTTCCAGGCCAAAAATGGCTGGAAACGCGCGCCAGTGCTGGTGTTTTCAGTCTCCATATGCAGTGAAATGCTTGACGACGTTTCCAGCAGGTTCTTGAATCATATTTCGGGATGCCTTGGCGGCTAGGGAGTTTTCTGGATTGGAAACCTCGGTATTGCTGGTAATTCTGTTGGTTGGCGTGGCGCTGCTCTGCGTCGTGCTTGTGTTTGTCCTGCTCAAATCGCGCAATGAAGCAGCCTCTGCACTGGTTGAGGCGGCGGCTCTTCGCGAACGTTCGCGTTCGCTTGAGCTAGAACGGGACGGATTGGCACAGTCTGCTGCCCGGGTTGAAATTGAAGTGCGTCAGCTTCGCGACACGCTGGATCTCGCCCGCGATGAGTGTGCCAAGCTGGAAGAGCGCTCCAGTCGGATCGCGATACTGGAAAGCGAGAAAGTCGCGACGGAGGCGGCACTTGCGGACTTGCGCGTATCCGCGACCACACTCAAGGAGTCGGTTGCGCGCGCAGAGGCGGAAATCGCTGCCGAGAGGCAACTCAGTGCGACGCGGCTTTCGGACCTGACAAAGGCGACGGATCGTTTGCGACTGCTTGAATCGGAGCTCAATCAGCACGGCGCAACGATTGCCGAACTCACCACGACGCTGCAGCATGAGCGCGTGCTATCGGCTGAAAAGCTTGAGTTGCTGGCCAAGGCCGAGGTGGAGCTTTCGAACCGGTTCAAGAACCTGGCCAATGAAATACTCGAAGAGAAATCGAAAAAATTCACCGAGCAGAATCAGTCCAACCTGAGTCAGCTGCTCGACCCGCTGCGGGCGAAGATCATTGAGTTCCAGACCAAGGTCGAGGATGTCTACGTCAACGAGAGCAAGGATCGCTCGGCGCTGGGCGAGCAAGTCCGGCAATTGCTGAGCCTCAATCAGGTGTTGAGCCAGGATGCGAAAAATCTGACGCTTGCCCTCAAAGGATCAACCAAGGCCCAAGGTAACTGGGGTGAACTGGTGCTGGAACGCATACTTGAGGATGCGGGGTTGCGCAAAGGTCACGAGTTCGATGTTCAGCAAAGCCATCAGAATGCCGAGGGTGACCGGGTGCAGCCGGACGTTGTCATCCACTTGCCGGAGGATCGGCATCTGGTGGTCGACTCGAAAGTCTCCCTGATCGCCTACGAGCAATACGTGTCCGCAGAACATGATGACGATCGGCAAGCCGCGCTAAAACGGCATGTCGAGTCGGTGCGGACGCACATGAACGGCCTCTCGGGCAAGAACTACCAGGCCTTGCATGGCTTGAAGTCGCTGGATTTCGTGCTGATGTTCTTGCCGATCGAGTCGGCATATGTTGCAGCTGCCTCGCATGATCCCGACATGCTGATGGAGGCCTTCAGGCGAAACGTGCTTCTGGTCAGTCCCTTTACGCTGCTTTTTGTTGTGCGCGTGGTGGCGCAGTTGTGGCGCCAGGAGTCCCAGAACAGAAACGCGCAGGAAATTGCGAATCGCGGCGCCGAGCTGTACGACAAGCTGGTTTCGTTTGTGGTGGACTTGGAGAAAGTTGGCAACCAGCTTCGGCTGGCACAAGACAGCTTTACCAGTGCCCGGGATCGGCTTTCCAGAAATCGCGGCAACGTCATTCGGCAAGCCGAGATGCTCAAGGAGCTGGGTGTAAAGCCAACGAAGGATCTAAAGGATCTGTCGTCCAATCTGGTCGAGCTGTCCCAGGTCGACTCGGCACCACAAATCGCCGCCGATGCGAATCTACCGCCCCAATGACACTTCTGCCTGCCAAATCCGCAATGTGAGACCTCAACTATGAACTTCATCAGAACGTTGACTTTTGTCGTGACCATGACTGCGACTGCTGTTTCTGCCCAGAACCTGACCTACCCGGAAACGCGCAAGGTTGACCAGGTTGACACCTACCACGGCATCAGGGTGGCTGATCCCTATCGCTGGCTGGAGGACGACAACAGCGCCGAGACCAAGGCCTGGGTCGTCGCGCAGAATGCCGTCACCGATCGTTTTCTGGCGGCGCTGCCGCAGCGCGCGCCAGCCCGCAAGCTCTATACGGATCTCTACAACTTCGAGAAATTCGGCATCCCGTTCAGTGAGGGCGGCCGGTATTTTTATACCCGCAACGACGGGTTGCAGCAGCAGTCGGTGCTGTACATGGCCCAGAATCTTGCTGACACACCGCAGGTGGCGATCGATCCGAACGCGTTGTCGAAAGACGGCACCGTGGCGCTGACCGGGACCGTGGTCAGTCGCGACGGCAGGTTGCTGGCCTATGGCGTGGCCGCCGCCGGCTCGGACTGGCAGGAGTGGCGGGTTCGCGACCTGACGACCGGCACCGACCTCGCCGACCGGATCAAATGGGTGAAGTTTTCCACCGCGGAATGGACCGTCGACAACAAGGGTTTTTTCTATTCGCGCTATGACGAGCCGAAAGAGGGCGCGGCGCTCACCGGAAGCAATTATTTCCAGAAGCTCTACTATCACCGGCTCGGCACCGACCAGTCGCAGGATCAACTCGTATACGAAAACCCGGCGCAGAAGGAATGGGGCTATACGGCCAGCGTGACCGATGACGGCAAGCACCTGCTGATCTACGTCTGGCTCGGTTCCGCGCGCAAGAACGGCCTGATGTGGTTGCCGCTGAAGGGCGGTGCATTCGCCGGCGGCAAACCGAAGGCGTTGACGCTGGCTTTCGACGCCGAATACGCGCCGGTGGGTGCGAACGGCAACCAGCTGTGGATCAAGTCCGATGCCGGCGCGCCCAGGGGAAAGATTGTCGCCATCGACCTGGCGAAACCGGCGCGCGGCAACTGGAAAACCGTTGTCGGTGAGCAGAAGGACGCATTGACGGCGGCCAGTGTGGTCGGCGGGCAGATATTTGCGCAGTACCTGAACGACGCGGCGGGCCTGGTGCGGGTGCACGCCACGTCAGGCAAATTGCTGCGCGAGGTTTCGCTGCCGGGTGTCGGTACCGTAAGCGGGTTTGCCGGCCGATTCAATCGCAACGAAACGTTTTTCAGCTTCACCAGCCTGACGGCGCCGGGCGAAATTCACCGGTACGACATCAAGACCGGCAAGACGACGCTGTTCAAGCGGCCGCAGACCGCATTTGACTCGGACTCGTTTGAAACCCGTCGCGCGTTTGTCACCAGCCGGGACGGCACGCGGGTGCCGATCTTCATTGCGCACCGCAAGGGCATCAAGCTCGATGGCAGCCACCCCACGTTGCTCTATGCCTATGGCGGATTCAATGTGTCGGAAACGCCGACCTATCGCGTCACCGCCGCAACCTGGCTCAAGATGGGCGGCATCTATGTGACCGCCAGCCTGCGTGGCGGTGGCGAGTACGGCGCGCAGTGGCATGAAGCCGGCACCAAGCTGCGCAAGCAAAATGTGTTCGACGACTTCATCGCGGCCAGTGAATGGCTGGTTGCCAACAAATACACTGCGCCGGCAAAACTGGCGATCAACGGCGGCTCCAACGGCGGACTGCTGGTCGGTGCCGTGCTCAACCAGCGCCCGGAACTGTTTGGCGCCGCGGTGCCGCAGGTGGGCGTGATGGACATGCTGCGCTTCCACAAATTCACCATCGGCTGGGCCTGGGTCTCCGACTATGGTTCGGCCGACAAGGCCGACGAGTTCAAGGCATTGTTTGCCTATTCGCCTCTGCATAACGTCAAGCGCAACGCAGCCTACCCGCCGGTGCTGGTCACCACCGCAGACCATGACGACCGGGTGGTGCCGGCGCACAGTTTCAAGTACACCGCCGAGATGCAGGCCGCGGCGACCGAATTCGCCAGGACGGCGGGAAAACCGACCGGTCCGGTGCTGGTGCGGATCGAAACCCAGGCCGGCCATGGCGCCGGTACGCCGACCTCCAAGATCATTGAGGAACGCAGCGATATGCTGGCATTCATTGCAAATGCGTTGGGACTGGCATTCAGGTAATCAAGACGCAACCTGCACGTAGAATCGCATCATGAAACCCATTGCCATCGCCGGCTATTCCGGCAGCGGAAAAACCACACTGATCGAGAAGGTCATCCCGCAGCTCGTGATCGAGGGCTTTCGCGTGTCGCTGATCAAGCATGCCCACCACGAGTTCGACATCGACCAGCCGGGCAAGGATTCGCACCGCCATCGCATGGCCGGTGCAACCGAAGTGCTGATCTCGGCCAGCAACCGCTGGGCGCTGATGCATGAACTGCGCGGTGCACCGGAGCCTTCGCTTGAAGACCAGCTGAAACTGTTCTCACCCTGCGACGTGGTGATCGTCGAGGGCTGGAAGCACCAGGACATGCCCAAGATCGAAGTGCACCGCAAGCTGGCGGACAAGCCGCTGCTGTTTCCGCAGGACCCATCGGTGGTGGCCGTCGCCACCGACGAATCCCTCGCCACCGGGCTGCCGCAATTTGCGCTCGATGACGGCGAAGGTGTCGCACAGTTCATCATCCAGCACCTGGGCCTGCGCAAGCCGGCCATTCACATCGTCAGGTAGCGGCCATGCTGAGAGTATTGTTTTTTGCCAGCCTGCGCGAACAACTTGGCGTTGCCGAACAGGCGCTGGACGTGCCGGTGCCGGCCACGGTCGGCGCGCTGGTGACGCAACTTCGTGCCAGGGGCGAGCCGTGGAGCGAGGCGCTTGCCGCCGGCAAGCGCTGGCGTGTGGCGGTCAACCAGGATATGGCCACGCTGGAAACGCCGCTCAAGGCCGGCGACGAAATCGCCATCTTCCCCCCCGTGACGGGGGGGTGAGCCGCGGGTTTCGGGCGATGTGCCTGCGCACATCGAACGCGCGGCGAACCGGCAGGCGATGCAACGCCTGCCGTGGGGCGAAGCCAGCGACGGGTTTCGGGCGATGTGCCTGCGCACATCGAACGCGCGGCGAACCGGCAGGCGATGCAACGCCTGCCGTGGGGCGAAGCCAGCGACGGGTTTCGGGCGATGTGCCTGCGCACATCGAACGCGCGGCGAACCGGCAGGCGATGCAACGCCTGCCGTGGGGCGAAGCCAGCGACGGGTTTCGGGCGATGTGCCTGCGCACATCGAACGCGCGGCGAACCGGCAGGCGATGCAACGCCTGCCGTGGGGCGAAGCCAGCGACGGGTTTCGGGCGATGTGCGGCCCCCATCGGGCTGGTAATTTCCACGTTCACGGATAAAATTCGGGATCATGAAGATCAAGGTTCAACACGAGGATTTTGACGCCGGCGCGGAGATGGCTGCGCTGCGCGCGGGCAACGCCAGTATTGGTGCGATTGCGTCATTTGTCGGCCTGGTGCGTGACGTCAATGCCGGCGACGGTGTTTCCACCCTGACCCTTGAGCACTATCCCGGCATGACGGAAAAGGCGCTGGCCGACATCGCCGCGCAGGCGATGGCGAGGTGGGAGGTACTCGGCTGCACGGTGATTCACCGTGTCGGCGAGTTGAAGCCGTGCGACCAGATTGTTCTGGTCATCGTTGCCAGCGGCCACCGCGGCCAGGCGTTCCAGGCCTGTGAGTTCATCATGGATTTCCTGAAGACCTGCGCGCCGTTCTGGAAAAAAGAGCGCACCGCCGAGGGTGACCGCTGGGTTGATTCGCGCGAAAGCGATGACGCGGCGGCGCGCCGGTGGTGGGAGCAAGGGACGACTGCATCATGACACCGTCCGTCAGTGCGCGAAACGTGCTGGGCGGCGAACTGGAGCTCTGCTGCCTGGCGCCTCGCACCGGTTTCCTTCGCGACGGCTATTGTTGCACCGGCCCCGATGACCTCGGCCGGCATACGGTCTGCGCGCAGATGACCGAGGAGTTCCTGGCATTTTCGCTGTCCCAAGGCAATGACCTGGTCACGCCGCGCCCCGAATACGATTTCCCCGGGCTGAAACCGGGCGACCGCTGGTGCCTGTGCGTTTCGCGCTGGGAAGAGGCGTTTCTGGTGGGAATTGCGCCGCCGGTCTTTCTGGCGGCGACGCACGAGAACGCGCTGGATGTGGTCGAACTCGACGAGTTAAAGGCACACGCCGTCGAACCGCAGCAGTAAACTCCAGCTCCAGCGCGCCTGTCCAGGCATTTTCGGCCTGAGAGGCGCGCCAGTGCTAGGGATTGACTGATGCAGCAAAGAAACCGGCGACTGTTTCGACTGCGCGATCGATGTCGGCACGGCTGATGTCGAGGTGCGTAACCCAGCGCTGCCGGCCGTAGACGCCTGATACCAGGATGTCGTTGGCCTTCAAGTGGTTTACCAGCCGTTCGCCGATGTCGGGTTCGATTTCGGCCCACAGGATGTTGGTCTGCGGCATGGCGATCTTCAACCGGCCGTTCGAGGCCGTGCCGAGGCCCTGTGCCAGCAGGGCGGCATGGGCATGGTCTTCCGCCAGGCGCTCAACGTGGTGATCCAGTGCGTAGGCGCCGGCGGCGGCGATAACACCCGCCTGCCGCATGCCGCCGCCAATCATCTTGCGCAATCGGTGTGCGCGGTCGATCAGTTGCCTGCTGCCGAGCAGCAGCGAACCGACCGGCGCGCCGAGGCCTTTTGACAGGCAGACGGATACCGAATCAAATGACCTGCAAATTTCCCTTGCCGCGTCGACCGCACTGCTGCCGTTGCCGTTCGCCGTGAAAACTGCGGCGTTGAACAGCCGGGCGCCGTCCAGGTGGGTGCCCAACCCGCGCCGCACCGCCAGCGCCCTGATTTGCGGCGCGTAGTCGGCTGGCAGCACCTTGCCGCCCCAGGTGTTTTCAAGCGCGACCAGGCGGGTAACGGCGTAGTGCGCATCATCCGGCTTGATCGCCGCTTCGATGGCGGCGAGATCCATGGTGCCGTCCGCACGCTGGTCCAGCGGCTGCGGCTGGATCGACCCGAGCACCGCCATGCCGCCGCCTTCCCAGCGATAGGTGTGCGCCATCTGTCCGACAATCACTTCGTCGCCGCGCTGGCAATGCGCCATCAAGCCCAGCAGATTGGTCTGGGTGCCCGAAATGCCGTACAAGGCGGCTTCAAAGCCCAGCATGGCGGCCGCCTTTTCCTGCAACGCGTTGACCGAGGGGTCCTCGCCATAGACGTCATCGCCGACCGGTGCCGCGCGCATCGCGTCGCGCATGGCCTCGGTCGGGCGGGTGACGGTGTCGCTGCGAAAATCAATCACCCTGTTCATGTCAGATGCCGCAGAAGATGTCGCGGGTAAGGGTGATCATTTTCAGGATGCGCGCATCCTCGATGCTGTAAAAGGTCCTGGTGGCTTCCTTGCGCGAATTGATCATGCCGCACGCCTTGAGAATGCCGAGGTGCTGCGAAATGTTGCTTTGCGAGGTGCCGATGGCGTCGGTGAGGTCCTGCACCATCTGCTCGCCCGACGACAGCATGCACAGAATCTTGATTCGTACCGGATGCGACATGGCCTGCATCGCAACCGCGGCCTGCTCGATGTTCTCCGACTTGCCGAGCAGCGCGAAGATGTCCTCCGGTTCCCGCTCGACCGGCAGCGGCTTGATACTTTTGCTTCGGGTGGTTTTCCGGGTTGCCATGACAGTCCGCGCTGAAAAGATGCGCAAGGTTACTTGACGGCGTGAATCGCTGTCCATTAGACTTTGCTTATATAAGAAACGGCTAATGAATAGCCGCACCAATCAAACCAGGCATCGCAGCGCGCAGGCAGGACTTGTGCAGGCTGCGATGTTGCCGATTTTGCCGGAGGAGTTGCATGGCACTACCCCGTAAACCCGTCGAGGCAACCACCGGCCGCCTGCAGCGCGCGCCCGAGAATTTTCTCGACCCGTCGCAGATCGCGGACGTCGCCGCAGGTCGGCGCGGTTTTCTGCGCAATGCCTTCCTGCTCGCCGGGGGCACCGCGGCTGCCGCGATGTCATCCGGTGCCGCCGCCGAATTCAAGGGTGACTCGAACATTCTTGAGACGCCGCCGCACACCAAAGGGCTCGGCAAGCCGGTTGCCGCAACCGGCTACGGCCAGCCTTCGCAGTTCGAACGCAACCTGCAGCGACGGGAAAGCCCCGGCCTGACCAGGGTGCCGGCGGCCTCGGTTTCCTTTGCGCCGCTGCAGGGCATGTTCGGCATCATCACGCCCAACGGGTTGCATTTCGAACGGCACCACCAGGGTTGGTGGGACCTCGATCCGTCAAAACACCGTCTGATGATCAACGGCCTGGTGAAGAACCCGATGGTGTTCACCATGGATGACCTGATGCGCCTGCCCGCCGTGTCGCGCATCCACTTCATTGAGTGTGGTGCCAATACCGGCATGGAGTGGGGCAACGTCGCGGTGCCGACGGTGCAGTACACCCACGGCATGCTCAGCTGCTGCGAATTCACCGGGGTGTTGCTGTCGACGATCCTGGACATGGCGGGCTTTGACCGCAAGAACGGCAAGTACATCCTCGCCGAAGGGGCGGATGGTTCATCGATGACGCGCACCATCGCGATCGACCGGGCGCTGGACGACTGCATGGTCGCGTACGCCATGAACGGCGAGATGCTGCGCCCGGAAAACGGCTATCCGCTGCGCATGGTCGCCCCCGGCATCCAGGGCGTTTCCTGGGTGAAATGGTTGCGCCGCATCGAGGTCGGCGACCAGCCATACGGTACCAAGGACGAGGTGATTCACTACATCGACCTGATGCCGGATGGCCGCCACCGCCAGTACACCTCGATCCAGGAATGCAAATCGGTGATCACATCGCCGTCCGGCGGCCAGACGCTGCTCGACAAGGGGTTTCACAATGTCACCGGCCTTGCCTGGTCGGGGCGCGGCAAGGTCACCCGGGTCGACGTCAGCTTCGACGGCGGCCGCAACTGGCAGCCGGCGCGCCTCGAAAGTCCGATCCAGTCGAAGAGCCTGACGCGATTCAATATCAACTGGAACTGGAACGGCGGGCCGGCGATCCTGCAGAGTCGCGCCGTCGATGAAACCGGCTACGTTCAACCGAAGATCAACCAGTTGCGTGCGGTACGCGGCACCCGTTCGATCTATCACAACAACGCGATCCAGTCGTGGAAAATTGCCGAGTCCGGCGAGGTGAGCAATGTCCAAGTTTACTAGCGCCTGGCTGGCATTGGCATTGGCCGGCGCGGTCTCGGCCGTTGCGCAGCCGGTCAAATATCCGGGCATCGGCCGAACCGCCACGCCGGCCGAGATTCAAGCGTGGGATATTGACGTGCGACCCGATTTCAAGGGCCTGCCGGCAGGCAGCGGTTCGGTTGCCAAGGGCCAGGACGTGTGGGAAGCGAAATGCTCCAGCTGCCACGGCACCTTTGGTGAATCCAACGAAGTATTCAGCCCGCTGGTTGGCGGCACCACGGCGGAGGACATCAAGACCGGCCGGGTGAAAGCGCTGCAGGAACCGGTCGCGCGCACGACGCTGATGAAGGTCTCGTCGATCTCGACCCTGTGGGACTACATCAACCGCGCGATGCCGTGGAATGCGCCGAAGTCACTGTCGACCGATGAGGTTTACGCCGCATTGGCCTACCTGCTGCACCTGGGAGACATTGTCCCCGCCGATTTCGTCCTGAACGAAAAAACCATTCGCGATGTGCAGGAGCGATTGCCGAATCGCAATGGCAAGGTGAAGTACGAAGGCCTGTGGAACCTGCGCAGCAAAGGCGATGTGCAGAATGTGGCCTGCATGAAGGACTGCAAGGTGGAAATAGGCCTGGCATCGGCCCTGCCCGATTTTGCCCGCGGCACCCATGGCAACCTGGCCGAGCAACAGCGCCTGATCGGCCCGGCCCGCGGCGTCGATACCACCACGCCGGCCAGCGCACCGGCAAAGGCGCCGGCCACACCGGCGGTGTCGGCGATGCTCGACATGGCCAGCAAGAACAATTGCATGGCCTGTCACCAGGTTGACAAAAAGTTCATCGGCCCCAGCTTTCAGGAGGTGGCGGCGAAATACCGCGGCGACGCCGGCGCCGAGGCCAAGCTGGTGGCGAAGGTCAGGAACGGGGGCAGCGGCGTATGGGGCGCGATCCCGATGCCGCCGCATGCCATCAAGGAGGATGACTTGCGCGCCTTGGTCAAGTGGGTACTTGCCGGCGGACAAGGATAGTAAAGCGGTTGCGGTATAGTATTTTGTTGAAAATTGCATTGCCAACATCATGAATCTCAGGAGAAAACCATGAAGCAATCACGTAGAGACCTGCTAAAGGCATCCGGTGGCGTTACCGTCATGGCGCTGGCGGCGTCAGCCGGCATGCTCAAGTCCGGCAGCCTGCACGCGCAGGAATGGAACAAGGCGGCATTCGACACCAAGAGCCTGCAGGACACCGTGAAGGCGCTTGGCGGCACGACGGCAACCGAAAGCAAGGACATCACCATCACCTCCCCGGACATCGCCGAAAACGGCGCCGTGGTGCCGGTTTCCGTTACCAGCCGGCTCGGCAAGACCGAGGCGATTTCCATCCTGGTCGAAAAGAACCCGAACGCACTGTCGGCCGCATTCGACATTCCGGGCGGCACCGAGCCGTTTGTTTCGACCCGGGTCAAGATGGGACAGACCTCCAACGTGCACGCGCTGGTAAAAGCCGATGGCAAGTTCTTCTATGCCACCAAGGAAATCAAAGTCACGCTCGGTGGGTGTGGCGGCTGAAATCCGGGCAGCCCGGCGGACGCCGGAAACCCGCATTTCATTTTGAACAGTCAAGGAGATTCAAATGGCAGATCCGATGAAAATTCGCGCCAGCATGATGGGCGACAAGGTGGTGGTCAAGGTACTGATGGCGCATGAAATGGAAACCGGCCAGCGCAAGGACTCGGCTGGCAAGAACATTCCGGCGTGGTTTATCCAGAATGTTTCAGCGACGCACAACGGCAAGACCGTGCTGTCGGCGCAGTGGGGACCTGCGGTGTCGAAGAACCCGTTCCTGGAGTTCCGTTTTGCCGGCGGCAAGGCCGGCGAAAAGGTGATCGTCACCTGGACCGACAACAAGGGTGACAAGCGTACCGACGAAGCCACCATTTCCTGATCGGAGATCACATGAAACTGCTTCCGGGCATCGGCCGCACGCTGCTGGCTTTTATCGCTACCGTCACGATGTCGTTGGCCTGGGCAGCCAGTGTCGATGACCCGGTCAAGATTGTCTATCATTTTGATTCCGGTTTTGAGCAGGCCACCAAGGGGCTGCGCAACATCAAGAATCATCTCGATGTAGATCCCAAGGCGAAGATCGTGGTGGTTGCGCACGCACAGGGGGTGCAGTTCCTGCTGGACGGGGCAACCAATGCGACCGGCAATCCCTACAATATTCCGACCGAGGAATTGGCGAGTCGCGGTGTCGAGTTTCGCGTCTGCGAGATCACGCTGAAATCCAACAAGATTGACCCGAAAAAACTGCTGATGCTTACCAGGCTGGTGCCATCCGGTGTGGTCGAGATCGGAAGATTGCAGGCGAAGGAAGGTTTTGTTTATCTGAAACCGTAGCGCAGTTTCACGCTTCCGTTAGCCGCACATAAAAGATGCGGCAACAGAATGCGCCAGCAAGTCAAATATTCTAGGAGGAGTGAAATGCAATTTTTCAAGCACGCATCGATGGCGGCGGCGGTAGTCGCGGCGGCGTTGTCGGGGTCACTGGTGCCCGCCACGTCGACGGCCCAGGCCAACAGCGGGGATTCAACCGTCAAGGAGATCGAAAAGTACCGGCAGGCTCTGGGCGACGGCAATCCGGCCGAACTATGGGAGGCGCGTGGCGAGGACCTGTGGAAGAAAAAGCGCGGCCCGAAAAATGCGTCGCTCGAGCAATGCGATATTGGCCTCGGCCCCGGCAAGGTGAAGGGTGCCTATACCGTCTTGCCAAAATACTTTGAAGATACCGACAAGGTCGAGGACCTCGAGTCCCGCCTGGTAACCTGCATGGTCATGCTGCAGGGGTTCAGCTATGAAGCCGCGATGAAAAATCCGTTTGGCAGCCCGGAGCGCAAGGCCGATATGGAGGCGCTGGTGGCCTATGTGACGGCGGAGTCGCGCGGAATGAAAATGAACGTTGTCGGCAATCATCCGAAAGAAAAGGAAGCCTACGAGATCGGCAAGAAAATGTTCTTCCATCGCGGTGGCCCGCATGACTTCGGGTGTGTGACCTGCCATGGCGCCGACAACCAGCGCATCCGCCTGCAGGATCTGCCCAACCTGACCAAGAAGGAAGCTGCGCAGCGCGCGTATACGTCCTGGCCGGCCTACCGGGTTTCACAGGGGGAAGTTCGATCGTTCCAGTGGCGCCTGTTCGATTGTTTCCGCCAGCAGCGATTCCCGGAATTGATTTTCACCTCCCAGGGTTCGGTCGCGTTGACCGCGTACCTGGCCAAGAATGCAAACGGTGGCGTGCTGTCCGCGCCTTCGATCAAGCGCTGAGGAGCCGAGATGAAATCCACCCTTTTTTATTCAGCAATTGCAGGCAGCGTGGTTGTACTGCTTTCGGCCGTGGCGCCAGCGAATGCCTCGTCCGCTGACGCCGTCATGAAAGCGTCGTTCAAGGATCGCGGCCAGGCCAAGGTTGATCGCCTGGATCAGGACGAAACGCAGCGCCTTTGTTCCCAGTACCCGGAAAAGCGGCCACCCGCCGTCGCCAAGAAAATTGAAGCGCTGAACCTGAAACTGGTGAAATACCCGGCGGACGGCAAGATGCTGGGCGACTGGAAGGAAGGCGAGAAGATTGCCCAGTCGGGTGTCGGCAAACAGTTCAGCGACAATCCGGCCAATCCGGCGGGAGGCAACTGCTATGCCTGCCATCAGCTGACAAAGGAGGAAATTTCGTTTGGCAACATCGGTCCCAGCCTGTACAACTTCGGCAAGCTGCGCGGCAATACCGACGTTACCCAGAAATACACCTACGGCAAGATTTACAATGCCCAAGCCTATTCGGCATGCAGCAATATGCCGCGTTTCGGTCATAGCAGCATCCTGACCGAGCAGCAGATCAAGCATGTTACGGCCTTGCTGCTTGATCCGAATTCGCCGGTAAACAAGTAGCTGTCGAGAAAGCCCGGCGCGACCGGGCTTTTTTGCACCCGAAACCATAAGGAGATACTTATGAATACAAAATCGGTAACGACTATCCTCGCAGGCGGCCTGCTTTGCCTGACGACCTCGCTGTTCGCGGCAGAACCGCCAACCTACACATTGAGACTGCTGACGCCCGAATCGGCGTTGAAAGCGGCGCAAGCTGCCCTGGCAAAGTGCCGCAAGGACGGTTTCCAGACGGCAGTCGCCGTGGTTGATCGCTCCGGCGTCGTGCAAGTGGTTCTGCGCGATCGATTTGCCGGTGCCCACACGCCTGATACGGCGGTCGGCAAGGCGTGGACGGCAGCAAGCTTCAAGCAATCCACGCTGGGCTTTGCGGTCGAGACGCAACCCGGCAAGCCGATGAGCGGCATCCGCCAAGTGCCGCGGGTGGTTGCCGCCGGCGGCGGGCTGCCAATCGAGGCAGGCGGCAACCTGCTTGGCGCGATCGGGGTTTCCGGCGCGCCGGGCGGTGACGCCGATGAGGCCTGCGCGGCGGCAGGCATCAAGGCCATTGCCGACGAAATCGAATTCTAGGGAAAGCATCGCCATGTCCAATATGAACCGACGTGAATTCATGCAACTGCTCGCCGTTGCGAGCGCCGGCGGATTTGCGCTTGATCATCCGTCCGCGCTGGCCGCGACCGGCAATGCGTCGGCAATGTATGAACTGCCACGTTTCGGCAATGTGCACCTGTTGCACATGACCGACTGCCATGCGCAGCTGAAGCCGATCTATTTTCGTGAGCCCAGCGTCAACCTCGGCGTGGCGGGCTCGTTCGGACAGCCACCGCACCTGGTTGGCGAACAGCTGCTGAAAAAATTCGGCATCAGGCCGGGCAGCGCCGAGGCGCACGCGTTCACCTACCTGGACTTCGACAAGGCGGCACGCACCTACGGCAAGGTCGGCGGATTTGCCCATTTGGCAACGCTGGTGAAGCAGATGAAGGCATCGCGACCGGGTGCCCTGCTGCTGGATGGCGGCGACACCTGGCAGGGTTCCGCAACCGCGTTGTGGACCAAGGGGCAGGACATGGTCGACGCCTGTCTCGCGCTCGGCGTCAATGTGATGACCGGCCACTGGGAATTCACCCTGGGGGACAAGCGGGTCAAGGAGATTGTCGAAAAAGACTTCAAGGGGAAAGTGGACTTCATTGCGCAGAACGTGCAGACCACTGACTTCGGCGACCAGGTGTTCCCGCCTTATGTCATCAAAGAAATGAACGGGGTAAGCGTCGGTATCATCGGCCAGGCGTTTCCGTACACGCCGATCGCCAATCCGCGTCATTTCATCGCGGAGTGGAGTTTCGGTATCAAGGAAGCGGAGATGCAGAAGACCATCGACGAGGTGCGTGGCAAGGGCGCCAAGGTCGTGGTGCTGCTTTCGCACAACGGCATGGACGTCGATCTCAAGCTTGCTTCACGGGTAACCGGGCTCGATGCCATCCTTGGTGGACATACGCATGATGGCGTGCCTGCGCCGGTAGTAGTCAGGAACAGTTCGGGACAGACGCTGGTCACCAATGCGGGCTCGAACAGCAAGTTTCTCGGCGTACTCGACTTTGACGTTCGCAACGGCAAGATCGCCGA
>CAYQKN010000097.1:0-14967 GCA_964417885.1 uncultured Burkholderiales bacterium | reverse complement strand
CGGCGGCCATGCCTGCGCAGTCGCCCACGTTGTCACCCACGTTGTCGGCAATCACGGCAGGATTGCGCGGATCATCTTCCGGAATTCCGGCTTCGACTTTGCCGACCAGGTCGGCACCTACGTCGGCACCCTTGGTGAAGATGCCGCCGCCAAGACGGGCAAAAATGGAAATCAGCGAGGAGCCGAAGGCCAGGCCGATCATCGGCTTGATCACATTGCTCAGCTTGTCGCCGTGCGGGGCGCTGCCAACCAGGTAGTAGTAAAAACCCACCACCGACAGCAGACCCAGGCCGACCACCAGCAGGCCGGTGATGGCGCCGCCCTTGAAGGCGATATTGAGCGCCGGATTGATGCCCTGGCGCGCCGCTTCCGCGGTGCGCACGTTGGCGCGTACCGAGACGTTCATGCCGATATAGCCGGCCAGCCCGGACGCGACCGCGCCGATCAGGAAGCCCGCCGCCGTGCTCCAGCCGAGCAGCACGCCGATGATCACGAACAGCACCACGCCGACGACCGAGATGGTGGTGTACTGGCGGTTCAGGTAGGCCTTGGCGCCGGCCTGGATGGCCGCCGCGATTTCGCGCATCTTGTCGTTGCCGTCAGGTTGCGACAGGATCCACTTGGTCTGCCAGGCGCCGTAGGCCAGCGCCAACAGCGCGCAGGCAAAGGCGAAGATCAATCCGTTTGTCATTTATTCACTCCCAGAGATGTTGATGCGAAGTTGATGCGTGCTTTTTGCAACGTGCTTTCTTGTACTGCCAAGCTTGTGAAAAAACGCACAATTTTAACAGATGACGCTCGCCGGCGTGAGGCGGAAATCACCCTGCCCGGCGCGCCATGCGCTGCCACGTTAAAAGTAAAACCCTAGCACTGGCGGGGCTTCCCGGGTAAAAATGGCTGGAAAGCCGCGCCAGTGCTAGGGTTTCATCCGGAAAACGGGCTGCAGTCAGCGGCAACCGGCGCGCCGGCCCCGCTTCCCAGGCTGGCGCGGGCAACTTGATTGTCAAAGCGAGAAGGCGCCGAGTTTTTTCCGTACCGCGACGTTCTTCAGCGTGACATAGCGCGGCAGGCCGTCCTGGTACGGCGGATAGGCCTCACCGGCGATCAGCGGCTGCAGGTAATTGCGGCACTTCTGCGTGATGTGGAATCCGTCGGCAGTGATGAAGTCGCGCGGCATTTTCTTTTCGCGATTGGCGACATCCGACAGCGGCGCCGCGACGATGTCCCATTTGTACGGCCTGGAGGAAAGGCGCCTGACCGCCGGCATTACGCCGTTCATGCCCTTGACGGCAAATTCCACCGCCGCCTTGCCCAGCGCATAGCTCTGCTCGACGTCGGTCTTTGAGGCGATATGCCGCGCCGCGCGTTGCAGATAATCGGCAACCGCCCAGTGATACTTGAGCTTCAGCTCCTGCTTCACCAGGTTGGCGATCACCGGCGCCACGCCACCCAGCTGCGCATGGCCGAATGCATCGACCAGGCCGGATTCGGCAACGAATTTTCCGTCGGCATTCTGCAGGCCCTCCGACACGCCAACGGCGCAGAAACCGTGATTGCGCACCGACTCGTCCACCTTCGCCAGGAACTGCTGCGGGTTGAAGGTGATCTCCGGGAACAGCAGCACCTGCGGCGCATCGCCGGTCCGCGCCGCGGCGAGGCCGCAGGCGGCCGTGATCCAGCCGGCATGGCGTCCCATCACTTCCAGCACGAACACTTTGGTCGAGGTCTTGGCCATCGATGCCACGTCGAGGCCCGCCTCGCGCATCGACACCGCGACATACTTGGCGACCGAGCCGAAGCCGGGCGAGCAGTCGGTGATCGGCAGGTCGTTGTCCACCGTCTTCGGCACATGCACCGCGATCAGCGGATAGCCCATCGACTCGGACAACTGGGAAATTTTCAGGCAGGTGTCGGCCGAATCGCCGCCGCCGTTATAAAAAAAATAGCCGATGTCGTGCGCGCGGAACACCTCGATCAGGCGCTCGTACTCGCGGCGGTTCTGTTCCAGCGATTTGAGTTTGTAGCGGCAGGAACCGAACGCGCCGGCCGGCGTGTGGCCCAGCGCGCGAATGTTCTCCAGCGGCTCCTTCGAGGTATCGATCAGGTCCTCGGTCAGCGCGCCGATGATGCCGTTGCGGCCGGCGTAGACCTTGCCGATTTTTTTCGGATATTTGCGCGCCGTTTCGATCACCGCCTGGGCGGAGACATTGATCACGGCGGTCACACCACCGGATTGCGCATAGAAGGCATTTCGTGCCGGCATATTTTTCCCCGTCATTCCCGGCTGTGCGGGAATCCAAGTTTCAAAGAAATCGCCGCCCGCCCGCGCAGGCTGGACAGCTAGCCGCCGAGCGCGGCAAAGATCTGGTCGCGGATTTCCTCGACCTTGCCGACGCCGGGAATCTTCACGTATTTCGGCGCACCGGCTTCACCCGACGCAGCCCACTGGCCGTAGTAGGCGATCAGCGGCTCGGTCTGCTGGTGGTAGACGTCGAGGCGTTTCTTGACCGTTTCTTCCTTGTCGTCGTCCCGCTGCACCAGGTCTTCGCCGGTGACGTCGTCCTTGCCCGCCACCTTCGGCGGATTGAATTTGATGTGATAGGTGCGGCCGGAGGAAAGATGGGCGCGGCGGCCGGACATGCGCTCGATGATCTGCGCGTCGTCCACCGCGATCTCGACCACGAAATCGAGCTTGATGCCGGCGTGCTTCATCGCGTCGGCCTGGGGAATGGTGCGCGGAAAGCCGTCGAACAGGAAACCTTTGGCGCAATCGGCCTCGGTGATGCGCTGCTTGACCATGCCGATGATGATGTCGTCCGATACCAGCGCACCGGAGTCCATGATCTTTTTCGCCGCCACGCCCAGCGCGGTGCCGTTCTTCACATGGGCACGCAGCATATCGCCGGTGGAGATTTGCGGGATGCCGAACTTCTCCTTGATATAGGTGGCCTGTGTACCCTTGCCTGCACCTGGCCCGCCCAGCAAAATTAACCGCATTGTCGGCTCCCGAGAGATATTTTTTTGGAATGACCCATTTTACCGGGAAAAGGCCCCTCATTACGAAGGGTTATGTCGGCGTCTGAGTGAAGCGCGCACGCACCAACTGCAAATCTTCCGCGGTGTCGACACCGGGTGCCAGCGATCCCGACCAGGTGGTCACCGCGATGCGGTAACCGTGATGCATGGCGCGAAGCTGTTCCAGCGATTCCATGCGCTCGGCCGGTGCCGGGGCCAGCGCGGCATAGCGACGCAGGAAGCCGGTGCGATAGGCGTAGAGGCCGATATGACGCAGCGCCGGCAAATCGGCCGGTAGCGCATCGCGCCGGATGGCAAATGCATCGCGCGCGTAGGGAATCGGCGCGCGACTGAAGTAGAGGGCGAATCCGGCACCGTCGCAGACCACCTTCACCACATTGGGATTGAAGAACTCCGCGGCATCGGCAATGGCATGCGCCGCGGTCGCGATCGCCGCCGCCGGCTTTTCTGCCAGCACCAAAGCAACCGCGCGAATCAGCGCCGGGTCGATCAACGGTTCGTCACCCTGCACATTGACCACGATCGCATCGTCCGGCAGTGCCAGCTGCTCGACCACTTCCGCCAGCCGGTCGGTGCCGGTGGCATGGTCGGCGCGCGTCATCAGCGCGCGATGGCCGAACTGCGCGGCGGCATCGAGCACATCCTGGTGATCGGTGGCGATGACGACCTGCTGCGCCCCGCTCTTCAGCGCCTGCTCGGCGACCCGCACCACCATCGGCTTGCCGGCAATATCCGCCAGCGGCTTGCCCGGCAGGCGGGTGGAGAAGAATCGCGCCGGAATGACGGCGACAAACGCGACAGCCATCAATCAGCCGCGCACTTCATCCGCCCGCAGTTCACGCGCCTCATCGGCCAGCATCACCGGAATGCCGTCGCGAATCGGATAGGCCAGCCGCGCCGAGTAGGAAATCAGTTCGGACTTGTCGGCCGACATGACCAGCGGGCCCTTGGTGACCGGGCAGACAAGGATTTCAAGCAGTTTTGGATCGAGTGACATGGTCATGCCTTCAGGTCGGCCTGCAAACGGGATAGGTGCGCCAGCACAAACTGGTCAAACGCCTCGGGCAGGATTGCATCGACGCGCATGAACCACAGGCGCTGATCGGCAAACCTGCCGCATTTTACCGCGTCCTTCTCGGTCATCACGATCACCTCCGCATCGATGCCGGCCAGCTCCGCTGACGTATACGGGTGGTGATCGGCAAACGCGTGGGTGACGCCGTTGATGCCGAGACGCGCCAGGTGCGAAAAAAAACGGCCGGGATTGCCGGTACCGGCGACCATCGCGATGCGTCGGCCGGCATGGGCCCTCTGCCAGTCAGCCGGCGTCAGCGCGCGACCGTCGTGCAGCGAGATGAAGGATTCATTGCCCAGTTCCATCGCAAACGCCGGTGCGCCTGCTGCGTCACCAGCCGGCATGCCGCCAGCACCATTGATCACCAGCGCATCGACCTCGCGCAATCGTTGCGATGTCTCGCGCAGTGGTCCTGCCGGCAGCAACGCGCCATTGCCCAGGCCGCGTTCGCCGTCGATGACGCAGATCTCGAGGTCGCGATGCAATGCGTAATGCTGCAGACCGTCGTCGCTGAGGATGACGTTGACCTGCGGGTGGGCGGCCAGCAAGGCCTGTGCCACCGCCGGGCGATCGGCGCCGGCATAGACCGGCACCTCACTGCGCGCCGCGAGCAGCGCCGCTTCGTCGCTGACCGGTTCGGCGTCCGTATCGGCGAGTACCTGCGCGATGGGCGGCGGGCGCGCTCCCGCAGCGGACCGCGGCCGGTAACCACGGGTAATGATGCCGGGCCGATAGCCGGCCTCGCGCAGGCGAAGCGCCAGCGCCAGTACCAGCGGCGTCTTGCCCGACCCGCCAACCGTGATGTTGCCGACCACCAGCACCGGCACGCTGAGTCGCTTGCTCGCCAGCAGGCCGCGGCGAAACGCCAAACGGCGGATGGATACCACCAGCTGAAACAGCCACGACAGCGGACGCAGCAGCAATTGCCACGGGCTGTTGCGTTGCCACTCGCGGAGGAACCACGCTTCCATCAGGGAACGGCCGGGGAAGGTCGGGCAGCCGGGGGAAAACTACTTGCCGGACTTGCCCTGGGTGGTGAAGGAGATCTTGGTGTAACCGGCCAGGCGCGCCGATTCCATCACGTTGACCACCGCCTGGTGGGTGGCGCCGGCATCGGCACCGATGGCAATCACCGGGTCCTTCATGCTCGCCGCGGTCGCGGTGTCGCGTAGCGTGTTGGCAAAGCCATCGACATTGGCAAACGTCACCGGGGTGCCGTTGACCGCGTACTTGCCGTTGGCGTCGACACCGATGTTGATCACCTGCGGACGCTCCGGCGATTTCTCGGCCGTCGCCTCGGGCAGGTTGATCTGCAATTCC
The DNA here is from genome assembly GCA_964417885.1 of uncultured Burkholderiales bacterium. Taxonomy (GTDB): domain Bacteria; phylum Pseudomonadota; class Gammaproteobacteria; order Burkholderiales; family Usitatibacteraceae; genus UKL13-2. Next base: position 9,536 of record CAYQKN010000097.1, on the reverse strand, counting down.
GCGTACTTTGAATAGGTGGTGGTCACCATCAGGAAAATCAGGATGACCAGCAGCAGATCAATCAGCGGGATGAAATTGATCTCGGGTTCTTCGCGGGTGCGGCCACGTTTGAAATTCAAGCGCGGTCACCATGCAGGGTTTCCACCAGCCGGATGCCCTGCTGCTCCATGTCAACCACCATCACGTCGACCTTGCCGCGGAAGTGGCGATAGAAAATCAGCGCCGGCACCGCAACCGCAATGCCGCCGGCGGTGTTGTACAGCGCAACCGAAATACCATGCGCCAGCTGGGCCGGATTCTGGCCCGACGATCCCGAGGCGCCGAAAATCTCGATCATGCCGATCACGGTGCCGAACAAGCCCAGCAGCGGCGCCACCGTCGCGATGGTGCCCAGCCCGGTCAGGAAGCGTTCCATGTCGACCAGCACCGCACGGCCGGCCTCTTCCATCGACTCCTTCATCACGTCGCGCGAGCTTTTGACGTTTGCCAGGCCCGAGGCAAAGACGCGGCCGAGGAACGAGTTTTCGTTCAGCTTGGTGATCAGGTCGGCCGTCACCCCCTGGGCGCGAAATGCCTGGATGGTGTCCTGGAACAGGTTGGGGGGAAGCACCGCCGAGCGGCGCAGGGTCCAGAATCGCTCGCCGATGATGGCGACGCAAATAACCGAACACATGATGATGAACCAGATCGGCCAGCCGGCCGCTTGAATGATTGAGAGCAAATCGGGACTCCGTGACCTGTGACGCAAAACGAGGCAAAAAACCGTGCTCGCACTTTAGCTTAACCGGCCCCCCCTTCACAAGTGGGACCGCAAACTAGGACGACTGCCGTGACAAAGAGTTTTCCCATTGCCAACAATCATTTGTAATGTTTTGTTCGCCACAAACCTGAAAACAAGCCGTGGCGCCGTGAAATGCTGCTGGTGCACTGGCCGATCAGGCCGTCGACAACCCCGCCTCCACGGCCGGTACCAAACCGCCAATCAGCGTTGCCAACACAAAACCATCCACAATCCCTGTGGATAACTCTGTGGGTTGCGTCCGGTGAGTCGCGCTAAGTCATGAAACTGTAACGCTTTTTTCTTCTTCGCCTAAAAAATGATCTTTCCGCAATCAGTTTATTTTTCAATTACTTAGCACTTTCTCCCCTCTGGGGATCGGGAAGGAATTGGCGGGAAAAGCCGTAACGTCAGCACTGCCGCAAACGGGTGATAACATCGGCTATGCCCATCGCCCCGCCCCCCGGCCACGACGGCCCGCTGTTCGACCATCCACCCGCCGAATCCGGCCGGCAGGCAAAGGTCATCCCCGTATCCGAGCTGAACCGGCGCGCCCGCAACCTGCTTGAAGCCCATCTGGAGCTGCTGTGGGTGTCGGGTGAGCTTTCGAATGTGATGAAAGCCGCCAGCGGCCACTGGTACTTTTCGCTCAAGGATGCCCTGGCGCAGGTGCGTTGCGTGATGTTTCGCAACCGCGCGGCGGCCATCGGCTTCACGCCGGAAAACGGCATGCAGGTTGAAGTCCGCGCGCTGCCGTCGCTGTACGAACCGCGCGGCGAATTCCAGCTGGGCGTGGAAACCATGCGTCGCGCCGGTCTCGGCGCGCTGTATGAAGCCTACGAGCGACTGAAGGCGAAGCTGGCCGCGGAGGGCCTGTTTGATGCCGAACGCAAGCGCACGCTCCCCGCCTTTCCCAAAACGCTCGGCATCGTCACCTCGCTCAAGGCAGCCGCGTTGCGCGATGTGCTGACCACGCTGCGCCGGCGCGCGCCGATGATCGACGTCATCATCTACCCCACGTCGGTACAGGGCACGGCGGCGGCCGGCGAAATCGCCGCCGCCATCGATGCCGCGCGCAACCGCCTTGGCACCGATGGCGTCGATGCCCTGATCATCTGCCGTGGTGGCGGCAGCATAGAAGACCTGTGGTCGTTCAATGAAGAAGTGGTCGCCCGCGCCATCGCGCGTTTTCAGAGCGACACCGGTGTGCCGGTGGTCTCCGGCGTCGGTCATGAAACCGATTTCACCATCTGCGATTTTATTGCCGACCAGCGCGCGCCGACGCCCACGGCGGCGGCGGAACTGCTGTCACCCGATGTCGACGAACTGCGCACGCAGATCGCCGCCACCCGCACCCAGTTGGCCCGTACGTTGCGACGCCGCCTCGACACGGCACAACAGCGGCTCGACCATGCCGCACGCGGATTGATTTCACCGGCCGAGCGATTGACGCGTGAGCGAGATCGCCTGGCGCTGGCACGGGCTCGCATTCGTCATGCGCTGCAGACACAAGTTGAGAGTGCGCGCTTCGCCCTCGCCATGCTGAATCAGCGTTTGTCGCGACAGAAAATAGATTTTGCTGCGCTGCGTTCTTCCACCGGTCAACGCAGCCTTCGACTCGTGCAAGCGACCCGGCGCAGCGTTGACCTGAGCCGTTCGCGTCTCGATGCGCAGCGCCAGGCTATGTCGCTGCTGAATCCCGCCCGGGTGCTCGAGCGCGGCTACAGCATCGTCGAACACGACGGAGCAATCGTGCGTGATGCCAGCCAGGTTTCCGTCGGCGACGGTCTTCGCGTACAACTGGCGCGAGGCGTCATTGAGGCCGAAGTGAAGTCGAATCAATAGATCGCAGCTTGCCAGTTCCCCAGTGCAGGCGTAGATTTGATTGTCCGAATAACATAAACACTCAAGAGGACAATATGGCAAAGAAGGAAAAAAGCTCGTCAGTTTACAAAGTGATCGAACTGGTTGGCACCAGCAAGGATTCGTGGGCCGATGCGGCGCGCAACGCGGTCCAGAGTGCATCCAAATCGCTGCGTGATATCCGCGTTGCCGAAGTCTCCAAGCTGGACGTCAAAATCGGCAAGGATGGCGAGATGGTGTTCCGCGCCAAGATGAAACTTTCATTCAAGTATCACGGCGGCTGATCTTTTCGCAATTGCTCCCTTGGCGGGATCAGGCGCGCGGCGCCGGTTCCGCCAGGAACTGCGCACAGCGTGCCGCCACTTGCGCGCCCAGCCCGGCGCCCAGACAGTCGAACGTTTCCACCGCAGTCATCCCGCGCAGCCACGTCATCTGCCGCTTGGCGAGTTGGCGCGTCGCCGCAATGCCGGTCTCGCGTAGCGCGGCCTGGTCGATCTCGCCATCAATGAACTGCCACGCCTGCCGATAGCCGACGCAGCGCATCGACGGCAGGTCCGCGTGCAGCGCATAGCGGCTGCGCAGCCTCCGCACTTCCTCCACCAGCCCGGCCGCCAGCATGGCGTCGAAGCGCAACGCGATGCGCTGGTGCAGCAACGCGCGGTCGGACGGTATCAGCCCGAGCTTCAACGCGCGCCAGGCAAATGCCGAAGGCTGCTGCCCGCGCGTCTGCAGCGCGGACATCGGCTCACCGGTCAGCCGATGGACCTCCAGCGCGCGTTGCACCCGTTGCGAGTCGTTCGGTTTCAACCGCGCGGCGGAGGCGGCATCCACCTTTGCCAGCTCGGCGTGCATGGCCGGCCAGCCAATCCTCGCCGCCTGCGCTTCCAGCTCGGCGCGGACCTCTGCGTCGGCCTCAGGCAATTGGCTCAGCCCTTCGAGCAGCGCCTTGGCATAGAGCATGGTCCCGCCAACCAGCAGCGGCACCTTGCCGCGCGCATCAATCTCCGTCATCGCCTGCCGCGCGTCGTGGCAGAAACGCGCGGCTGAGTAGGCTTCGGTCGGGTCGATCAGATCGACCAGATGATGCGGATACTTTGCCAGTGTCGCCGCATCCGGCTTGGCAGTGCCGATATTCATCTCGCGATAGACCAGCGCCGAATCGACGCTGATGATTTCCAGCGGGAATCGATCCACCAGCTCCATCGCCAGCGCGGTCTTGCCCGACGCGGTCGGGCCGAGCAGGAAAATCGCCGGCGGCAGGTGGCCGGACATCAGCGTCCCCGCATGAACAGCTTGTCGAGGTCCGCGATCGAGAACTGGTACCAGGTCGGGCGGCCGTGATTGCACTGGCCGGCGCGCTCGGTTTCTTCCATTTGCCGCAGCAGCGCGTTCATTTCCGGCAACGTCAGCATGCGATTGGCGCGCACCGAGCCGTGACAGGCCATGGTGCCGAGGATTTCATCGCGACGTTCGGTCAGCGCGCGCGAGGCGCCGTGCTCGGCCAGGTCGTCGAGCAATGTGCGCAGCATCACCGGTGCATCGAGGCTGGGCAGCATGGCCGGTACCGCGCGGATCGCCAGCTCGCGTGCCGACAGCGGCGCCAGATCGAAGCCCAGCGTGGCAAAAAAATCCGCATGTGATTCCGCCAGCGCCATGTCGCGCTCCCCCAGCGGGACCGCGATCGGCGCGATCAGCGGCTGCGAGGCCAGCCGGTCCAGGTCCAGCGCCGTCTTCAGTTTTTCGTAGACGATGCGCTCGTGCGCCGCGTGCGTGTCGACCAGCACCAGTCCGTGGGCGTTCTGCGCCAGCACGTAGATGCCGTGCAGCTGCGCCAGCGCGAAACCGAGCGGCGGGAAATCGTCGGAGTCCGCAACGTCGTTGCGCGGCACCGGCGGCTTGAAGCCGGTGCCGGGCCAGGCCGCGGCGGGGCGCGCCTCGGGCATGCCGCGCAGGCGCTGGTAGAACGCATCCGGCTCATTGGCCGGCAAGGCGCCGAAGGTTGCCTGCCGCGCCCCCTGCCAAGCCGGGAAAGCGACGCCCGCCGCGCTCGACGGCACCGCCGGTTGCAGCCCCGGCGACACCCACGCGGCCGGATCGGCGGCCGCCGCGGTGGCGCCGGAGGCCGGACGCGCCAGCGCCTTGTTGAGGGTGTGGAACAGGAACTGGTGCACCGCGCGTGAATCGCGAAACCGCACCTCGGCCTTGGCCGGGTGAACGTTGACATCGACCAGCGCCGGATCGATCGTCAGGAACAGCGCATAGGCCGGGTGACGATGGCCGTGCAGCACATCGGCGTAGGCTTCGCGGATGGCGTGGGTCAGCAGTTTGTCGCGCACGAAGCGGCCGTTGACGAACAGGAACTGCTGGTCGCGGCCGGCACGCGAATATCGCGGCAGCGCCGCCCAGCCGGAAATGGAAAACGCCGGCGTGCCGTCGGCGATGGCCACACTGGCATCGACAAATTCACTGCCGAGGATGGCGCCCGCGCGCGCCGCCGGCGCTCCGGCGTCGTACTGCCAGGCCCGGCGGCCGTTGTGGGTGAGCGAGATGGCGACATCGGGTACGGCGATGGCAATGCGCAGTGCGGCGTCCTCACAGTGGCCGAACTCGGTGCCCTCGGTCTTGAGGAATTTGCGGCGCGCCGGCGTGTTGAAAAACAGATCTTCGGCAGTGACCACGGTGCCGCGCTCCAGCGCGGCCGGTTCCGCCGGCTGCGTGTCGCCGCCCACCACTTCCAGCCGGGTGCCGTGCGCGGCGGCACCCTGGCGGGTAACAATCGACAACCGTGAGATCGCCGCCAGGCTGGCCAGCGCCTCGCCGCGAAAACCCAGGCTCATCACCCGCTCCAGGTCATCCAGCGTGCGGATCTTGCTGGTGGCGTGCCGCGCCAGCGCCAACGGCAGATCGGCGGCGGCAATACCGTGGCCGTCATCGGCCACGCGGATGCGCTTGATGCCGCCTTGCGCGAGATCAATGTCGATGCGCGTGGCACCGGCGTCGAGACTGTTTTCGAGCAGTTCCTTCAACGCCGCCGCCGGACGTTCGACCACCTCGCCGGCGGCGATCTGGTTGATGAGTAACTCGGGCAGTACCCTGATTGCGGGAGAGGTGGACACAGTCAACGGACAGGAATGTGGGGGCGGGACTACAATCGGACGAGACGCCGGTGGTGGATTCTAGCCTGTCGCTGCGGGCGCGGCGTTCGCTAGCGAACGGAAAGGCGGTCGCGCGCGCTTCATACTGACCAGGCGCCAACCCAGCCGGATAAGAAGTCACATTACTTGACGAACGGGCCGGTTGTGACTATGGTTAGTAAAGTAAAAACAAGTAGATACAGAACAATCATAAGAAGCCGCACGCAATCGCTGCTGGATCGGCGACGCGAACGGCACATTTGCACCAAATTCGGTAAAGGGTCGGTACGACCTCGCGGGACGCGGTCCGCGTCGGGTGACGTTTTTTTGCGCCACACGCCTTGCGCCGTTTCATCGCGAGCGGGTATCGGGGCATTGGCAGCAGGCCATTCTTGTAAAGGCACCGTGTGAGCGGCAATTCGACTAGCGGCACCGCTGGACCAGACTCCGATCCCAACGCGACGAAGCCGTCGGTACTGGCGCTCGATTCGGATACGTTTACCCTGGCAGCACCGGTGGCGGCACAGGACCGCGCCTTTGTCGGCCAGCACATTTATGCCGAACAGACGCGCCTGCTCTACCGCTTTTCGCTGGTCGGCTACCTGGCCGAACTGATCGTCACCTTCCTGCTCGGCGCGATCCTGTGGGACTCGCTCGGCAAGCGGCCGGAACTGTTCGCCTGGTTTGCCGCCGCCATCGTGGTGATGCTGCTGCGTTATGGCAATTACAAGCTGTTCATCAAGCGCAATCCGCGGCCGGTAGATCTGCCTTCCTGGGAACGTCGCTTCGTCATCGGCAGCGTCCTGATCGCCGCGCTGTGGGGCCTGATGGGCTCGCTGCTGCTGCCGAAGACCGGCGCGACCCAGCTGCCGATCATGATGCTGGTGGCATTGCTGACGCTGGGGTCGGTCGCCTATTACGCGCCGAGCAAGAACCTGTTTTTCTACACCGCCATGCTGGCGTTGCTGCCGATGGGTGTGGTGACGTTCGGCTTCGGCGACCAGTACGGCTCGGTGATGGGTGCCGCCATCATCATCCTGGTCGGCGTGCTGGTGGCGGTGCACAGCAAGGTTCACCGCGCGCTGCTCGATTCGCTCACCGCGCGCTTCGACAACCTGCTGATCGCGATGCGGCTGGAAGAGGAAAAGCTGCGGGTCGAGAAAATCAACCAGGCGCTGGAACTGGAAATGACCGAGCGGCGCAAGGCCGAGCGCGCCGAGCTGCTGGCGCTGCAGCGCCTGCGCCTGCACCTGGAGCGCACACCACTGGGCGTGATCGAATGGGATCCCGAATTCCGCGTCACCACCTGGAACCCGTCGGCCGAGGGCATTTTCGGCTTTGCCGCGGCCGAGGCGATTGGCGAATCCGGCTACATGCTGGTGGAAGGCGCGCAGGACAGCGAGCGCATGGCCAGCATGTGGATGGAGCTGCAGCAGTCGCGCGCCTCCACCCGCGTCACCCTGGCCAACAAGACCAAGCGCGGCGAGATCATCCACACCGAGTGGTACAACACCCCGCTGGTCGACAACGAGCACAAGGTGATCGGCGTCGCCTCGCTGGTGCAGGACATCACCGAGCGGCTCAACACCGAGCGCACCATCCACTACATGGCGCACCACGATGCGCTGACCGGGCTGCCCAACCGGCGCCTGATGCAGGACCGCCTCAACCAGGCCATCCTGCAGGCACGCCGCCAGCAGACCCACGTCGCACTGCTATTCCTCGATCTCGACCGTTTCAAGCTGGTCAACGACACGTTGGGCCACGAGACCGGCGACTACGTGCTGCGCGACGTCGCCAAGCGGCTGATGAAAGTGGTGCGCGAAGGCGACACCGTCTCGCGCGAGGGCGGCGACGAATTCGTCATCGTACTGCCCGAACTGGAAAAGCCGGAATCGGCGCAGGTGGTGGCCAACAAGATCCTCCACGAACTGTCGAAGCCGATCGAAGTCTCCGGCCACGAGCTGACCATCACCGCATCGATCGGCATCTCGCATTACCCCAACGACGCCACCGACATCCAGCAGCTGCTCAAGCACGCCGATTCGGCCATGTACCAGGCCAAGGATGCCGGCCGCAACACCGCGCGCTTCTTCACCAGCGACCTCAATTTCCTGCTGTCGAAACGGCTCGAAGTCGAATCGCGTCTGCGCCGCGGCATCGAGCGCAGCGAGTTTTTCCTGCGCTACCAGCCACAGGTCGATGTGAGCAGCGGGCGCATCCTCGGCGTCGAGGCGCTGCTGCGCTGGAACGATCCGCAGCAGGGCGAGATCTACCCCAAGGACTTCATCTCGATCGCCGAAGAACTGGGCCTGATCGTACCGCTCGGCGAGTGGGTGTTCCGCACCGCCTGCCAGCAGATCCGCGCCTGGGATCACGAGGGCTACAAGGACATCACGGTGTCGGTCAACCTGTCGCCGCGCCAGTTCATCTCGCGCAAACTGCTGCCGTCGATGAAATCGGCACTGCTGGAAACCGGCATCGACCCGTCGCGCATCGACCTGGAGATTACCGAGACCGTGGCCATGCGCAACCTCGAGCAGTCGGTCGAAATACTGTCTGAGCTGCGCCGCGTCGGCGCCACCATCTCGATCGACGACTTCGGCGTCGGCTATTCCTCGCTCGGCCAGCTGAAGCGCCTGCCGGTGCAGACGCTCAAGATCGATCGCAGCTTCATCACCCAGATCCCGGAAGACCCGAACAGCTGCTCGATCACTGAAGCCATCATCGCCATGGGCAAGCGCCTGCATCTGCGGGTGATCGCCGAGGGCGTCGAAACCCAGGCCCAGCTCGAGTTCCTGAAGGTCAACGGCTGCGACGCCTACCAGGGCTACCTTTACGCCAAGCCGCTGACCACCTCGGAAACCACGGCGCTGTTCAAGTCGCAGCGGATGGCGGAGACGGCGGCGTAGTCATCGCTTGGTCGCTCTTCAGGGAGTAAGGTCCGCTACTGGCGCGGTGTTCCGGGCGTTTTTGGGCTGGGAGGCGCGCCAGTGCTAGAGATTGTGTTTCTCATGGGCCTGAAGACGAGAACCCAAGATCTTGCAGAAGGCCAGGAGACTCGTTTATTTTCGGTGAGAAGCCGGGGGTTGCCCGGCGGCAACTTACCTTTCTTGCTTCGCCAAGAAAGGTAAGCCAAAGAAGGCGACCCCAGGTTCGGCGCCCCGACGGTAAGGCTGTCGGGGTTCCCTGCGCTACTCGGAACGACAGGCCGCTGCGGAACTCGGGCTCGTGGTTGCATTGCACTTAAGATTGCTGTTAGTGCTCGCCCTCAAACAGTCCTCGCGGACTGCCCCTGTCATTCCTGCGTTGCTCGGCGACTCTCATGGGGACCCCGGTCGATCAATCACGACTGTCGCGCCGGATTTAGTCCGGGGCCTAAGCTTACAAACTTCAAATTGGGTCCCGGACTAAATCCGGGACGACATTGCCTTTTGACTGCGGTAGTCGCGCTGCGATACGGGGTCCCCATGAGAGTCGCCGAGCAGCGGAGCAAACGCGGGAGGGGTCCGCGAGGACTGTCTGAGGGCGAGCCCAAAACCAAGCGTAGCCATGTTGACCATTCGAGCCCGAGTTCCGCAGCGGCCCGCGTTTGTGAGCAGCGCAGGGAACCCCGACAGCTTTATCGTCGGGGCGACGAACCTGGGGTCGCCTTTCTTTGCCTTCTTTCTTTGGCGAAGCAAAGAAAGAAGGTTGCCGCCGGGCAACCCCCGGCTTCCTAGCCCAGCAATGAGACAAGCGGCAGCCCTTTGCTATCGCTA
>CAYQKN010000096.1:1204-15097 GCA_964417885.1 uncultured Burkholderiales bacterium | reverse complement strand
TATCTGGCCGGCCGAGGTCGAGGCGCTGGAAAAGAAGGTGCCGAAGAAGGGTTCCGCCGCCGACATGAGGGCCCGCGAGGACCTGCGCGATTATCCCTTCGTCACCATCGACGGCGAGACCGCCAAGGACTTCGACGACGCCGTTTACTGCGAAAAGCAGGGCAAGGGTTTCCGCCTGCTGGTGGCGATCGCCGACGTGTCGCATTACGTGAAGGACGGCGACGCGCTGGACCGCGAGGCACGCCTGCGCGGCAACTCGGTCTACTTCCCGCGCCGCGTGATTCCGATGCTGCCCGAGGCGCTGTCCAACGAGATGTGCTCGCTGAAGCCGGACGTCGACCGGCTGGCGCTGGTGTGCGAGATGTCGATTTCGGCCACCGGCGAGATCAAGCGATACCAGTTCATGGAGGCCGTGTTCCACTCGGCCGCGCGCCTCACCTACACCAAGGTCGCCAAGGCGCTGTACCTGCTTGAACCCGATCACGGCATCGAGGAAAACCTGATCCCGCACCTGCATCACCTCGACCAGGTGTTCCAGGTGCTGCTGGCGGCGCGCAACAAGCGCGGCGCGATTGACTTCGATACCGCGGAAACGGTGATGGAATTCGACGATGTCGGCAAGATCCTGCGCATCGTGCCGACGGTTCGCAACGACGCCCATCGCCTGATCGAGGAATGCATGCTGGCGGCCAACGTCTGCGCCGCCGGTTTCCTGATCGAAAACGAGCATCCGGCCCTGTACCGGATCCATGCCGGCCCGTCGGAGGAAAAGCTCGACGGCCTGCGCGCGATGCTGAAGGACTTCGCCCTGCAGCTGCCCGGCGGCAAACAGCCCAAGCCGGCCGACTATTCGGCCCTGCTGGCGAAAATCAAGGAGCGGCCGGATGCGCCGCTGCTGCAGACGGTGCTGCTGCGATCGATGAAACAGGCGGTGTACAGCCCGGACAACATCGGTCACTTCGGCCTGTCCTACGATGCCTATACCCATTTCACCTCGCCGATCCGCCGCTATCCGGATCTGTTGACCCACCGCGCCATCAAGGCGGTGCTGAAGGGCGGCACCTACGATCCCAAACAGCCATGGGACCAGCTCGGCATGCAATGCTCGGCAACCGAGCGCCGTGCCGACGAAGCCACCCGCGACGTCACCGCCTGGCTCAAGTGCTATTACATGAAGGACCGTCTCGGCGAGGAATTCGCCGGCACCATCAGCGGCGTCACCAATTTCGGCATTTTCGTCACGCTGGACGATGTCTACGTCGAGGGCCTGGTGCACATCTCGGAACTGGGCCAGGATTATTTCCACTTCGACCAGGCCAAGCACCAGATCGTCGGCGAGCGCACCAACAAGAAATTCCAGCTTGCCGACCGCGTCAACATCAAGGTGGCGCGGGTCGATATCGAGTCCAGCAAGATCGATTTCGTGCTGACCGGCGAACGGCTCAAGAAAGCCCTGCCGGTGGACGCCGCCGCCCCGGTTTCGCCGTGGGCGAAGCCGGCAGCGGGCGCGCTGGAGAAGGGCAAGGGCAGGAAGGGCGAGCCGGAAAAAGTGGCCAGGCAAAAGGATTCCCAGGCCAGGGCGGTCAAGCCGTCGCCGGTGCCGCAGGCGGTGGTCGAGCCGGCGCGCAAGGCAAAGGTCGAGAAGACCATCGTCACCTTTGACAGCTCCAATCCGCCGACCACGCCGCTGGCGGGCTTTGACCCGGCCGCGCGCGACAAGCAGAAGGTGAAGACGCCGGTGCGCGAAAAGGCCGCGCCGGCCGACAAGCCCGCGGCCAAGGGCCGCAATCCCGGCGCGCTGCTGAGCCGGAAGAAGAAATGAAGCCGCAGATCATCTTCGGCTTTCACGCCGTCGGCGCGCGCCTGCGCACGCGGCCGGAAAGCGTGCGCGAAATCTATGTCGATGCCAAGCGTGAAGACAAGCGCATGACCGGCCTGCTGGAAACCGCCAAGGCCAAGGAAGTCCGCGTCATGACGGTTGACGGCAAGCGCCTGGACGGCATGTCCGGCAATGCGCGCCACCAGGGCGTGGTGGCGATGGCCGAGGCCTCCCAGTTGCCGCAGTTTGTCGACGATGTGCTGGACCTGCTGACGGTACCGCCGCTGCTGCTGGTGCTCGATGGCGTCACCGATCCGCACAACCTCGGCGCCTGCCTGCGGGTGGCCGACGCCGCCGGCGCGCATGCGGTGATCGCGCCCAAAGACCGCAGCGTCGGCCTCACGGCGGTGGCGATGAAGGTCGCCTCCGGCGCGGCCGAATCGGTGCCGTACATCACCGTCACCAATCTCGCCCGCACGCTGCGTGAACTGAAAGACCGCGAGATCTGGCTGGTCGGCGCCGACGAAGGCGGCGAGGGGTCGCTGTTCAACGCCAAACTGGGCGGGCCGCTGGCCTGGGTGCTGGGCGCCGAGGGCGAGGGCCTGCGACGCCTGACGCGCGAAAACTGCGACCAGATCGTCAACATCCCGATGTTCGGCGCGGTCGAGAGCCTGAACGTGTCGGTGGCGTCGGGTATCTGCCTGTTCGAGGCGCGCAGACAGCGAGAGCTGGCGGCCGGTTAGACGCACTGACCGGAACCAAACTCCAGCACTGGCGCGCCTTCCAGGCCGAAAATGCCCGGAACGCCGCGCCAGATGGCGTTCTTTGCCGGCGTGCCGGTTCCGGTTGCGCGGCGACATTCTGCTACAGGCCCTTGCCGACGCTACCGCTACACTTCGCGCTGGCTGAGCCTGGGCGAAACCGATTCAGCCGGTGTCGAGTCCAGTGCTGGGTCGCCGGCGTGAACGCAACGCCGGCGCGTCCCAACCACGCCCGAGACCCGTATCATGGCGGCCTTGCCGCAACCGATTTTTTCCGGAGAAACCCTGATGAATTTGCAACGTCTCATTGCCACTTTTGCTGTCGTTGTCCTGTCTGCGCCGGTCGCGGCGATCGCGCAGGATGCGCGGCCCGCAGCGAAGGTGACGGCGGTCGCGGCCAAGCCGGTCGCCGGCCTGCAGATGGTCACCTCGGTCGAGGGCATCACCGAGTACCGCATGGCCAACGGCCTGCGGGTGCTGCTGTTTCCGGACGCGTCCAAGCCGACGGTGACGGTCAATGTCACTTACCTGGTCGGATCGCGGCACGAAAACTACGGCGAGACCGGCATGGCGCATCTGCTGGAACACCTGGTGTTCAAGGGCACGCCGAAGAATCCCAGCATCGACCAGCAGTTCAACAAGCGCGGCATGCGCACCAACGGTTCCACCTGGCTGGACCGCACCAACTACTTCGAGCTGTTCCAGGCCTCGGACGACAACCTGAAATGGGCGATCGAGATGGAAGCCGACCGCATGGTCAATTCCAACATTGCCAGGAAAGACCTCGATTCGGAGATGACGGTGGTGCGCAACGAGTACGAGAGCGGCGAGAACGCGCCGTTCAGCGTGCTGATCAAGCGCCTGCAGAGCATCGCCTATGACTGGCACAACTACGGCAACTCGACCATCGGCAACCGCTCCGATATCGAGAACGTGAAAATCGAAAACCTGCAGGCGTTCTACCGCCGCTACTACCAGCCGGACAACGCCGTGCTGCTGGTGGCCGGCCGGTTTGACGAACAGAAGGTGAAGCAATGGATCGTTGCCGCATTCAGCAAGATCCCGAAGCCGAAACGCGAATTGCCGAAGCTCTGGACGGTGGAGCCGACGCAGGATGGCGAACGCAGCTTCGTCGTCCGCCGCAAGGGCGACATCCAGATCGTGCTGGCCGCCTACAAGCTGCCGTCGGCGCTGCATGCCGACAGCGACGCGATCGGCTTCATCAATTACGTGCTGACCGATGCGCCGTCCGGCCGCCTGCACAAGGCGCTGGTCGAGACCGGCAAGGCCGCGCAGGTGGTCGGTTTTCCGCTGGCCGGGCAGGATTCGACCCTGCACCTGCTGGGCGCGGTGGTCAAGAAGGGCGAGGCGATCGAGCCGGTGCAGGCCGAACTGCTGCGCCTGGTGGAGGAGTTCCAGAAGAATCCGCCGACCGCGGAAGAGATGGAGCGGGCGCGCAAGAGCTTTGCCAATGACGCCGAGAAGACGCTGAACAACCACGAGAGCACCGGCGTCGAGCTGTCGGAATACATCGCGCTCGGCGACTGGCGGCTGTTTTTCCAGGGCCGGGACGCGGCCGAGAAAGTCACCGCCGACCAGGTGCGCGATGTCGCCGGCCGCTACTACCGGCGCGACAACCGCATCGTCGGCCAGTTCCAGCCCGAGGACAATCCGCAGCGCGCGGACATCCCGCCGCCGCCGACCGCGGCCGAGGTGCTGAAGGATTTCAAGGGCAAGCAGGCCACCAGCGTGGCCGAGTCGTTTGATCCCTCGCAGGCCAACATTGACCGGCGAACCGTGCGCAGCACGGTGGGCGGGGTGAAGCTTGCGCTGCTGACGAAGAAAAACCGCGGCGAGACCGTCAATCTCAATCTGTCGCTGCACATCGGCGACGAGAAAAGCCTGTTCGGCAAGCGCTTTGTGGCGCAACTGGCCGGGGCGATGCTGGCGCGCGGCACCAGCCGCTACAGCCGCGAGCAACTGGCCGACGAGTTCGACAAGCTGAAGGTGTCCGGCGGCGTATCGGGTACCGGCGCCAGCATCCAGACCACGCGCGAACACCTGCCGGCGGTGCTGAAACTGGTGGCGCACGTGCTGAAGGAACCGTCGTTCCCGGAGAGTGAATTCACCCAGCTCAAAAAGCAGTACCTGACCAGCATCGAATCGCAGAAAAGCGATCCGGCCGCACGCGGCTCGGAGCGGCTGTCGGCGCATTTCAATGTCTATCCGAAGGGCGACTGGCGCGCGGCGATGTCGCTCGACGAAAGCATCGCCGAAATCAGCAAGGTGACGCTGGAGGACGTGAAGGCGTTCCACCGCGATTTCTACGGCGCGACCGCGGGGGAGCTCGCTATCGTCGGCGATTTCGATGCCGCCACCGCCGGCAAGCTGACCGAGGAGTTGTTCGCCGGCTGGAAGGCGAAACAGCCCTATGCGCGCATCGTGTCGGATTTCAAGGACGTCGCGCCGATCAACGACGCGGTGGAAACGCCGGACAAGGAAAACGCCGTTTTCCTGGCGCGCCTCAATGTCAACCTGAAGGACGATGATGCCGACTACCCGGCGCTGTACCTGGCCAACTACATCCTCGGCGGCGGCGCGGGGCTGAATTCGCGCCTGGCCGAGCGCATCCGGCAGAAAGAGGGCTTGAGCTACGGCGTCGGCTCGCAATTGTCGGTTGGTGCACTGGATCGCGCCGGCTCGTGGAGTGTGTTCGCCATCGCCGCGCCGCAGAACATCGCCAAGGTCGAGGCCGCGTTCAAGGACGAACTGGTCAGGGCGCTGAAAGACGGCTTCCTGCCGGCCGAGATCGCCAGCGCCAAGTCGGGTGCCATGCAGCAGCGCGCGCAGCAGCGTGCGCAGGATGGCGTGGTTGCCGGCTCCTGGACCGGGCTGATGTTCACCAACCGCACCTTTGCCTTCAGCCAGCAATTCGACGACAAACTCGCCGCCCTCAAGGCGGACGACCTGCTGGCCGCAATCCGCAAGCACCTCGACCCGGCGCGGATCACCGTGGTCAAGGCGGGTGACTTTGCCAAGGTTGCCGCCACGGCCGCGAAATAGACCGGCTGCCGCCAACCGGCGCGCAAGACCCGATACAGCCCGCTGCAACCACGGCGGGCTGTTTTTTGCGTGGTGCGCCCGGCGCGTGAACGCCACCCGGCCAAGTACAATCCCGCACCATGCTCTTCAACTCCTGGCACTTTGTCGCCTTCCTGCTGGTCGTGCTGTCCGTCGCCTGCTGGCTGCCGCGCTACGGCCGCGCGTGGAAATTTTTCCTGATCGGCGCCAGCTGCTATTTTTACGGCCAGTGGAGCTGGAAATACCTGAGCCTGATCGCGCTCACGGCAACGGTCGACTACCTGATCGCGCAGCGCCTGGCCGCGTCGTCCTCGCCGCGGCGGCTGATCACCATCAGTCTGGTCGCCAACCTGGGCGTGCTGGCCTTCTTCAAGTACGCCAACTTTTTCATCGCCAGCGTCAACGGCCTCGGTGAGGCGGCCGGTGCGGCGCTGCGGATCACGCCGCTCGACATCATCCTGCCGGTCGGCATCTCGTTCTACACCTTCCAGAACATGAGCTACACGCTCGACGTCTACCGCGGCCACCTGGCGCCGCGCAAGTCGCCGCTGGATTACGCCGTCTTCACCACCTTCTTCCCGCAGCTGCTGGCCGGGCCGATCGTGCGCGCCTCCGAATTCTTCACCCAGCTGGACCGGCCCAATCCGATCACCCTGCGCAGCCTGCAATACGCACTGGTGCTGATCGCCGCCGGTTACGTGAAAAAAGTGGTGCTGGCCGACAACCTGGCCGTCAGCGTCGAGCAAGTGTTCGGCAACCCGGCCGCCGCGGATCCCTGGATGGCGCTGTTCGCGGTCTACGCCTTCGGCTTCCAGATCTACTTCGATTTTTCCGGCTACACCGATATCGCCATCGGCCTGGCACTGCTGTTCGGCTTCCAGTTTCCGAAGAATTTCGACTATCCCTACCTCGCGCTGTCGTTCCAGGAATTCTGGCGCCGCTGGCACATGACGCTGTCGCGCTGGCTGCGCGACTATCTCTACATCTCGCTGGGCGGCAATCGCGACGGACTGGCGCGGACCATGGCCAACCTGATGACCACGATGCTGCTCGGCGGCCTGTGGCACGGCGCCAGCTGGAACTTTGTCATCTGGGGCGGGCTGCACGGCGCCTACCTGGCAATCGAGCGGCTGGCGCTGTCGCGCATGGCCTGGTGGCAGTCGGAGCACCGGCTGGCGAAGGCGCTGCGCTGGCTGGTGGTGTTCAACCTGGTCTGTTTCGCCTGGATATTTTTTCGCGCGCCGGATTTCGCCACCAGCCTCATCATCATCGGCAAGATCGCCGGCATTGCCAGCGCACCATATTCCGCCGTCACCGTGGGCAAGCTGCCGCTGCTGCTGGCCGGCCTGATGCTGATGCACGCGGCGATGGGGCACTGGCAGGTGAAAGACCGCCTGGCCGACGCCGGCGCCTGGCTGTTTGCCGCCTTCGTCAGCGCGATGATCCTGCTGCTGATCTGGTTCACGCCGTCGCGGACGGTGCCGTTCATTTACTTCCAGTTCTGACATGCTGCGCGCCGACCTGATCCGGTTTCTCGCCATCCGCCTCGCCATCGTGGCGGCGATCCTGCTCGGCCTCGAGTTCGCGTTTCGCCACGGCGCGTGGGAATGGCTGGCCAAGCGCGAGAGCAATGCCGGGCAGACCATCGCCATGAAACGCGCGCTGCGGGCGCTGGGTCCGGAAAAAATCGACTACGTCACCTTCGGCGATTCGCGCACCGTCTACGGCATCGACCACGAGCGCATCGCCGCCGCCGCGCGCGCGCGCGGACTGACCCACGCCAGCGTCGCCATCCCGGGCATGCACTGGATGAGCCTGGAAATGCTGGTGCGCTGGCTGCGCGAGCACGCGCCGCAACTGCGCGGCGCGGTGATATCGACCACCATTTCCGGTTTCAATTACCTCGGCAACGGCGCCTACGAACTCAGCATGGCGGCGCCGCTGGCGCCGTCGTGGGACCGCGACTGGATGCGGCAGCACGTGCCGTTCGAGCCCGGCAACCTCGCCACCTACGGCAGCCAGTCCGCGCTGTTCCTGTACCGCGAAGACGTGCAGGACCTGGTGAAACACACCGCGCGGCGGCTGCGCGAGGCCGGCGGCCTGCTATCCCAGCCGCCGTCGACCGGCACCCTGTTCACGCGGCAGAGAGTGGCCAGCAACCTGTGCACGGTGCCGATCGACAACATCGCCGCCTGTGCTGCCGCCAACCCGGATGCGCCGGTGACCTCGACCGTGATGCAGTGCCGCCAGTGGCAGCGCGAAGCATCGCAGCGCGCCGATTTCCGCGACCGCTCGCAGTTGCCCCACCTGGCCGAGGTGAAGGCGGTGCGTGACCGCCAGTTGCGCAGCCTGCCTTACCCGCGCCCGATCCTGGTGGTGCTGATGCCGATGCCCGGCGTGTGGCGCGACGAAGTGATCCCGCAGGGCGCGGAAGCCTGGGCGCGGTCGGTGCTGAAGCCGCTGCAGGACGAGGGCATCATCGAAGTACATGATTTCACCGATTTTTTCCGCGGCGCAAACGGCCCGGAATGCGCTGCGTTCTGGGACCTCTATCACCAGAACAGCGCCGGGCAGGACAAGCTGACCGATGCGCTGCTGCCGATTCTGGAACAGCGCCTGTACCGCTCAACGCCGCTGGCGCCGGCCGGCAGTGCGCGCCCTTAGCACTGGCTGGCAGGAACTGTTTGATTTATTGAGGAAATTGCCGCATAATATCGGGCTTGGTCGACGCAATTGCGTCGGCCAAGGAACAAATCCAACCCCCTTGCCACACTGCGGTGCGCATCGCAGGTGGCTCTCTCGTCACTTAAGTGACTAATCCACAAGGAGATTTCATGCGCCATTACGAAATTGTATTCATCGTCCATCCCGATCAGAGCGAGCAAGTGCCCGCCATGATCGAGCGATACAAGGCGACCATTGCCCAGGGCGGCGGCAAGATCCACCGCATCGAAGACTGGGGTCGTCGCCAGATGACCTACCCGATCCAGAAGGTATTCAAGGCGCATTACGTGCTGATGAACATCGAGATCGCCCAGACGACCCTCGACGAACTCGAACACGCGTTCAAGTTCAACGACGCCGTCCTCCGCCACCTGACCGTCAAGAAGACCGCAGCCGAAACCGGCCCGTCTCCGATGATGAAGGAAGAAAAATCCAAGTCGGTGGACCTGAAGGAAGACGTCAAGGTCGCGCAGCCAGCCTGAGGTGCCGGTAAAAGTTCTGATTGAAGCAATGCGGTGAACAGTGGTGAAGGCAAATGAAAAACACCACCGTTCTTGAAGGAAAGATCGTTTCACGCGACACCCTGAGGCTAACCCCCGGCGGCGTCGCCGCACTGAGCGTGGTGCTGAATCACCAGTCGATGCAGGCCGAGATGGAGCAGGAAGTCCAGGTCGACGTCGAAATGAACGCGATAGCGTTCGGTGAGGTGGCAAAACAGCTCGATCGCGTCAAGGTGGACGACATCATTTCCGTCAAGGGCTTCCTGTCCCGCAAGAACCGCTACAGCCAGCAACCGATATTGCACATTACCCAATTCAAAATTAGCTAGAGGTCATCATGCCCCGTCCATCACCCCGTGGTAAGAAGTTCGACAAGAACAAGAAAGACACGCGCAACCCGAATCGCGGTTTGTTCCGCCGCAAGAAATTCTGCCGCTTCACCGCCGAGAAGGTCGTCGAGATCGATTACAAGGACATCGGCGTCCTGAAGGATTTCGTCAATGAAAACGGCAAGATCATCCCGGCGCGCATCACCGGCACCAAGGCCAGGTACCAGCGTCAGCTGGATGTCGCGATCAAGCGCGCGCGCTTCCTCGCCCTGATCCATTACACCGACTTGCATTAAGCAGTCATCGTACTCAGGAGAAAAACATGCAAGTTATTCTGATGGAAAAAGTAGTCAACCTCGGCGCCCTGGGCGACGTGGTCAAGGTCAAAGACGGCTATGCCCGCAACTTCCTGATCCCGCACGGCAAAGCCAAGCGCGCGACCGACGCCGCCAAGGCCGAGTTCGAAGCCAAGCGTGCCGATCTGGAAAAGAAAGCCAACGAACTGCTCAGCGCCGCGCAAGCCCGCGCCGAGAAGCTCGAAGGCTACATGGTGCAGGTCACGCAGAAGGCCGGTGTCGATGGCCGCCTGTTCGGCTCCGTCACCAATGCCGACATCGCCGAAGCGCTGACCAAGCAGGGGTTTGACGTGAAGAAGAGCGAGGTCATCATGCCGAATGGTCCGCTGAAGACCATTGGCGATTCGCCGGTCACGCTGAACCTGCACACCGACGTCAAGGCACACATCACCGTATCGGTGCTGGGCGAACCAGTCTGATCGCGGCTCCCCGCCTGCGGGGAGGGTGCTGAAGTGACGAAAACCGCTGCCTCGCTGAGGCGGCGGTTTTCATTTCTGCCGCCGGCGCGGAAACGCGGGGCATTAACGCCCGCCAGATTGTTCACCCGTTTTGCACCACTTATCCACAGGCAACACACACAGTTGTGCATTGCTTGTGGATAATTGCAGGTGCAAACTTGCCCATCTGTTTTTTTGCCCCTCACAAGACCACGACTGAATGGCCGCCAATCCCAATTTCATGCCGATGTTTTCCCAGGACAACGGGGAAAGCTCGATTTCGACCCTCAAGCTGCCGCCGCATTCGATCGAGGCCGAGCAGTCGGTGCTGGGCGGATTGCTGCTCAACAACGACGCCTGGGAACGCATCGGCGACATGGTCGCCGACGAAGACTTCTACCGCGACGACCACCGCCGCATCTATCGCCACATCGCCAAGCTGATCGAGGGCAACAAGCCGGCCGACGTGCTGACGGTGGCCGAGTCGCTGCAGCTGGCGGGCGAGCTGCAGGGCATCGGCGGCATCAATTACCTGCAGAGCCTGTCGGCCGGCACGCCGAGCGCGGCCAATATCCGCCTCTATGCCGAGATCGTGCGCGAGCGCGCCATCACCCGCCGCCTGGCGCGCGTGGGCGAGGAAATCGCCGACGCCGCCTACACCCCCAACGGCCGCGAAGCACGCCAGCTGCTCGACGAGGCCGAGAAGAAAGTATTCGACATCGCCGAGATGGGCCGCAAGCAGGGGCAGGGCTTCCTGTCGCTGTCGAGCCTGCTGTCGGAAGTGATGGTGCGGCTCGATGAGCTGTCGAAGAATCCCTCCGCCGTCACCGGAGTGTCGACCGGCTTCACCGACCTCGACGAAAAAACCTCGGGCATGCACGAGGGCGACCTGATCATCGTCGCCGGCCGCCCGTCGATGGGCAAGACCGCCTTCAGCCTCAACATCGCCGAGCACGTCGCGCTGTCGGCCGGCCTGCCGGTGTTCATCTTCTCGATGGAAATGGGCGGCACGCAGCTGGCCATGCGTTTGTTGAGCTCGGTGGCGAAGGTCGACCAGCAGAAGGTCCGCACCGGCCGCCTGGAACCGCGCGACTGGGATGCGCTGGGCCAGGCAATGGCGCGGCTGAACGAAGCGCCGATCCAGATCGACGAAACCCCCGGCCTCAATGCGCTGGAACTGCGCGCGCGCGCCCGCCGCATGCACCGCCAGTACGGCGGCGCCGGCCTGATCGTGGTCGATTACCTGCAGCTGATGAGCGCCGCCACCTCGGGCGAGAACCGCGCCACCGAAATTTCGGAAATCTCGCGCTCGCTCAAATCGCTGGCCAAGGAGCTGAAGGTGCCGGTGATCGCGCTGTCGCAGCTGAACCGCAGCGTCGAGCAGCGCGACATCAAGAAGCCGGTGATGTCGGATCTGCGCGAATCGGGCGCCATCGAGCAGGACGCGGACGTGATCCTGTTCCTCTACCGCGACGAGGTCTACGCCAAGACCCCGGAAGAAAAAATCCAGATGGCCGGCGTCGCCGAAGTCATCATCGCCAAGCAGCGTAACGGCCCGATCGGCACCGTGCCGCTGACCTGGGTCGGCAAGTTCACCCGCTATGAGAACGCCGCCCCGTCGCAGGGCGGCTACCAGGGCTACTAGTGGCGGCGGCCGGCGGATACCGGTGCCGTGGCATGATGCGACCACCCCGATTGGCCTGAGCGCGAGTCGCCATGTCCCGACCGATCCGAGCCGAACTGTCCGCCGCCGCGCTGCAACACAATTACGCGCTCGCCAAGTCCAAGGCTCCCGGTGCGCGCGTGTTCGCCGTGGTCAAGGCCAACGCCTACGGACACGGTGTCGATTTCGCGCGGCGCGCGCTCAAATCGGCCGACGCCTGGGCCACGCTGGAACTCGACAGCGCGGTGCGGCTGCGCAACCTCGGCGTCACCGAGCCGATCCTGATGCTGGAAGGATTTTTCAGCGAGGACGAGCTGCCGGCCTTCGCCAACCAGCGCCTGATGACCGTGGTGCACAACGCGAGCCAGGTGGCGCAGATGATGAACGCCACGCTGACGCGGCCGCTCGACACCTTCATCAAGTTCAACACCGGCATGAATCGCCTCGGCTTCACCGACGGTGGCGGCCGTTATGCGCTCGGCGTGGCCGCCAGCGGCCGCAGCTTCGGCGATATCACGCTGATGACGCACTTCGCCAATGCCGACGGGGTCGAGGGCGTCGGCCTGCAGATGCGCGAATTCAAGGCCTGGGAAAAAGCCGCGGCCGAGCTGCTGCAATCCAAGCCGTTCACCGTCAGCGTGGCCAATTCCGCCGCCGTGCTGCGCTATCCCGATACCCACCGTGACTGGGTGCGCCCCGGCATCATGCTCTACGGCTCCTCGCCCTTTGCCGACGCCAGCGCCGAGTCGCTCGACCTGAAGCCGGTGATGAGCCTGCGCAGCGAGCTGATCGCGGTGCAGAACCTCGACAAGGGCCAGGCCGTCGGCTACGGCTCGGCCTATATCGCCCGGCGCAAGATGCGCATCGGCATCGTCGCCTGCGGCTATGCCGACGGCTACCCGCGCCACGCGCCCGGCACCAACGAGCACGGCACGCCGGTGCTGGTCGGCGGCAAGCGCACCCGCAGCATCGGCCGCGTGTCGATGGACATGCTGTGCGTCGACATCACCGACATCCCGGTGGCCAAGGAAGGCACGCCGGTGGTGCTGTGGGGCGAGGGCCTGCCGATCGACGAGGTCGCGCATGCCGCCGGCACCGTCGGCTATGAACTGATGTGCGCGGTGGCGCCGCGGGTGCCGAAGGTGGAAGTGGCCTGATGGCGACCGCGCCAATCGGCGGGCGCAGGAAATCAAAACCGGCCGCGGGTGCATCGGCGGCGCCGACACCGCAAAGCCTGATGGCGTCGCTGCGGGAACAGTACTGGACCCGCTTCCACATGTTCCTGATCGTCGCCGCCAGCATCGCCATGGCGGTGCTGACGACACGCATCCTGCTCAACCTCGGCGTGACCGCGATGTGGGTGCGCTATGCCGTCGCGCTGTCGCTGGCCTACGGCGCGTTCTTCACCGGCGTGTGGGTGTGGCTGCACCTTTCGCAGTACGGCCGCCACCTGCGCGCCGACTGGGGCCGCCGAAGCGAATGGTCCGGCGATCCGGGCATCGACATCCTCCCCAACCTCAACCTCGGCGGCTCTTCATCGGCGCCGGCCGACCTGCCGATGCAGGGCGGCGGCGGCACTTTCGATGGCGGCGGCGCCGGCGGCAGCTGGGACCTGCCCGACACCTCGGTCGCGGTCGAGTCGCCCGGCTCCGGCGTGCTCGACGGCGTGAGCAGCATCGCCGATGTGGCCGACGCCGACGAAGGCGGCTGCCTGCTGATCATCGCCGGCATTCTGCTGGCGATCGCGCTGTCGGTGGTCTTCGGCGCCACCCTCTACGTCATCTACCAGGCGCCGGCCATCCTGGCCGAGGTCGTGTTCGAAGTGCTGCTCGGCTCGCCGCTGGCCCGTGGCGCCCGCGCACTCGATTCCGCCAACTGGGCGGCAGTGCTGCTGAAGAAAACCTGGCGGCCGTTTGCCGTGATGGCCTTTGCCGCCATGCTGTTCGCGATCTTCTGCAATGCCGCATTTCCCGGCGCCGCGACGGCCGGGCAGGTGATCGATCTGATGTTGAAGTAGGGCGTGGGCGCTGGGGCGATTGGGGCAGGAAAGTGTTTAACTGTACATATATTCAGTATAATTATTGCTAAAGAAGCGTCAACGAAACCACGGCGATTGCCAATATGCGAAAGCAGAAAAACATGCACTGTCGCCCCGGATTCAGTCCGGGGCCCAAGTTTGTTTGCGTTGAGGTTGTGCTCATCCTTTCGCTGAACCGCTGTTCA
>CAYQKN010000096.1:0-1104 GCA_964417885.1 uncultured Burkholderiales bacterium | reverse complement strand
CACTGCAACGCCTGGAACACGCTGGTGGAAACGGTGGCCGAGGCCGCCAGCACCAACCGCTTTGCCACCCTGGCCGGGGTCGCGGCCGAGCGCGGCAAGGTGCAGTCGCTCAACAAGGTGCGCGCCGAGGACGTGCCGCGCAAACCCACCGGCATCAGCGAATTCGACCGCGTGCTGGGCGGCGGGCTGGTGGAGGGCGGGGTGGTGCTGATCGGCGGCGACCCCGGCATCGGCAAATCCACGCTGCTGTTGCAGGCACTCTCCACCATCTCGGCCGGCAGCAGCGTGCTGTACGTGAGCGGCGAGGAATCGCCACAACAGATCGCCATGCGCGCCAAGCGTCTGGCACTCGACACCCACGACGTGAAACTGCTGGCCGAAATCGAGCTGGAAAAAATCCTCGCCACGCTCAGCGCCGAAAAGCCGCAGGTGGCGGTGATCGACTCGATCCAGACCGTCTACTCGGCGGCACTCACCTCCGCGCCCGGCTCGGTAGCGCAGGTGCGCGAATGCGCGGCGCACTTGACGCGTTTTGCCAAGTCCACCGGCACCACGCTGATCCTGGTCGGCCACGTCACCAAGGAAGGCGCGCTGGCCGGCCCGCGCGTGCTGGAGCACATGGTCGATACCGTGCTCTATTTCGAGGGCGACACGCATTCCTCGTTCCGCCTCATCCGCGCGGTGAAAAACCGCTTCGGTGCCGTCAATGAAATCGGCGTCTTCGCCATGACCGAAAAAGGCCTGCGCGAAGTCACCAACCCCTCCGCCATTTTTCTGTCGCAGCACGACGCCAACGTGGCCGGCAGCTGCGTCATGGTTACGCAGGAAGGCAGCCGGCCGCTGCTGGTGGAAATCCAGGCGCTGGTGGACGAAAGCCACGGCATGCAGCCCAAGCGCCTCTCGGTGGGCCTGGAACAGAACCGACTCGCCATGCTGCTGGCCATCCTGCACCGCCACGCGGGGCTGGCGGTGTTTGACCAGGACGTGTTCATCAACGCGGTCGGCGGCGTGCGCATCGACGAACCCGGCGCCGACCTCGCCGTGCTACTGGCGATCGTCTCAAGCTTCAAGAACAAGGCGCTGCCGGCCAAGCACGTCGTGTTC
>CAYQKN010000095.1:0-15278 GCA_964417885.1 uncultured Burkholderiales bacterium | reverse complement strand
CTCTCGACCTCAACCTTGGCAAGGTTGCGCTCTACCAACTGAGCTATTCCCGCATCGCAGCGAATTATAGCCGAAAATCCGGCCCCGTCAAAGTGGCACGACGTTTTTTGCGCGGCCTGACCACAAAACCTCGCGATGGCTGGCGCGGGCTTTCAGATACACTATTTTGCCAGGCATCCTTTTGCCGTCGTTCCCGACCGGGACAACCCGACAACCTGACACGGTATTGCCGATTGCCCATGTCCCAATCGTTTCCCTTTGATGATGCCGGATCGACCGGCCCGCCGTCTGGCGGTGATCCCGGCCGGCTGGAATACCAGCGGATCCTGCAGAACCTGACCGACAACACCGGACGGCCGATTCTGTACCTGGACGCGGCGCATATCGTGCGCTTCAGCAATCGCCCGTTCCAGCAGTGGATCGGCAAGCCGGAAGCCGAGATTGCCGGTGTGCCGGCGTCAATCGTGTTTGGCGAGGCAACCTACGGTTTTTACCGCCCGCACCTGGACCGGGCGCTGGCCGGCGACGCGAATACGGTCGACACCATTTCCCACGCGCGGCGCGACGGCCCGCGGCACATCCGTGTTTCATTTTTCCCCGATACCCTTGCCGACGGCCGGACCGTGGGCATCAACGTACTGGCACTGGATATCGAGGAGGACTTCCAGCTGCGCCAAAGCCTGGTATCCCGCGAGCAGGACCTGCGATCGGTCGCCGACAATATCGGCATGCCGCTGGTGAAGAGCGATCGTCACCTGCGCTGTCTTTACGTCAACAAGGTGGCTTGCGAATGGTTTGGCCGCACCGAACAGGATATCGTTGGCCGAGCCTGGATCGAGCTCCAGGGCGAGGAATGGTTTGCGCAAGTCGGGCCCTACATTGCGCGTGCGCTCGCCGGGGAACTGGTGACCTACGAACGGCTGGCGCATTTTCCCGCGCATCCGCCCTGTCACATCCGGGTTGTCATCACGCCGTACCGCGACCTGGCCGGCGAGGTTGACGGCCTGTATGTGGTGATCACCGATATCGAGCAGGATTACCGGCTGCGCGCCGAAATATCCGAGCGCGAGCGACAGCTGCGGTTGGTGACCGACAACATCGGCATGCCGATCAGTTACATCACGGCGGACGAGCGCATCGGTTTCTACAACCAGACCGGCGAGAAGTGGATGGGCGTGTCCGAGCAGGACGTGCTGGGCAAGACGCTGAATGAGGCGTTCGGCGCCGACGTGGTGGCAGAGGTGCGCCCCTACCTCGACCAGGCCTTTGCCGGGAGGCATGCATCGTACGAACGGCTTGGCGAGTTCCCGGAGCGTGGACAGCGCTGGGTGCGCGGTCACCTGGTGCCGGACCGGCGCGCGGACGGCAGCGTGGCCGGCATCTACACCGTGCTCACCGATATCCACGACGACGTGCTGATGCGCGAACACCTGCAGCAACAGGAGCGACAGTTGCGCCTGTTCACCGACAACATCCCCGAGTCCATCGCTTACATCGACACCGAGCGGCGCTACAAGTTTGTCAACAACACCTTCCTGCGGATGCGCGGCAAGGCGCGGCACGAGGTGATCGGCCGCACCAGCGAGGAAGTGCTGGGCACCGACGCCGCGCGGCTGGCCGACCCGTTCGTGGCACGCGCGCTGGCCGGCGAAACCGTCACCTACGAGCGGCTGGTGCACAGCGCCGACAACAGCGACCGCTGGTTCCGCATCCGCACCGTTCCCGATACCGACCCAACGGGCCGGGTGCAGGGGCTGTACGTGGTAGGGATGGATATTCACGATATCAAGCTGGCGCAGGAGACGCTGCAGACCAGCGAGGCCGAGTTGCGCATCGCGATGGACAGCCTGCCCTACCCGATGGTTTACGTCGACCGCGAGTATCGCTACCGCATGGTCAACAAGCGCCTCGAGGCGATCCTCGGCAAGCCCCGCGAGGAGATCCTCGGCAGGAATCTGCGCGACGTGTTTGGCGAACAGAATTATGCCGAGGTGATGCCGTACTGGCAGCGCGCCATGGCCGGCGAGACCGTGACGGCGGAACGGCTGATCGGCACCGATCCGGCGACCCGACGCTGGATGATCGTGCGCTACACGCCGCGCTACGACGCAAAGGGCGACATCATCGGACTTTACTCGGCGGCCACCGATATCGATGAGCTGAAGCGCGCCGAACTGAATTTGCGCCGCGCCAACTGGCTGCTGTCCTCGCATTTCGAGAACACGCCGCTGGCCGTGATCGAATGGGACCCGGAATTTCGCGTCCGCCGCTGGTCGCCGCAAGCCGAGAAGATATTCGGCTGGCGTGAACAGGAGCTGCTCGGGCGTCACTATCGCGACTGGAAATTTGTCGTCGAAGGCGATGCCGCGCAGGCCGATGCCATTGCCGACAAGCTGGTGGTGCAGCTCGAGCCGCGCGCCACCAGCCTGCACCGCAACCACCGCAAGGATGGCCGCGTGATCTGGTGCGAGTGGTACAACTCCAGCCTGCGCGACGATTCCGGCAAGATCATCTCCATCCTGTCGCTGGCACAGGATGTCACCACCCGGGTGCTGGCCGAAGAGCGCCTGGTGCACCAGGCCACCCACGACAGCCTGACCGGCCTGCCCAACCGCACCATGCTGCAGGACCGCCTGCGCCAGGCGATTTCGCGCGCGCGCCGCGGCGGCCACCGGATTGCGGCCATGTTCATCGATCTCGACCGTTTCAAGGATGTCAACGACACGCTGGGCCATCGCATCGGCGACGAACTGCTGCGCGAGATGTCGACCCGCCTGAACCGCGTGGTGCGCGAAAGCGACCTGCTGGTGCGGCTATCCGGCGACGAGTTCATGGTAGTGCTGGAGCAGGTCACGGATCTCGAGTCGCCGCGCATTGTCGCGGCCAAGCTGCTGGAGGAGATCCGCCAGCCGTCGCGGATCGAGGGTCACGAGATTCACATTTCCGGCTCGGTCGGCATCAGCCTGTTCCCGGACGACGCCGAGGACGTGGAGTCGCTGCTGAAAAACGCCGACATGGCGATGTACCGCGCCAAGGAGCTGGGCAAGAATGCGTACCAGATTTTCTCCGCCGACATGGCCGAGCATGGCACCGCCGCGCGGCTGCTGGAGAACGCCCTGCGTTCGGCGGTGGTACGCAACGAGTTCGAGCTCTACTACCAGCCGAAGATCGACATGCGCTCCAACCGCATCACCGGCGCCGAGGCGCTGCTGCGCTGGCACCATCCGACCCGCGGCACCGTCATGCCCGGCGAATTCATCCATCTTGCCGAGGAAACCGGGCTGATCCACGAGATCGGCAACTGGGTGCTCGACACCGCCTTCTCGCAGGCGCGTCGCTGGCACGAAGCCGGCTTCACCGGCGTGCGGCTGGCGATCAACCTGGCCGCGGGACAGTTCCGCGCCACCAACCTGGCCGACCGCATCCGCGACCGCATTGCCCACGAAGGCTGCAAGCCCGAGCTGATCGAACTGGAAGTGACCGAGACCGGCATGCTGCGCGATCCGGAAGGCGTCGGCAACACGCTCACACGTATCCGCGAAATCGGCATGCGGGTGGCGATCGACGACTTCGGCACCGGCTACTCCAGCCTGTCGCACCTGAAGCGGTTTCCGATCGACACCCTGAAGATCGACAAGACCTTTGTTGCCGATATCCTGACCGACCGCGACGACACGGCGATTGTGTCGGCCGTGATCGCGCTGGCGCGCGCGCTGGACATGGAAGTGGTGGCGGAAGGCGTCGAAACCGAAGCGCAACGCCTGCTGCTGGCACAACAGGGCTGCGATGCCTACCAGGGCTACCTGTTCAGCAGGCCGCTGCCGGCGTCGGAATTTGAGGCGCTGATGACGCGCCACGCAAAGACCCATCCACCGGCCTAGTGATGCGGACGATCCGGTTGGCCGGGCGCGGTCAGGGCTTCTTGTCGGCCGCGTGCGCGAAAGCGGCCTTCAGGTAATAGAACATCGACCACACCGTCAGCGCGGCGGCAACCCAGATGAAGGCGCGACCCGCGACCCGGCAGTCGATCACACCGAACAACACGCCGTCGTAGAGCAGGAACGGGATCGCGACCAGCTGCGAAACCGTCTTGACCTTGCCCAGCATCGACACCGCCACGCTTTTCGACTGCCCGAGCTGGGCCATCCATTCGCGCAGCGCCGAAATGGTGATCTCCCGGCCGATGATGATCAGCGCCACGATGGCGTCGGTGCGGCCGAGTTCCACCAGGACGATCAGCGCCGCCGCCACCATCAGCTTGTCGGCCACCGGGTCAAGGAAGGCGCCGAACGCCGAGGTCTGGTTCCATTTGCGCGCCAGATAGCCATCGAACCAGTCGGTGATGGCGGCGGCGACGAAGATGACCGTGGCGATGATATTGGCCTGGCTGGTGGTCAGCCACGATTCATCGATATACAGGATGGCGACAAACAGCGGGATGGCCGCGATGCGCAGCCAGGTCAGGACATTGGGGATGTTCAGGTTCACGCCGTTAGTTTACTTTGGAACGCCGTCTGGTTCGCAATCAGTGAAGCTGGTTGTAGATGAGGGTCGCCAGGTCCTCGCTGATCCCCTCCACGTTCGACAGGTCCTGCACGCTGGCGGCCGCCACGCCCTGCAAGCCGCCGAAGCGCGCCAGCAGCGCCTTGCGCCGCTTGGGCCCGATGCCGTCGATGTCTTCCAGCCGCGAGGTGTTGCGCTGTTTGGCGCGCCGCGCACGATGGCCGGTGATGGCAAAGCGGTGTGCCTCATCACGAATCTGCTGGATCAGGTGGAAACCGGGGTTGTCCTTTTCCAGGTGACGCTCGATCCGGCTCTGGCCGAAGATCAGCGTCTCCAGTCCCGGCTTGCGCTCCTCGCCCTTGGCCACGCCGACCAGCTGGATATCGGACAGCCCGAGTTCGGCCAGCACCTGCTCGGCTACCCCCAGCTGGCCCTTGCCGCCATCGATCAGCACCAGGTCCGGACGCAGGCGCTGCGCCGCGCCATCCTCGCTGGGCAGTACCAGCTTCTGGTAGCGCCGCTGCAGGGCGTCGCGCATGGCGGCGTAGTCGTCGCCCGGCGTGATGCCGGCAATGTTGAAGCGCCGGTATTCCGACGGCTGCATCGCCCCGCGGTCGAGAACGACACAGGGCGGCACTGTCGCAGCGCGTATGGTGTAGCGGAGGTCGCGGCGGTCGACGCGCCGGTACTGCTCGATCCCCAGCGCTTCCTGCATCGCCTGCAGTTTCTTTTCCTGTGAGGCGCGGTCGGCCAGGCGCTGTTCGATGGCGAAGCGCGCGTTTTTCACCGCCATCCCCATCCACAACTTGCCCTCCCCGCTCGGCCGTGTCACCACCCGCACCTGGCGGCCGGCGGTTTCCGACAGCGTCTCCTCCCACTCGGCGCGGTCGAGGTCGCCGTCGACCATCAATTGCGGCGGCGGCGTCTGCGCCGCATAGTGCTGGGCGATGAAGGCATCGACCACGGTGAACAGGTCGGCATCGGCGGCATTGCCGGGGAAGAAACTCTTGTCGCCCAGGTGGCGGCCACCGCGGATCATCACCAGGTTGACGCACCAGGTGCCGGAGATTTCGATGGCCGCGATCACATCGACGTCGCGGTCGCTGCCGGATTCGACAAACTGCTTGGTAAGGATGCGCTGCAGGGTGCGTATCTGGTCGCGAAACGAGGCCGCCTGCTCGAACTGCAGTTCGGCCGAGGCCGCCTCCATCTTGGCGTTCAGGCTGTCCAGCACCTCGTTTTCCTTGCCCTGCAGAAACAGTTCGGCATTGCGGATGTCGCGCTCGTAGTCGGCGGCCTCAATCAGGCCCACGCAGGGCGCCGAACAGCGGCCGATCTGGTGCAGCAGGCAGGGCCGGGACCGGTGCGCATAGACGGTGTTGTCGCAGGTGCGCAGCCTGAACACCTTCTGCAGGTGATTGATGGTGTCGCGCACCGCCCAGGCCGAGGGGAACGGGCCGAAATAACGGTTCGGCTTGACGTGGGTGCCGCGGTAGAAACGGATCTGCGGGAACGCATGGTCGGTGACCATGATGTAGGGATAGCTCTTGTCGTCGCGAAACAGCACGTTGTAGCGCGGCGCCAGCGACTTGATCAGGTTGTTTTCCAGCAGCAGCGCCTCGGACTCGCTGCGGGTGACGGTGGTGTCGATGCCCGCCACCTGCGCCACCATCAGCGTGGTGCGCGGACTGCCGTGCTGCTTGGTGAAGTACGACGAGACGCGCTTTTTCAGGTCGCGCGCCTTGCCGACATAGATGACGTCGCCGGCCTCGTTCTTCATCCGGTAGACCCCGGGAAGATTGGGCAGTTGCTGCAGCGTCGGCTTGGGGTCGAAAGTCATTCAGCGCTGGTCGATGTGCTCGCGGATGGCGGCAAACACCTGGTGGAACATGGCCTCAGTGAGCCGCCGCGTGTTGGTATTGTAGCGAGAGCAGTGATAGCTATCGAACAGCCGCCGGCCATCCGGCAGCAGATGGCTGGCGCCATGGGCAAATTTGCAGAAGCCGGCTTTCAGTCCCAGCGCGGTCAGCACCGCCGCGTGGGCAACGGTGCCCAGCGCAAGGATGGCCGAGGTCGGCGGCAACGCTGCCAGCTCGTTGGCGAGGTAGGTGTTGCAGGTGCGGATCTCGACCGGCAGCGGTTTGTTTTGCGGTGGCAGGCACTTCACCGCATTGGTGATGCGACATGCCTTCAGCCGCAGCGCGTCATCGGCACGGACCGATTCACTGCCGTTGGCAAAGCCGAACCGGTGCAGGGTCTGGTAGAGCAGCACACCGGCGTAATCGCCGGTGAACGGCCGGCCGGTGCGATTGGCGCCATGCAGCCCGGGCGCCAGGCCGACGATCAGCAGGTCCGGATTGGCAACGCCGAACGGCGGCACCGGCAGGCAGAAATAGCCGGGATGGTCGGTCCGCACCTGGTCAAGAAACGCTGCCAGGCGCGGACAGGCGCGACAGTGCGGGTCGTAAGAACCGGCGGCGGGAAGTTTGATTTTCATGGCCTGAAAAGCAAAGGGCACGACTTCGTGCCCTTTGCGTCATGGCATTTTGCCGGGATCAGACGCGGCGCTTGTATTCGTTGGTGCGGGTGTCGATTTCGATCCGGTCGCCCGATTCGCAGAACAGCGGCACGTTGACCACGTGGTTGGTCGGCTTGATCCGCGCCGGCTTCAGCACTTTGCCCGAGGTGTCGCCGCGCACTGCCGGCTCGGTTTCGATTTCGCGTTCGACGCTGTTGGGCAGTTCGACCGAAATGGCTCGACCGTTGTAGAACACCACTTCGCACGGCATGCCATCGTCCAGGTAGGCCAGCGCGTCGACCATGTTTTCGGCTTCGACTTCGTACTGGTTGTACTCGCTGTCCATGAAGACGTACATCGGATCGGAAAAATAGGAATAGGTGCATTCCTTCTTGTCGAGCTGGACCACTTCGAATTTGTCGTCCGCCTTGTAAACCGATTCGGTGCCGGAATTGGACAGCAGGTTTTTCAGCTTCATCTTGACTACGGCGGAATTGCGGCCGGACTTGTTGTAGTCGGCTTTCAATACCACCATCGGATCCTTGCCGATCATGACGACATTGCCGGCGCGGAGTTCTTGAGCGATTTTCATGGGATTACCTAAAACGTTGGGATGGAATCTGGCTGGTATGGTGCCAACGGCAGAAGGCGCACGTTTGCGTACCGGCAAAGCCCTAAATTTTAGCGTTTTTTTTGTAGAAACTCAATAAGTTAGACGCGAGGTCCGGCATTTGTGCCAGGCCTTCGGCCCAGCGCACGGCATGCGCCTGCAACGCCGGCAGGTGGGCCATGAACCCGGCCCAGGCGCCGGCCAGGGCGGCGGCGTCGGCGTCGTTCCAGGCGCGCCACAGTTCACGCATGGCAGCGGCAGCGGCGGCGTCGAGGCCCCGGCAGTAGAGTTTGAGAAACGCGTCCAGCTTGATCCGGTGCGCGTCACCGGCCTGCGGATAGATCTGCCAGATGAAAGGTTTCGCCGCCCACTGCGCGCGGACAAACGAATCTTCTCCCCGTACAAACAGCACTTTGTGTTCGCGCAACAGACCATCAAACAGCGGCTGGGCGACAAAGCCAGGAGAACGTAACTCCAGCACTGACGCGGCGTTCGAAGCACTTTTGGCCTGCAAGGCGCGCCGGTGCTGGAGTTTGGCTGCCGGCACTGGATCGGGCAGGTTGACAATCGTCGGCTCGCCGCGGACCTCAATGGCGTCCAGCAGGCCATCCAGTGGCGCGCCGGGGTAACAGAAGACAAATACCGCCGTGGCTCCGGACGGCGCGGCCGCCGCGTGAGGCAACCAGTTCGTCACCTCTCGTTCGCGAATCAGCCCGCCGGTGCCGGCGGTAAAGCCGGGGAAAAAGAACCACTTGCACAGCGGCAAGGTCGGGTGCGGCGACGGCAGCAGGTGATGCTCGGCGACCCACGGTTCCGCGCTCAGATATTCGAGGTTGATCCATACCGGGGGATTGCCGGCAGCCACCATGCGCCGCAGGTAGGATTCGGGCAATTCGCAGGCAAAGGCCTCGATCACGAGGCTTGCAGACTCCGCCAGATCGATCGCATCCAGCCAGGGCACGATCGTTACCCCGTCCACGCACTGGATGCGCGCGTCGGGGTCCACATCCGGCGCGATCCTGCAAAATGCCCGCGTGTCGTCTACCACCAGCCGGATCGACATGCCGTGTTCCGCTGCCAGTTGGCGGGCCAGCCGCCAGCAAACGCCGATATCGCCGAAGTTATCGACGACCCGGCAAAAGATGTCGCAGGTCGGGTTGTTGCGGGTCAATCCAGCCCAAGCGCGGCGATGGCGTGTCGCGCCGCCTCGTAACGCGCCGCAGCCCCCTGCCCCGGCGCCTGCGGGCGCGCAAGCATGCCGCAAAGGCGCGACGACAGGTCGGTGCCCGACTCGACGCCGGCGGCAGTGAGTCCGGCGAGCAGTTCATCGGCCTTGGCCGGATCATTGCACAGCAGCACCACGTCGCAGCCGGCAGCCAGCGCGGCCTGCGCGCGCTGCACCACGTTGCCGGCGACACTGGCACCTTCCATGGTCAGGTCATCGCTGAAAATGACGCCGGTGAAACCCAGTTGGCCACGCAGGATGTCCTTCAGCCACTTGGCGGAAAAGCCGGCGGGATGCGGGTCGACCGCCGGATAGATCACGTGCGCCGGCATCACCGCCGACATCGGCCCCGCCGCCAGCGCACGAAACGGTACCAGGTCGGTGTCGCGGATCTGTTCGAAACTGCGTTCATCGACCGGGATTTCCAGGTGCGAGTCCGCCTTCACGAAACCATGGCCGGGGAAATGCTTGCCGACCGATGCCATGCCGGCGTCCGCGAGCCCGCGCATCAGTGCCCGTCCCAGCGTGGCGATGACCTCGGGCTGCTGGTGAAACGACCGGTTGCCGATCACGCCGGACTCGCCCCAATCCACATCGAGCACCGGCGCGAAGCTGAAATCGACGCCGTGTGCGATCAGCTCGGTGCCGATCACCAGTCCGACATCGGCAGCGAGCGCAACCGCTTCGTCCGGCGACTGGTTCCAGCGCTCGCCGAGCGCGCGCATGGGCGGAATGGCCGTGAATCCCAGGCGGAATCGTTGCACCCGACCGCCTTCGTGATCGACCGCGATCGGCAGGCGGGGTTCGCGCAGGGCATGAATGGCGCTGGTCAATTCAACCAGCTGTGCCGGTGATTCGAAATTGCGGGCGAACAGGATCACGCCGCCGATCAGCGGATGGCACAGGCGGTGGATGTCGTCCTCGGTCAGGGTCAGACCGACGACGTCGGCCATCACCGGGCCGAGCGGAAGTTTCAGGCTCATTGATTTGATTTTTCCAGAACGACGAAGGCAAGCGCATGCTCGTCTTCGTCCGACAGCGACAAATGTGCCGCGACAATCTTCTCCACGCCGAATTTTTCGCGCAACGTCGGGCTGGGAATCACCAGCGGCCTGCCCTGCGCATCGTGGCCGACGCTGACATCGTGCCAGCCGACGGCGGCGCCGATGCCGGTGCCCCAAGCCTTGGAAAACGCCTCCTTGGCGGCGAAGCGCTTGGCGACAAAGCGGGCCGGCTGGCTGGATGCGGCATAGTCGGCCACCTCGGCCTCCGACAGGATGCGGTGCAGAAAGCGGTCGCCGTGACGAAACAGCGCGTCTTCGATCCGCTTTACACTGACCAGGTCGGTGCCGATGCCGTAGATCATTTGCCTGCCGCCTCGGTCATCAGCCGCTTCATTTCACGCACCGCATCGCGCAAGCCGGCGAACACCGCACGGCTGACGATGGCGTGGCCGATATGCAGCTCGCGAATGCCCTCGATCGCCGCCACCGGTTTCACATTGACGTAATTGAGCGCGTGGCCGGCGTTGAAACGCATGCCCAGCGCGCGGATCGCCTCACCGGCCGCGCGGATTTTCTCCAGTTCCGCCATCACCGCCGCACTTTCCGCATCACGGCCCTTTTCATAGAAAGCGTGGGCATAGGGACCGGTATGGATTTCACACACCCGCGCGCCGATCCGCTTGGCCGCCTCGACCTGCGCCAGGTCGGCGTCGATGAAGACGCTGCAGACAATGCCGGCGTCTGCCAGCCTGGCGACGGTGGCCGTCAGGCGCCGTTCCTGGCCGGCGATGTCGAGGCCGCCCTCGGTGGTGACCTCGTGGCGTCCTTCAGGCACCAGCATTGCCATCTCGGGCTTCAGGTCGCAGGCAATGCCGACCATTTCATCGGTGGCGGCCATTTCGAGATTGAGCTTGATGTGGGTCAGCTCGCGCAGGCGCCGCACATCGGCGTCCTGGATATGGCGGCGATCCTCGCGCAGGTGCACGGTGATGCCGTCGGCGCCGCCCAGATGCGCCTCGACCGCGGCCCAGACCGGATCGGGTTCGTAGGTCCGCCTCGCCTGGCGGATGGTGGCGACGTGGTCAATGTTGACGCCCAGTTCGATCATTTCAGCTCACGTATCAGGTTGCGGGTGTGCAGCACCTTGTCGCCGAGCAGCTGGTTGATCATCCGCCGCATCAGCTGCTTCGATTGCAGCTGGGTTTGCGGATGGTCATATTCGCCGCGCGACATGTCGAGCAGGGTCCTGCCCGACAATTGTAAGTGATCGTCACCGCGCAGTTCGCCGGCGAGGCGCGACAGCGGGACCGGGCCGCGCTCGGGGAGATAGCGGTATTCCCGCTCCGGATCGAGCGGCACGTGGCTGTCCGCCTCAAAGGCAAGCTGCAGCGCGTAGCCGAGCTCCTGCAGCAGCGTGACTTCAAAGCGGCGGAGGATGGACGCGATGGCACGGAGGTCGACGGTGGCGCCCATCAGGCCGGTCAGCCCGTCGATTGCCTCGATATAGGCGTCGAACAGGCCTTCGTGCGGGTCTTCGCGCAGCGTAAGCTTGAGCGTCAGTTCATTCAGGTAGAACGCCGACAACAGTGCCGGACCGGCAAGCTGCGGCAGGATGCGGACCTGCTCCGCCGATTTCAGCGTTTTCATCTCCGCCTTGCCAAACCAGCGCAGCGTCAGCGGCTGGAATGGATGCAGCGCGCCGCGCAGGGCACCGTGCGGGCGCTTGGCGCCGCGGGCAACGAACACCACCCTGCCGTGTGTCGCCGTGAACGACTCGACAATCAGGCTGGTTTCGCGATACGGATAGGTGTGCAGGACAAAGCCGCGGTCCACCTGGCCGGGTGCGGCAGCGCGGCCGGTCGCCTTCACCGGCCCTGCTGCGGCCGGCTCATTCATACCCGTATTGACGCACCAGGGCGTCGTCGTCAGCCCAGCCTTTCTTGACCCGGACAAACAGTTCCAGATAGACCTTGCAGCCGAAGGTCTCTTCCATTTCCTTGCGCGCATCGGTGCCGATGCGCTTCAGGCGCTCGCCCTTTTCGCCGATCAGGATCGCCTTCTGGCTGGATTTCTCGACCACGATGGCGGCGAAAATGCGGCGCAGGTTGCCGACTTCCTCGTATTTCTCGATCATCACGTTGACCGCGTAGGGAAGTTCGTCGCCCAGTTGCCGGAACACCTTTTCGCGCACGAACTCGGCCGCCATGAATCGCTCCGAGCGATCGGTGAATTCCTCGCTGCCGAATACCGCCGGCGCCACCGGCAGCATGGTGCGGATGACTTTCTTCAGTTCCTGCAGCGACTGTTTCTGCTTGACGCTGACCGGGACGATGGCGGGAAACGCCGCCTTGGCGTGGACCTCGGTCAGGAACGTCATCAGCCGCGATTTTTCCTTGACCCGGTCGCACTTGCTGACCGCCAGGATCACGCGCTTCAGGTCCGGCAATTGCCGCAGTACCACGTCGTCGGCTTCGGAAAACTGGCCGGCTTCGACCAGGAATACCACCACATCCGCGTCGGTAATGGCGTGACCGACGGTGCGGTTCAACACGCGGTTGAGGCTGTTATCGTGCTTTTTCTGCAGGCCCGGGGTATCGACGAACAGAAACTGGGTCGCTTCCTCGCTCAGGATGCCGGTTATCCGGTGGCGCGTCGTTTGCGCCTTGTTCGACGTGATGCTCACCTTCTGTCCAACCAAATGGTTCAACAGGGTCGACTTGCCGACGTTCGGGCGGCCGACGATGGCGATGGTGCCGCATCTGAATTCCTGGGTCATGATTTCTGTGTCAATGCGGGATTGGAAAGGGTGGCAAAGGCGCAGGCGGCCGCGTCCTGCTCGGCGATCCGGCGGCTGGCGCCCTGGCCCACCACCGAGATTGCCTGCGATGGTACATCGCATCGGACGTGAAATACCTGGCGGTGCGCTTCGCCCTCGATGCGCTCGACCGTGTACAGCGGCAGCGGCAGGCGGCGCGCCTGCAGCCACTCCTGCAGCGTGGTCTTGGCGTCCTTGCGCGGCCGGCCGGCATCGGTGCCGTTCAGCCTGGATGCAAACAGACGCTGGATTGCCGCATCGGCGGCGGCAAAACCGGCATCAAGAAAGATTGCGCCGAGCAGCGCCTCCAGCGCGTCGGCCAGGATCGACGGGCGCTCCGCCCCGCCGGTCTTGATCTCGCCGTCACCCAGCCGCAGCAGCGAACCGATGCCGAGTTCGCCGGCGATGCCGGCAAGGATGTCCTGGTTGACCAGGTTGGCACGCAGACGGCTCAAACCGCCTTCGGGCATCTCCGCGTAGCGGGCGTAAATCAGGCGTGAAACGGCGCAGTTGAGGACGCTGTCGCCGAGGAATTCGAGCCGCTCGTTGTTTGGCAGGCCGAAGCTCCGATGCGTCAGTGCCTGGACCAGCAGATCGCGTGCGGCAAAGACATGGCCGAGCCGGCTTTCGAGCTCGCTGGCCTGCATGGAATTTCCGGGTCTACTTGGCGGTGCTGGCAGAGAGGTCAATCAGCAAGGTGTAACCGGTAAACAGCGGAACCCGCTGCTGCCAGGCCGCCGTCACCACGGTCTCGCCGGCTTCCTTGGTGATTTCGAGGTCGTCGCCGGAAATGACTTCGACGTAGGCGATGGTGGCTCGACGGTCAAAGCTCTTGCGAATCTCCGCCACGGTTCCGCTGCGCACTTCCTCGGAGGTGGCCATCGCGCTGATCACGCCGCGGACATTGAAATACTGGCTGTAGACCGGAAACAGCTTCAGGCCGAGCAGCACCACCACACCGCACACGGCGAAGATGAATATCAGCAAGATGAAACCGATGCCCCGCTGACGATTGGGGCTGAGTGACGGATTAAACATTGGCATCCTCGATGTCGACCACTAGTAGTCCGGCTCTATTCTATTGCTGTTCCGATACGTTTGAATGAGCCAAAGTTCATCCAGATCAGTACCGCCTTGCCGACAATATTGCCTTCCGGGACAAAACCCCAATAGCGGCTGTCGTCACTGTTGTCGCGGTTGTCGCCCATCATGAAAAAGTGGCCGGCAGGTATGGTGCAGGTAACGCCGTCGTTATTGTATTCGCAATTTTCGCGATTAGGAAACTGCCGGACGCCTTCCAGCCGCACCCCCGGAATGTCCGGATTCATCATGATGGCATGGGTCTTTTCGCCCAGCTTTTCAGTGAACGATTCAAACCGGCGAAAGCCCAGCCGCTTGTCCACTTCGGTCGCGGTGCCGAGGCTTTGCGTCGGCACCGGCTGGTCGTTGATGGTCAGGCGCTTCTGGCGGTACGACAGCTTGTTGCCGGGCAGGCCGACGACACGCTTGATGAAATCCTTGGCCGGGTCTTCGGGGTAGCGGAACACCATCACGTCACCGCGCTTCGGCGCGCCCAGTTCGACGATCTTCTTGTTGATGACCGGCAGCCGGATGCCATAGGTGAATTTGTTCACCAGGATGAAGTCACCCACTTGCAGCGTCGGCAGCATCGACTCGGACGGGATCTTGAACGGCTCATAGAGAAACGAGCGCAGGAAAAAGACGATCAGGATGACGGGGAAGAAGCTGCGCGCCATCTCGACCACGATCGGCTCGCTGTCGGCTGCCCGCTTGTTGCGGAACAGCGCGATATCCGCGCCCCAGATGATGCCGGTGATGGTGGTGGCCAGCAGCAGCACGGCGGCGAAGCCCATCACCTCTTTCAGGGTCAGCATGCCCATGGCGGCGATGAAAAACACCGGCCAGGCGATTTCCAGCCAGGCGTGCATCGGATGCAGCTCGCCGGCCGCGGCCGGGCCGGACATTGCCGGCTTGCGCCCGGCAAACATCCCCGCAACAATCACCGCGCCGCTGATTGCCAGTGCCGCCCAGCCAATATATTCCCAATTCATCGTATGCCAATCCTATCCAGATCGTTGTGCCGCATTATGTCCGGCCGCCGCATGCCGGCGCATCCCCGCTGCGACGAATAGCCGTTTCCCGCGCATGAATACCAGTCGTCACTTGCTGTCGACCTGCAAAATCGCCAGGAAGGCCTCCTGCGGGATTTCGACGCTGCCGACCTGCTTCATGCGCTTCTTGCCGGCCTTCTGCCGCCATAGCACTTTGCCAGCACGTTCTTGCGCAGGGCCTTGATGGTCTCACGGGCAATGATGTTGGCGCCGATGGCCGCCTGCACCGCGACGTCAAACATCTGGCGCGGAATCAGTTCGCGCATCTTGGCCGCCAGTTCACGGCCGCGATACTGGCTGGTGGCGCGATGCACGATCAATGACAACGCGTCCACTTTGTCGCCGTTGATCAGGATGTCGAGCTTGACCAGGTCGGCGGCGCGGTATTCCTTGAACTCGTAATCGAGCGAGGCATAGCCGCGCGAGGAAGACTTGAGCTTGTCGAAGAAATCCATCACCACTTCATTCATC
>CAYQKN010000094.1:0-15390 GCA_964417885.1 uncultured Burkholderiales bacterium | reverse complement strand
ACCTGAACTACCCCGGCAACTTCAACGGCCGCGCCTGATACGTCGTCCGCCAGTGCGCGACATCGGTGAGCATGATGTCCGCCAGCCGCCGCAGGCGTGAGATGAGCCGCGCGTATTCCAGCGGATCATCCTTCAGCGCGCGCTTCAGCCGTTCCAGCCGCGCCACGGTCGCCTCCGAGCGCTGCGCGATGCCGGCGAAATCGCCCTGCATGCCGATACCGTAAATCGCCGCGCCCAGCGCCGGCATGGCGGCAGTCAGCCAGGTGACGATTTCGGTCAGGCCAATGGCGCCGCCGAAACTCATCGGCACCCCAGCCAGCTTGCAGATGATCCAGCCGGCGCACGCGACGATAGTGCCGCCAAACAGAAACTCGCCCGCATGATGCAGGCGGCGTTCAAGCTTGTGCATGCGGTGCGCGTTGGCGCGATGGTAACCAAGCTGGTCATCGATGAGGCTCGCGGCGGCGGCCTTGACGCGGCCAAGGTAGGCGGCGTCCGCGGTCGCGTGGGGCAGGCCCAGCTCACGGGCGGTCGCGCGCGTCAGCCAGTGCACCCAGCCGGGCAGCGTGGCGCTGTCGGCTTCGCCCTCGCCGCTGACGCTGGCGCGCAGATTGAGATTGCCCAGCGCGCTGGTCATCGCCAGTGAACGTAATTGCTCAGCCAGGTGGCGATCATCCATCCAGCACTCATGCCAGCCGGCCAGGGTACCGGCGCGGGTGTTGAGGAAGATGACGATGATCACGCCCAGCTCGATCAGGATCAGTGGCAACTTGTAATCGGGGAATAGCGGCCCGGACAGCGCCAGCAGCACGGCAATCGCGGCCAGGCCGAAATTGGCAACGAAGCCGCTGCGGAAAACCTGCGCGAAGTACGACGCGGCCGAGTCCGCGAGGCCGAATCGCGCGATCAGATTGCGGTTCAGCGCGCTGCCGTAATCGCCGGCGCGCGACAAATCGGCAAGCTGATTGGCCAGCGGCGCCGCGCACGCCTCGGCCGTCGCCGGTGTGAAGGCGGTGGTGCTGAAGCTGCGCACACCGGTCAGCGCCAGCAGCAGGGGGTAGGGAATGGCCGGCGTGCGGGAACGGCTGCGCTCGCGGTAGAAACGCCTCAGCATCCGCTGGTCGATCGGATTCTCGGGCGGGACACACAGGGTCGAGACCACCGGCGCCAGCGCAATGGCGGCGCCGGCGCGCGGCACGTTATCGACGGTCGGCTGCTCGATCTCGAAATCGGCCAGCCCGGACCACAGCAGCACCGGCGGGCTGCCGCCATCGACATCGACGTGTATCACCGGGATGTGGCGGGCAATCGCCTCGGCCACCACCCGCGCGGTGCCGCCGCGGCCGCGACCGGGGTCGCCATCCCACAGCGCCAGCAGGATGTCTGCCTGATCAAGCAGCACACGACCAACCGCTTCATATGCTGCATCGGCCTCGGCGCGATTGCCAGGCAATATGAATGTGGTCGCCGATTGGTCCAGCAGGGCGCGATAGCGCTCGCGATGCTCGCCATCGGCAAAATCGTTGGCGTATTCGTCCGGCAGGAACGGCAGGCAGGCGTCGAGTCGAAACCCGGATTCAAGCGCGACTTCGGCGGCGATGGTGTCGGCGCCATCCGCCAGCGCGGAGACCAGCCGCAGTGTCGGCACGCTGCTGGCGAAATCTTCCGCATGCGTGACACCGACGCTGGCAGCCGCCTGCCGCACACGCGCCAGCAGATCGCGTACCGTTTCGCGAATCTTGTCCAGGTCGGCGCCAGGCATGCGGGACAGCCGGTGGCCGGTCACACCGACGGCGAAGCTGATTGTTGGCTTGAGGTCCGCGTGGGCGGGGGTTACTGCATTGGCGTCGCGGCTCATGGGGTCGGCATCGGGTGCGGCAATCCGTCAGGACAAGCGGTTGGCAACAGTATATCGGCGCCGGCCGCCGGGACAGCGCCATTCAATGCCGGCTTTTTCAGTTCTGGTGCAGGGTCTGTAATTCCGCGTTGGCATAGCGCAGCCGGATGGCCAGCACGCGGGCAATGCTCATCACCAGGCCGAGGCCAACGCGACGATGCTCGGCGGCCAGGCCATCGAACCGTCTGCGCGACAGCACGAACAGGTCGGTGTCGGTGTAGGCGATGGCGTCGGCCGAGCGCGGTGCCGGATCGAGAAAGGCCATCTCGCCGAAGAAGTCGCTGCGGCCGAAGGTGGCGAGGTGGTGCCCCTGCTTGCCGGTAATCGGCAGCATGATGCGCACCGCGCCGCGGCGGATCAGGAACATCTCGTCACCGCCGTCGCCGCGCGCGAAAATCTTTTCTCCCGCCTTGTACGAGCGGCGCTCCATGCACGACTCGACCGCTGCCAGCGTCTCTTCCTTGCGGCCGATGAAGATGTCGATCTCGCGCAGCTCCAGCGGCTTTTCCTGCGCCCGTTCCAGCTCTTCCTCGGCGATCAAACGCTCCTCCACCCACTCCAGCGCGTCGTCGAGTTCGGCGA
Organism: uncultured Burkholderiales bacterium; assembly: GCA_964417885.1. GTDB lineage: Bacteria > Pseudomonadota > Gammaproteobacteria > Burkholderiales > Usitatibacteraceae > UKL13-2. The sequence goes on along the minus strand of CAYQKN010000094.1, from coordinate 12,911 downwards.
AAGTTTGCACGTGCCGCTCCTCGCGCACCAGGCCGACTTCATCGAAGTACTTGCGCATGTCTTGTCCGCTGGGCACGTTTTCCGGCACGTGGGTAAACAGCAGGTGCGCCTTGCGGTCGGCCAGCACGCCCTGGATCTGCTCCAGGATATGCACCGCGGTCAGGTCGACCGACTGCACCCGCCGCATGTCGAGGATGATGTAGCTGCGCGTTTTCAGCTCCGGCTCCAGCGCCGTGTAGAGCTGGTCGGTGGTGCCGAAAAACAGGCTGCCCTGCAACTCGAGGATGGCCGCGCAGTCGCCGCGCTTTTCCAGGATCGCCATCTCGGCCGGCAGCCGCACCCGCTTGGAAAAGCGCTTGTTGCCGTAGACCTTGCTGCGTACCACCGAGCCGCGAATCTGCTCGCGGATGAACAGCACAATGGCCAGCGCGATGCCGACGCCCGAGGCGACGATCAGGCTGAGCGAAATGGCCGTCACCACCACCGCGACGATGACCATGAAATCGAGGATGGTGGCGCGCGACTTGAGCAGGTGCAGGCTGCTGCGGTCGATCATCCGGAAGCCGATCACGATCAGGATGCCGGCCAGGGCGGCGATCGGGATCCAGGCGATATAGGCGCCAAGGATCAGGAATGCCACCAGTGCCAGCGCGCCCTCGATCAGGCCCGACAGGCGGGTCTGCGCGCCACTGGACATGTTGACCAGGGTTGCGCCCATCTGCCCGGCACCGGATACGCCGCCGACCAGCGACGAGGCCATGTTGCCCAGGCCCTGCCCGACCAGCTCGCGGTTGGAGTCGTGCCGCGAATGGGTGAGCGCGTCCAGCACCACGCAGGTCTTCAGGGTATCGATCGACAGCAGCACCGCAAGCGTGGCAGCCGGCACCAGCAGCCGCGTGACGTCCGACAGGCCGACCGCGCCGATCGATTTCCACAGCCCGGCAACGGCATCGCTGAAGCTCGCGTCACCGCCGCCGAGCGGGCCGACCACCAGCGCGTTGCCTGCCAGCGTGAGCAGCGCCGGATCGGCCGAAGCCAATGCGAAATAGGTCAGCAGGCCGGCGGCGAGCGCGAGGATGGCGGCCGGCACCGCCTTGGTGAAGCGTGGCGCCAGCGCCATCACGGCCATCGTGACCGCACCGACAATCACACCCTGTGTCTGCCACAGCGCCGGCGAGATCAGCGCCTGGCCAAAAGTCGTCGCTTTCGGCACACCGAGGAATTTCGGCACCTGGCTGACAATGATGATCAGGCCGACCCCGGTGAGGTAGCCGCTGACCACCGGAAACGGCATGTACTTGATCAGGCGACCCAGCCCGACCAGGCCAAAGCCCAGCTGCATCAGGCCGCACAGCAGTCCGGTCAGCGTCAGCATCAGCACCGCCGACTGCGGGCTGGCGCCGCCCTGGACCAGCTGGATGGCCAGCGCCGACAGCACCGCGGCGGCGGGCGCGCAGGGCGCGCTGATCAGCCGGTTGGTGCCGCCGAACGCACCCGCCACCAGACCGAGGGCGGTGACGCCGAGAATGCCGGCGATGGCACCCTGCGCGGCGTAGCTGCCGCCCAGCGGAGCAAAAATGGTCACGCCGAAGGCAATCGCCGAGGGCAGCGCCACCAGCATCGCAGCCAGTCCGCCCCACAGGTCGCCGGTCAGGTTTTCGCTGTTGATTTTCTGCACGTCAGGACACCTTCATGAACAGGAGGTCATGCTTGCCGGCACGCGCAAACGGTTGCGCACGAATAGTATATCGGGCTGAAAACGCACTACCGCCATCGCTGGTAGCGGCTAGCACGGCAGCACATAGGTTGCGTCGCCGATCGTCCGGAACAGGAAATTCAACAGCCGCGCGGAAATTCGCGCCCGATTGAACACAATGTCAGCCAGCAGCGCGAAGGCGATTGTCATGTATCCCACATACGCAAAGCCGACATAGTTGCCGAACACGATCGTATCGAGCCAGTTCTGGTTGAACAGGTACAGGTAACCGGTTATCGCCGCGGCAAGGACCAGCACCAGCGCGGCAGGCAACAAGTGCACGCCGGCACCACGCTTGCGCAGCACGGCAATGGCCAGCAGGGCAAACACCGTCGCGTTGGTGGCAGCGAAGATGCGAAATTCACGCGTCAGCTTGCCGGCTGTCTCCATGTAGCGGGCGCGAATCAGTGCCGTCAGTCGTTCCTGCGCATTCGCGGCGGAGTGGATTCTCCACTGGAATCCGTCGCGAATGTCCGCCGCCACCTTACTCCTGCATTCGCAGTTCAGGTCGCGCATCTGTGCAATCACCGTCGCCAGCCTCTCGGACGCGCCTTCCTTCAGCTGCTGCCGGAGGGACGATATTTCGCCGGCATATCCCTGCACCAGGCGGCCGGCCTTGCCGGCCAGGAATTTCTCGTCAAGCGCATCGATCTTTTCGTTCACCTGCTTTTGCACCTGGCGCCGGATGAGATCCCTGCCAATGTCCTCGACATAACCAGGATCGACGAAGGAGGCAACAAGCACGGATGCGAATGCCAATGCACCGACAATGCCTGTGAGCAACAGCAGTGCACGAAGAATCTTCAATGATTTCCCAGGCTCGCAGAAGGCGCCAATCGTCCGGCGATGCGGAACAACTCAATGGCGCCGCTTCAACCACTCCAGCATGTCATCCGCATCAAGCGGCCTCGACACCAGATAACCCTGGATAAAGTCGCATTTGTGCTCTTCCAGGAACGCGACCTGCGCGGCGTTTTCCACCCCCTCCGCCACCACCTTCAGGCCGAGGCTGGAGGCGAGTCCGATGATGGCCACCGAGATGGCGACATCGTCGGGGTCGGTGGGGATGTCGCGAACGAACGAACGGTCGATCTTGATCTTGTCGATCGGATAGCGCTTGAGGTAGGACAGCGAGGAATAGCCGGTACCGAAATCGTCCACTGCCAGTGACACCCCGAGCTCCTTCAGCCGGTGCAGGGTGCGGCTCATGAGGTTGACGTCTTCCATGAACAGGCTTTCGGTCAGCTCCAGCTCCAGCATGTTGCCGGGCACACCGTGTTCACGCAGGCGCGCCGCGATGTCCTCGACCAGGTCCTTCTGCTTGAACTGCACGGCGGAAAGATTGACCGCGACCGGCACCGCGATGCCGGCATCCATCCACACCCTCGCCTGGCGGATGGCTTCGTTGATCACCCAGCGGCCGATCGGCATGATCAGGCCGCGGTGTTCGGCCACCGAGATGAACTGGTCGGGGCCCAGCAGGCCCAGCTCCGGATGGCGCCAGCGAATCAGCGCTTCCACGCAACTCAGCTCACCGGATGGCGAGCGCACCTCGGGCTGGTAGTGCAGGACGAATTCAACCTGCTTGATTGCCTTGCGGATGCCGGATTCCATTGCCAGCGCCTGGAACGCGGAGCGGTTCAGGCTGGGCATGAAGTACTGGAAGTTGCTGCGGCCGCGGTCCTTGGCCAGGTACATCGCCGCATCGGCATTGCGGATCAGCGTATCGGGTGTTTCGCCATCCTTGGGAAACACCGCGATGCCGATCGAGCCCGACACCGACAGCACCTGCTCCTCGAGCGAAAACGGCTCGCTGATCGCCTCGGCAATTTTTTCCGCCACCGGCGCGATATCCTCGGCGTTGGACAAATCGGTGATCACCACCAGGAACTCGTCGCCGCCCAGCCGGCCGACCATGTCGGCGCCACGCAGGCAGCCCTGCAGGCGCGAGGCGACGCGCTTCAGCAGCACGTCGCCGGCGTGGTGTCCGAGCGAATCGTTGATGGTCTTGAAATTGTCGAGATCGATGAACAGCACGCCGATCATGCTGTTCTGCCGCCGGGCGCCGGCGAGGATGACCTGCAGCCGGTCCATCAGCAAGGCACGGTTGGGCAGGTGGGTCAGGGTATCGTGATGCGCCAGGAACTGGATCCGCGCCTCGGCCTGCTTGCGGTCGCTGATGTCGCGGATCGCCGTCATCCGCTGGGTCTTGCCGCTGCTGACGATATCCTTGCCGACCAGCTCGGCGGCGAAGCGGGTGCCGTCGGCACGCAGCAGTGTTACTTCATAGGGCCGCTCAAAGCGCGAGCGGATGTTGTTGACCACGGTCTCGATTGACTCCGGGGCGATGAACTCGATGTTGCGCCGGCCGATCAGTTCGTTGGCCGGCAGCCGCACCATCCGCGCCGCCGCCTCGTTGCAATCGACCACCACGCCGTTGTCAAGAAACACGATGCCCTCGCTGGTGGCATCGGAAAACTTGCGCAGCCGCTCCTCGCTGTCGCGCAGAGCCTGCTCGGCGGCGCGATGCCTGCTGATGTCGTTGATCAGCACGAATGCTCCCTGCGGCTTGCCGTCGCTGCCGAAGTGCGGCACCAGCGTGACTTCGATCACGCCCGGTTCGCCATTGGGAAACACCAGCGGACGCTCGTAGCTGGCGCTCTTGCCCTGCATCACCAGGTCGATATACGGCTTGATCACCCGGTAGGCCGGCTCGCCGATGATCTCGACCACGGTCTTGCCGATGATGGATTCGGTATCGCTGCTGTAGGTGCGGGCGTAAGCCGAGTTGGCGAACTCGCAGCGTTCGCCATCGATGGAGTAATAGGAAATCAGCGCCGGGACGTTATCCGCGAGCAGACGCAGCAGCGCAGCCGAAACGGCCGGGTTCCGAGTATCTAGCGCGGGGGGCATATTCTGGAAATCGTTATTGTTTTCGGACTATAGGAGCCTATGCTCCACCGGGCAAGTTCAGCGCGCAAGCCAATTTCGAGAAAACTTTCAATTTCGCCCGTTACCCATTGACCGGAATGGGGTTTTTCCGCTAAATTCGTGTGGATGGAACACGATCTTCAACGCTTCGAGGACAAGCTCAGCCATTTCGTCACGCTGTTTCAGCGACTGCGCGCCGAAAACAACGAGCTCAGGCAGGCTGTCGCCGCCAAATCCGACGAAGCAAAACGGCTGGCTGAAAAACTGGACCAGGCGAAAACACGCATTGAGGCGCTGATTGCACAGCTGCCGGAACCGGAAAGCGAACGTCCGTGAGTGAAGCCAAGGAGCCGAAAGGCGTCACCATCAACGTGATGGGCCGCGAGTTCCGCGTTGCCGCGCCGGGTGGCGAAGAGCGCCAGCTGGTGGCGTCGGTCGAATTCCTGAACAAGAAAATGCGCGAGATCCGCGATACCGGCAAGGTGGTCGGCAACGAGCGCATCGCCATCATGGCGGCGCTCAATATTGCGCATGAGTTTCTGCAGCTGCAGGCCGGCGCCAAGCCGGCCCGCGCCTCCGCAACCTCCGTCGACGCCGAGCTGGTGCGGCGCAAGATGGATGAGTTCGAGGGCATCATCGAAAAAGCGGTCGCCGACCAGGAAAAGCTTTTTTAGCGCGCCCGGCCGCGACGGCGCGCTACAATGCGCTGACGCATGGTGTGTTTCAGCGTTCGCTTAAGTCTTAGATCCTTTGAACCGATAGACTGTAAGTCGAGGTTGCTCGTTAGCGTTGCCGGTGTGCGCGTCCCACGCGGACGTACCTGAAGGCCTCCTGTGAGTGACCGCCTTGAACCCCTGGTTCAAGTGTGCGGGCTTAAGCGAACACTGAAACGCATCCTGCCAGCCGGCCCGCGCCGGCAATGTCGCCTCACCTCAAACTCTCCCGCACACAATAATCATGGCCTGCTGGTTGATGAAATCGGAGCCGGAAGAATTTTCCATTGACGACCTGGTCAGGGAAAAGTCGGTGCCGTGGTTCGGCGTGCGCAATTACCTCGCGCGCAACTACATGCGTGACCAGATGAAGGTCGGCGACGAAGTCCTGTTCTACCATTCGTCCTGCCCCGAGCCGGGCATCGCCGGGCTGGCGCGCGTGTCGACCGCGGCCTACCCTGACGAGACCCAATTCGACAAAAAGAGCAAATATTTCGACCCCAAGGCCACGCGCGAGAATCCGCGCTGGATGCTGGTGGACGTGAAGCTGGTGAAAAAAACCCGCCTGCTGTCGCTGGCGGACATGCGCGAGGCCAGGGGGCTGGAAGAAATGGTCCTGCTGCAGCGCGGTAACCGGCTGTCGATCACGCCGGTCACCCCCGGCCAGCTCAAGGCCGTCCTCAAGCTGCTGGACGCAAAATTCTGATGTCTACCTGCGCGCACGACGGCGCGGCCGGCTGATGATCCGCGGCCTGATCATCCTGCTCGCGTTCCAGGGTGCGGGTGAAATTCTCGCGCGCCTGTTTTCCCTGCCGGTGCCCGGCCCGGTGATCGGCCTCATCCTGCTGCTGCTGTTCCTGCTGCGCCGCGGCAAGGTCGACGAGCCGATCGCCACCGTTTCCTCCACGCTGACACGCCACCTGGGCCTGCTGTTCGTGCCGGCGGCGGTGGGCGTGGTGATGTTCTGGCCGCAGCTGCGCGAACACCTGTGGGCGGTTGGTGCGGCACTGCTGGTCAGCGTGGTCGCCACCATCGCGGTCAGCGCGGCGGTGCTCAAGTTCTGGCCGGTGCCGCAGGAGTCACCGTGACGCCGTCCGCCTCTTTACCGATTGCCGAGATCTGGGTCTACCTGTCGGCCAGTCCGCTGTTCGCGCTGCTGCTGACGCTGGCGGCCTACGAAGCCGGCGTCACCATCTACGAAAGGCTGGACCGCCACCCGCTGGCCAATCCGGTGGCGATCGCGGTCGTGGCCGTCGCGCTGGTGATCTCGCTGATCGACATGCCCTACCCGAAGTACTTCGAAGGTGCGCAGTTCATCCACTTCCTGCTCGGCACCGCCACCGTGGCGCTGGCGGTGCCGATCTACCAGTGCTGGGACGCGCTGAAGGGCAAGGTGCTGCCGCTGGCGGCGTCGCTGCTGTGCGGCGGCGCGGTGTCGGTGATCTCGGCAGTCGGCATCGCGTACCTGTTCGGCGCCGACCTGACGATCCAGAAGGCGATGATGGCCAAATCGGTCACCGCGCCGATCGCGATGGGCGTCGCCGAGCGGATCGGCGCTTCACCCACGCTGACCGCGGTATTTGCCGTCACCACCGGCGTGCTCGGCGCCATCGTCGCGCGCTACGTGCTGGATGCGATGCGGCTCACCGCATGGTGGCAGCGCGGCTTCGCCATCGGCGTGGCCTCGCACGGCATCGGCACCTCGCGTGCGCTGTCGGTCAACGCCGAGGCGGGCGCCTTCGCCGGCCTCGCCATGGGCCTTCACGGTATCGCCGGCGCGGTGTTGCTGCCGCTGCTGCCGCAGTTGCTGCCGGCATAGCGGGCGCGCGATGGAACCCAGTTTCTGGCTGATCTATCTGGGCGTGGGCATGTTCGTCGGCTTCTTCGCCGGCCTGCTCGGCATCGGCGGCGGCTCGGTGATGGTGCCGATCCTGTCGCTCACCTTCGCCGCGCAGGGTTACTCCGGCGACTACGTGGTGCACATGGCGCTGGCGACTTCGATGGCGACCATCATCCCGGGCGCCATCTCCAGCACCTGGGCCCATCACCGGCACCAGGCGGTGAACTGGATGGTGGTGCGGCAAATGGGTCCCGGCATCCTGGTCGGCACGTTCTCGGGCGCGGTGATCGCACATTTTTCCAGCACCGCGTTTCTCAAGGCATTTTTCATCGTCTTCATCTGCTTTCTCGCGGTTCAGCTGCTGTTCGACCTGAAACCGAAGACTCGTCATGCGTTGCCCGGCGCCGGCGGCATGTTTGCTTTCGGCGCCCTGATGGGCGTGATTTCCAGTTTCGCCGGCATCGGCGGCGCCGTGCTGTCGATCGCTTTTCTCACCTGGTGCAACCTGCGCATGCACGATGCGATCGGCACCGCGGCAGCGATCGGTGTGCCGCTGGCCATCGCCGGTACCATCGGCTTCATCGTCACCGGCCTGTTCGACAAGGGCTTGCCTGAAGGCAGCCTCGGCTACGTCTACCTGCCCGCATTTGCCGGCATCGCCATCACCAGCTTTCTCATTGCCCCGCTCGGCGCGAAACTGGCGCACCGCCTGCCGGTGGCGGTATTGCGGCGCGTGTTCGTCGTGTTCCTGGTGGCGCTGGCGGTGAAGATGGCGGTGTCGGTCTGATCGCGGCGCGCTTCAATGAACCGCAACAAAATCCGTCAAGCGTGCGCAGCGCCGGGGACGGTCGCACCGCATCGCGTCAGATCCCGTTCCACTCCCGCATGATCCGCTCGAACAGTTCCACCGACTGATCCACCCGCGCAATTGAGCACCACTCGTCGGTCTGGTGCGCGAGCTCCGGCTGGCCGGGCCCGAGGATCACCGTCGGCACGCTGCCGCCGGCGCTTTCGATATAGCCGCGCTTCAAATCGGCGCCGTCGGTGGAGAACATGATGGTCTGCGGCGTCGGACGCCGGTCGACGAACGGCGCCGCGGCATCGAAAACGCTCTCGATCCACTCGTCGGGCTCGGAGTACAGCGGTGGCGTCTCAACGATCTTGCGCAGCGTGCCGTAGGGGCCGATCAGGTGCTCGATCGAATGGCACAGGTGGACATGATCGATGCCCGGCACCGAACGCATGTCGACCGTGAGCCGGGCCGAATCGGGCACGGAATTGGTGTTCATGCCGCCGTGCACGGTGGCGATGTTCATGGTTGGCTTGCCCATCACAGGATGGCAATCGACACCGCAATGGTGCTTCCAGTCGAAGTGCTCCAGCGCATCGATCACCTTGCCCATTTTCAGGATGGCGTTTTCGCCTTGCTCGGGCATCGATGCGTGCGCGGTCTTGCCCCGGGTTTCGATCTCGACCCACAGCAGGCCCTTGTGGCCGATGTACGGATAGTTGGCGGTCGGCTCGGCGACGACAATCGCACCGGCGCGGTCGAGCAATTTCTGTTGCGCGAGATACTTGGCGCCCTCGCAGCCGACCTCTTCCGAAGCGGTCAGCACCAGCGTGATGCCGGGCGAATCAGCAAGATACGGCGCCAGCTTGATGGCGGCGACAACAAAGGCGGCAATGCCGCTTTTCATGTCGGTGGAACCCCGCCCGTAGAGCCGGTCGCCATCGGTTTCGCCGGCAAACGGATCGCGCGACCAGACCGCGCCGCCCAGCGGGACAATATCGATATGGCCGGTAAAGCAGATTGGCGGCTTCTCCTGCCTGCCACCGATGGTCGCGACCACACTGGTGCGGGATTCGGCGAACTCGTGATATTTCACCTCGAAACCGGCCGCCTCCAGCAACCGGCCAAGGTGTCGCGCGCAGTCGCGCTCCATGCCGGGCGGGTTGATGGTGTTGTAGTGCAGCAGGTCGCGCGTCAGCTGCAGCGGTTGGGGTTTCATGTTCTTGCCTGCCTCAGTGCGCGCGGCGCTTGCGGCGCATCCAGTGGTTCAGGGCCTCGACGGCAATCGAGAAACCGAGCGCAAAGTAGAGGTAGCCCTTGGGAATATGCAGGCCGAACCCGTCGGCGATCAGGAACACGCCGATCAGCAGCAGGAACGACAGCGCCAGCATCTTGATGGTCGGATGCGCGGAGACGAAATCGCCCAGCGGTCCGGAGGCGACCAGCATGATGATCATCGCCGCCACCACCGCCACCACCATGACCCACAGCGTGTCGGCCATGCCGACGGCGGTGATCACGGAGTCGAGCGAGAAGATGATGTCGATGATGGCAATCTGCACCACCACCGCCGCGAACGAGGCATAGACCTTCGCCACCGGCGCTTCGCCGCTGGCGGCACGTTCGGCGGCCTCGGCCTCGCCTTCCATGGTTTCGTGTATTTCGTGCACCGCCTTCACCAGCAGGAACAAGCCGCCGCCGATCAGGATCAGGTCGCGCCACGAAAAACCGTGGTCAAACATGGTGAACAGGGGGTCGGTCAGCTTGACGATCCAGGCCAGCGTCGCCAGCAGCAGCAGCCGGGTGCCGAGCGCCAGCGTCAGGCCGATCTTGCGGCCCAGCGGACGCTGTTCGGGCGCAAGGCGGTTGGTAAGGATGGTCAGGAACACCAGGTTATCGATGCCGAGCACGATTTCCAGCGCCGACAGGGTGATCAGCGAAAGCCAGATCTGCGGGTCCGACACCCACTCAAAGGTAAAGAATTCCATGCGCGGCAAAGGCCTTGATTTGTATTGGGGTTGGGAGCATCTTACCAAAGCCCGGTTCAACGACGATGGATGGCATGCATGCGGATTTTGGCAACACGTTTGGCTTGTGGTTTGTTTCTCGTCCTGCTGGCCTCGTGCGCGACCACCGGTAGCGGCGAGTGGCGGTCCGATCTCAACGACGATATCGCCCGGCGGGTCGGCAGCGGCCAGACGTCGGCCGATGTGGCGGCGCGCATGGGGCTGCCGTACCAGCGCATCCGCTTCGACAACCTGCGCGCCACCGCGTGGGATTACCGTTATCGCGATACCTGGGGATACTGGGTCGAGTTCAGTGTGATGATGGGCGACGATGACCGGGTGGTGAACATCGTGTCACGCCGTATGGATGTCGACCAGGGCAGCCCGTAACGGCTATACCCAGGCACTGGCGCGGCCCCCAGGCCATTTCTGCCCCGAAACGCCCGCCCGTAGCGGAGTTTGCTACCCGGCGGCGGTCAGGCGGGTCAAGGCTTCCCGATATTTCTCACTGGTCCGCTGCGCGATGTCTGCCGGTATCTCTGGCGCCGGAGGCTGGCGATTGAAGCCGATCGAATCGAGCCAGTTGCGGATGTACTGCTTGTCGAAGCTGTCGGGCGAGGCGCCAACCTGGTAGGTCGCCAGCGGCCAGAAGCGCGAAGAATCCGGCGTCAATATTTCATCAATAAGGTGCAAGCGGCCGTCCGCATCCACACCGAATTCGAACTTGGTATCGGCGATGATGATGCCCTTGGTGAGGGCATAGTCGGCCGCTTCGCTGTAGAGGCGGATGGCGGTGTCGCGCACTTCCGCCGCGCGCGCGGCGCCGATGATTTTTTCGGTGGTGGCATAGTCGATATTTTCATCGTGCTCGCCCGCCTCGGCCTTGGTGGCGGGGGTGAAAATCGGTGCCGGCAGTTTTGACGCGCGCTGCAGGCCCGGCGGCAGCTTCACGCCGCAGACCGACTGCGATTCCTGGTACTCCTTCCAGCCGGAGCCTTCCAGGTAACCGCGTACCACGGCCTCGATCGGCAGCACCTTGTACTTGTTGACCACGATGGCGCGACCGCGCACCTGTTCGCGCTCGCCGGGTGCGACCACGGTTTCCGGGTCGATGCCGGTCAGCTGGTTCGGCACGATGTGGGCGAGTTTGCCAAACCAGAAATTGGCCAGCGCCACCAGGATCTCACCCTTGTGCGGGATCGGCGTCGGCAGGATCACGTCGTAGGCAGACAGTCGGTCGCTGGCGACCAGCAACAGCTTGTCTTCGCCAACGGCGTAGATATCGCGCACTTTTCCGCGCGCGACCAGTGGCAGGGAGTGGATGGCAGATTGGTACATGGCGTGATCTCGCTAGGCAAAGACTGCCGCCACCAGCGTCAGCAGGATGGCGAGCGACAGCAGGAGGGGATAGACAATGCTGATGGTCAGGAAACGCAGGGTGGTGGCCCACCAGGTGCCGCCAAAAACACGGCGCATGGCGAGCCAGAAATAGACCATGCCGGCAATGCCCAGCAGGTCGCCGACTGCCTTGTTGGCCAACGAGATGCCAAGCAGGACCAGGAAGGCGAAGGCGTGCACGTGAAAGGCGTACACCAGGTGCTCACCGTAATACATTCGCCGCCGCAAATAGAGCAACTGCGTGAACAGCGCGAACAGCGGCACGAATGCAAATATCGCATAAGGGGCAAGTGAGATCGTCCGGTCCTTCACCTGGCGTCCGACGTCGGCCATCGACTGGGCCTGGTATTTTTCCTTGAGGTAGCCCTTCAACTTGGCGCACTGCGCGGCGGCAAAATTGTCGCACTGGATCACGTCCGCGAACGGCGATTGCATGTTCTGCGGGTCGACGACGAAGGTTTCGACCGGCACGCCGGCCCGGCCGACGCGCAACCCTTTGTGGGTGACGCCAGCGCTGGCAGCCGCGCCGGCCGCATCGCGGCTGGTGTCAACTTTTTCTTTCACCAGACTGCCTGCGCCAAAAATCTTCACCACCAGAAAAAACACGATGCTGGCGCTCAGGTACAACCGCAGCGGCAGCACGTAGCTGTTTTTCCGGCCGGCCAGATAGCGGGCCGTCAGTTCGCCGGGCCGGAATAGCAGCAGTCCAAGCGTGCGTGTCAGCCGGCCCTCGAGTGCCACGTAATGGCTGACGAATTCATGCAGGAATTCCCATGCGGTGGGCGGATGCAGGGCGGTGTCCTGCCCGCAGTTCGGGCAATAATTTCCCTGTTTCGCGCCGAGGAACAGACTGCAGTTTCGGCAATAGGCTGCCGCCGTCGGGGCAGCCGGTTGCGTCAATTGACAACCTGCTTCAACTCACCTTTGGCATACATGTCGGCCATCCGCGACAGGTTGATCGCCTTGATCCGGCTGCCTTGTCCGGCACAGTTGAACTGCTCGTAGCGCTGCTTGCAGATCGCCTTGGCCGCGGCGCGGGCGGGCTTCAGGTAATCGCGCGGATCAAAGTGCGATTTGTTTTCGTTCATGAATTTGCGGATGGCTGCCGTCATCGCGAGGCGAATGTCGGTATCAATGTTGATCTTGCGCACACCATGCTTGATGCCTTCCTGGATTTCCTCCACCGGCACGCCGTAGGTTTCCTTCATTTCGCCGCCGTTGTCGCGAATGATCTGCAGCAAGTCCTGCGGCACCGACGACGAGCCGTGCATTACCAGGTGGGTGTTGGGAATGCGGGCATTGATCTGCTTGATGCGATCGATGGCGAGGATGTCGCCGGTCGGCTTGCGGGTGAACTTGTAGGCGCCGTGCGAGGTGCCGATGGCGATGGCCAGCGCGTCCACGCCGGTCAGCTTGACGAAATCCGCCGCCTGGTTGGGGTCGGTCAGCAGCTGCTCGCGGGTCATGGTCGAATCGG
>CAYQKN010000093.1:9248-16029 GCA_964417885.1 uncultured Burkholderiales bacterium | reverse complement strand
CTGTTCTACAAGGAGAACAACCGGATGCTGTTCGGCGACGCGAAGAAAATGCTGGATGAAGTGCTGATGTCCCTGAAAGCCTGATCACGGACATCGCTTTAGTTTAGCGACGCCATGCGCGCGGGTTGGGCCGGGCTGCTGTTTGCCCTGCCGGTGCTGTATGGCGGTTGCGAATGGTGGTCGGAACGCCCGGTGAGGCCCTCACCGGGCGTTCTCGTTTCTGCCGAGCCGGTGCAGAGCGAAGCCGCCGCCGTGCCTGCGCTTGCAAAGAACGGCTATGCGATCCGGCCGCTGGCGCGCTACGAAATCCGGGCGCGGGTGCTGGGCAAGGAACGCTATCGCTGGGACCCGGGCGCCGGCCTGGTGCCGTTCGATATTGCCGTCGGCTGGGGCCGCATGTCGGACTCGGCGGTGCTGGGCGAAATCCGCATCTGGCAGAGCGGCCGCTGGTACCAGTGGCGCACCGAGACGATGCCGATCCCGCTGCGCGAAGTGACCAGCCATAGCGCCAACATGCATCTGATCGCGGCGGATGACTCGGTCCACAAACAGATCTCACGTTTGCGCGCCGGGCAAGTCATCAGCTTGCGCGGCTATCTGGTGGAGGCGAAACGCCGCGACGGATTCACCTGGACCAGTTCGCTGTCGCGCGAGGACAGCGGCGCGGGTGCGTGCGAATTGATGTGGGTGGAGGCGATCAGCGTGGATTAGGGCCGGCGCCGGCAGCCTGAAAGCGATTCATGCAGTACGCCATCCGGCGCACGGTTCGGGGCGGCAACGGGTGAATGGGGCCGCGGTGACCCGGTCAATGGCAGCATGCTTGCGCGATCCCATTTGACCATACCCATTTCCATTTCCACTTTTACGCCATCTTCGCCAGCGGCAGGTACAGGTTCACGCAAGTCCCGCCACCCTTCAGCGGCACCACCTCAACCTCGCCATTCAGCTTGACGGCGCGGCTGCGCATGTTCTCCACCCCGCGACCGGCAGCGAGGCCCGGCTTGAAGCCGATGCCGTCATCGGTCAGGCGCACGATGACGCGGGCATTGGCGTAGTCCACGCCGGTGGACAGGGTGATGCGGCTGGCCTGGGCGTGCTTGAGCGTATTGGTGAACGCTTCCTGCACGATGCGCAGGATGCTGCGGGTGTTTTCCGGATTGAGGTAGGCCAGCGGCGGCAGGTCGTTGACCGCCCACTCAAGCGATATGCCGGCGGCGTTGAGCCGTGGCTCCAGCCGGTAGCGCAGGTTGCCCAGCACCACCAGCAAGTCACTTTCGACCGGTTCCAGCGAGTCGATCGTGATCTTCAGTTCATCGATGCAGTCGGCCAGGATCTCCTGCATGTCGTGCTGCGAAAGCGTGCCCAGCCTGGCCAGCGCCAGGGTCGACATCAGGTGCGAGCCGATGCCGTCGTGCATGTCGCGCATCAGTTGCTGCCGGTCCTCGGCGGTGGCGCGCTGCTGATCGAGGGTGCGCAGTCGCTCGTAACTGAGCGCGAGGTCCTGCTCGCGTTCCTGGATCCGCGTCGCCAGCTGGGCATTGAGCGTTTCGTGCTGGTCGAGCACGTGCACAAAGCGCCGGATCAGCAGCACCGCGACCGCGAACAGCAGCAGCGGGCCGCCCAGCGGCAGCACGTACAGGGTGTCGAATTCAATCCGTTCCTGGTAGTTGACCAGGTCATGCATGGCCAGGCCGAAATTGATATAGATCGCCAGCAGCAGGGTCAGGTTCTCGAAGCGCGGAATGCGCGTCAGCGCGTGGGTCAGCACCGCCAGCATGGCGAGGCCGATCAGCGTGTTCAGCACGAACACGCCAACGACAAACTGCTGGCTGCCGGTGAACAGCAGCACCAGGGTCGACACCACGGCCCAGGCCAGCGAGGCTTTCTCGAAACGCGGTGCCTGCTGCGCGCAGAAGCGCAGCACAAAGTAGGTCTGCATCGCCATCATCCAGGATATCGACGGCGCGGCAACCAGCCAGCCGATCGATTCGGCATCGCGGGTGAAGGTGTGCCAGAGACGGGCAATGGTGGCGAGGCACAGCAGGCCAAAAAAACCGAATACGGTTTCCTGCCGCCGGCTGGCCCACAGCGACAGCGACAGCAGGGCGGTCATCGTCAGCAGGCCGGCGATGAACTTCGGCGCGGTCGACTGGATGAACAGGCGGCGCTCGAACCTCTGCCGCATCACCGGCTCGTCGCCGAAATGCAGTGTGGAAATTCCTGCACGGGCCATGCGGTCAGGATGCAGCCGTAACGCGAGCTCGTTGGGGCCGGTGCGCAGCAGCGCCGGCGGGACGAAAAAAAGCTGGGCCGTGTTCCAGCTCAGCTCGCGTGCCTCGATCTGGCCGCTGACGCCGATCAACACGCCGTTGACGTGCACCGCGACATTATTGGTGATGCGCGGGATGTAAATCGCCTGTGGTGACGCCGGCAAGGCGGCGAGGGTGAAGCGGACCCGATACCAGCCGATCTTGTTGCGTGCGCGGTTCTGCTTGCGCCAGCTGTCCGGCAGCTGCACCGGCTCCCAGCCGGCCGTGGCAGCCGGCAGCGCCAGCTCGCCGCTGTGGACAAATTCGGCACGCGTGAATTCGGCTGGCACGGCGGCGGCGGGTGCTTCCTCTGCCGTCGCGAGACCCGTCACCAGCGCGATCGTCGCCAACAGTGCAGCCGGCGCCAGGCGGCGCCACGTTAGCACGCTAAAGGGTGCGGATGAGACCCATGCGGTTGGCTTCAAACACCGCCTCGCCGCGCGAATGCACCGCCAGTTTGCGATAGATTTTTTTGACATGGCTGGTGACGGTGTGCGGCGATATGCCCATGAGTTTACCCATTTCGGGGTAGTTGAAACCCTTGGATGCCAGCAGCAGGATTTCCTTCTCGCGTTCCGACAGCGCCACCTCGGACTTGCCATCCGCGGTCGCGGCGGCCGGGCCGATGCTTTCCGACTGGAACCGCTTCAGCAGCCGCCGGGCGATGATCGGGCTGATCGGCGAGCCGCCGGCGATCAGTTCGCGGATGCCGGCGAGGAAGTTCTCCTCGCTCGCGTCCTTGAGCAGGTAGCCGGCCGCGCCGGCTTCGATCGACGCCAGCACGTGTTCTTCGTCGCCGAATACGGTGACCACCATGCACTCGCATTTCGGCAGGGTCTGGCTGGCGTGGCGGATGACTTCGATGCCGCTGGTGTCGGGCAGCCCCAGGTCGACCAGCAATACGTCGGGCTTGCGCAAATCCAGCATCGCCAGTCCTTCCCCGGCGGTGCCGACACTGGCCACTACGTCGAACTCAGGATCATGGGAAAGCATTTCCGCGTAACGTGCGCGAAATGCGGCATCGTCTTCGACGATCAGGACACGGGCCACATTGCGCCCGTTGTGAAACTTGCCATGGAGAGAGCCTGAGGTTTTATGGGTATGGACTGCACAGCCATCTTACCCTCTGCACGGTGGAGTACCGCTATCCCGCAATCGTGGGATGCGTTGCGCTACGCTGCGTGAGCCGATGGCGGTGGTGCGGCGTCCGCGTGCCGGCAATGCGCCTGCGCCAGCGGCCGCGAGCCGTGCAATCAAGTCTGGCTGGCGCTGGCGTCGCCTCCGTGTCGCAGTTTCTGCAATACCACCACCAGAAGCGCCAGGCCGATGCCGACGGCGTCCCATAGCGGTTGCGGTACCAGCATCAGGATGCCGCCAACCGTGAGCATGGCGCGCTCCAGCCACGTTGTACGTTTGAACAGCCAGCCTTGCGCGGCTGCGGCCAGCACTGCCATGGTGGCAAAGGCGAGCGCGATCACGCCCGCCACATCAACCCAGCTGGCGCCTTTCGGCAGTTTCAGCAGCACGCCGACCCCGAGCGGGTCGAGCACGAAAATGAACGGCACGATAAATGCCGGCAGGGTGTACTTCCACGACTGCAAGGTCGTTTTGTACGGGTCGCCACCGGTAATGGCGGCCGCGGCAAACGGCGACAGCGCCGTCGGCGGCGAGACTTCCGACAGTACCGCGTAATAGAAAATGAACATGTGCGCCGCGAAGTCGGGCACCCCCAGCTGGATCATGGCCGGCGCGGCGATGACGGCGCAAATGATGTAGCTGGCGGTGACCGGCACCGCCAGGCCCACCACCCAGACGATCAGCGCCGTGTAAATCGCGGTCAGGATCAGACTGCCACCGGCGTAGGCGATGACGATGCTGGAGAATTTCAGCCCCAGCCCGGTCAGCGTCACCACGCCGACGATGATGCCGGCAGCGGCGCAGGTTGCCGCCACATTCAGTACGCCGGTGGTGCCGTTCTCCATTGCCTTGATGAACTTTGAATTCCACAGGCCGGATATGACGGGGGACCTGCCCAGTAGCACATCGTAGGAAATCAGCGCGCAATCACGCCGGAAAAAACTCACCACGAATGCGACCACCGTCGCCCAGAACACCGACAGCGTCGGCGAGAACCCCATCAACATGAAGACGATGATGGAAATCAGGGAGGCGAAGTGGAACCAGTACTTCTTGGCCAGCTGCCATGCAGTGGACGCAAGTTCGAAGGGCACATTGCCCATGCCGTATTTGCGTGCATCGAGTTCAACCATGATGAACAGCGAAAAATAGTAGAGCACCGTCGGCACGGTAGCCATGACGATGACGTCGAGATAGGAAATCTTCAGAAATTCGGCGATCAGGAAGGCGGCGGCGCCCAGCACCGGCGGCGACAGGATCGCTCCCAGGCCTCCCGCAGCCAGCAGACCGCCGGCGGCGTTCTTCTCGTAGCCGGCCTTGGCCAGCATCGGATACGCGACCGAGCCGATAGTGACAGTAGTGGCCACTCCCGAACCGGACGGGCCGCCCATCAGGAACGAAGCCAGCACCACGGTGCGGCCGGTGCCGGTCGGTTTGCCGCCCATCACGGCAAAGGAAAAGTCGAGGAAGAATTTGCCGGCACCGGAAAACTGCAGGAACGCGCCGTAGATCGTGAACAGGATGATCAGCGTAGCCGAGACGTCGACCGCGACGCCAAAAATGCCCTCGAGCGTCATGTACATATGGCCGATCAGTCGATAGACATCGTAGCCGCGGTGCGTCCATGGCGCCGGCAGCCAGGGGCCGGCCATGGCGTAGACGATAAACAGCACGCACACCAGCGGCATGATCCAGCCGGAGGTGCGTCGAGCCGCTTCCAGTACCAATAAAATCAGCGCGACGCCAAGGACGCGATCCCATTGGGTGGGCGTCACCGCCCGGTCGGTGAAATCGTCGCCGCCGTACAGCATGTAAACGATGACGACAACGCTGAGCAACGCGAAGATCACATCCCACCACATGATGCGATGGCGAAAACGACGGGCGATTGGAAACATCAAAAATGACAGAAACAGCACCAGCCCGACGTGTATCGCGCGCATTTGCTGGGTGGGCACGATGCCATAGGCGGCATAAAGGTGAAACGCGGTGGTCAATACCGCAACCGCCGTCAGGAATACGGCAAGCCAGCCCTTCAGCTTGTGTTGCGCTCCCTCTTCCTCCTCGATGAATTCTTCGGCCTTGTGCATCGCCTCGGCGCTGATCTCGACGCTTGCGTCGGACCGGTTTTGCAGTGGATCGCTCATCGACTCCCCCGGAACTATCGTGTTTTGTTTTTGTCGGTTTGATGGTGTTGCGTGGTGCAAATGCGATTTTACTCCCGCAACGTCCGGTGACCTGCAAGCCTGGCGGTTACAGCGGTCTTTACGCGCAGAAAGGCGTATGCTCAAATGGTGCGGAATTTTCAATAAAACTGGAGGGGTTTCATGAAAAGATTGGGATGGATTGCAGCAGGACTGCTGGGGATGGCGTTGGCTGGTTCAGCCGTTGCCCAGACGAGGATTTCGATCGCAACCGGTGGCACGGGCGGCGTCTATTACCCGCTCGGCGGTGGAATCGCAAACGTGCTGTCGAAATATGTGCCGAATATGCAGGCGACGGCGGAAGTAACCGGCGCGTCGGTCGACAACATGAAGCTGGTCGGTGCTGGCAAAGCCGAGGTCGGCTTCACCATGGCCGATACCGCGTGGGATGCGTACCAGGGCCAGGACAAATTCAAGGACAACAAGCAGGCGGTGCGGGCGCTGGTTGTGTTCTATCCCAACCTCACGCATGTCGTCACGGTCGAAGGCAAGGGCATCGACAAGATGGCCGACCTGAAGGGCAAGCGGATCTCGACCGGCTCGCCTGGCAGCGGCACCGAGGTCATGGCGTTCCGCATCCTTGAGGCTTACGGTATCGACAAGGACAAGGATGTGAAGCGCGAGCGGTTGTCGGTCGCGGAATCGGTCAATGCCCTCAAAGACGGAAAAATCGACGCCATGATCTGGGTGGGCGGCGTCCCGACCCCGGCCATCACGGACCTGGCGGCGACGCCCAATACCAAGATCAAGCTGATCGATCACTCGGATGCGGTGGACAAGATGCGCGCCAAGTACGGCCCGCTTTATGTTGCCAACAAGATCGCAGCCAAGTCCTACCCCGGCCAGGACAAGGAAAACGGCAACCTGACCGTCTGGAACATCCTGGTGGTCAATGAGAAGGCTGACGAGAAAGTGGTTTACGACATCGTCAAGACCATGTTCGAAAAGAAGGCCGAGATCGTCGCGGTCCACAAGGATGCAAACTATCTCTCGCTTGACACCCAGCTCACCGGCGGCTCACCGATCCCGTTCCACCCCGGCGCATTGAAGTACTTCCGGGAAAAGGGCCTCAAGGTCAACTGAACGCGCCCGGTTCCATATCGAAAGGCCCGCTCCGAGCGGGCTTTTTTT
>CAYQKN010000093.1:388-9149 GCA_964417885.1 uncultured Burkholderiales bacterium | reverse complement strand
GCAAATCAGGGCAGCAGCACCGTCGAGCCGGTGGTCTTGCGTGCTTCCAGGTCGCGGTGTGCCTGCGCCGCGTCTTTGAGCGCGTAGGTCTGGTTGATCTCCAGCTTGACGATGCCGCGGCCGACCACGTCAAACAGGTCGTTTGCGGTATTCACCAGTTCCTCGCGTGACGCGACATGCGTATCCAGCGTCGGGCGGGTGACGAACAGCGAACCCTTGGCGGCCAGCATGCCGAGGTCCAGCGGCTCCACCTTGCCGGATGCGTTGCCGAACAGGGCCACCAGGCCGCGTGGACGCACGCAGTCAAGCGACCGCAAGAACGTGTCCTTGCCGACGCCGTCGTAGGCCACCGCGCACTTCTTGCCGCCGGTGATCTCGGCCACGCGCGCGACAAAATCCTCGGTGCGGTAATTGATCACGTGATCGCAGCCGTTGGCACGGGCCAACGTCGCCTTCTCCTCGCTGCCGACGGTGCCGATGACGGTTGCACCGAGATGCTTGGCCCACTGGCAGAGGATCAGGCCGACACCACCGGCGGCGGCGTGAAACAGGATGGTATCGCCGGGCTTGACCGGATAGGTGCGGCGGAGCAGGTATTGCGCCGTCATGCCCTTGAGCATCATCGACGCCGCCTGCTGGTCGGTGACGCCGGCGGGAATCTTTACCACCCGGTCGGCGGCAACCAGGCGCATCTCCGAATAGGAGCCGATCGGCGCCGAGGCATAGGCAACCCGGTCGCCTACTTTCAGTTCGGTGACCTCGCTGCCGACCGCGTCCACCACGCCGGCTCCCTCGCGGCCAATCACGCTCGGCAGCGCGATCTTGTAGAGGCCGGTGCGGTGATAGGTGTCGATGTAATTGAGGCCGACCGCGGTGTGGCGGACGCGGATTTCCTTGGCCGCCGGGGCGCCGACCTCAACCGCTTCCCATTTCATTACCTCCGGCCCGCCGTGCTCGTGAATGCGAATGGCGTGTGTCATGTCTGTTTCCTTTCGTCGATGAATCGTTTGAGTTGCCCAAGCCTGGCGTCATGCATGACGGCGGCCATGTCGCCGCCGCCCGCTGTCTGTGCTTGTGCCGCGATGGCGGCAAAATCGAGTTGTTGCAAAGCTGCCAGCGCGGCGTGCAGAAACTCGCGCTGTGGATAGGGTGCGTCGGCAAAACCGAGGCGCCCGACATGATCGCATGCGCAGGCATCGACAAAGTCATGGAACCGCGCCGGGCGGCGCAGCGCATCGGTGCCGTCCATCAGCGCCAGCAGCGCGGTCGCATCGAGCTTCAACGCGCCGTGCGCATCGCCGTGCCAGCGCGCGACGATACGCGCCAGGTCGCGGCAGTCACCGGGTACCCGAATGCGTTCGCACACCGCCTCCAGCAGCGTAACGCTGATCTGCTCGTGGCCCGGGTGGCGTGGCAGGAACTTTTCCGGCGTCACCCCCTTGCCCAGGTCGTGGCACAGCGCGGCAAAGCGGATCGGCAGCGAACTGTGCCGCGCGGCGGCGGTGTCGAGCACCATCATGACGTGGACGCCGGTGTCGATTTCCGGGTGTGAGCTGGCGGACTGCGGCACGCCGAACAGGCGGTCGACTTCCGGCAGGATGCGTGCCAGCGCGCCCGACTGACGCAGTACCTCGAACATGCGCGACGGCGTCGGCTCCATCAGCCCGCGCGCCAGTTCCTGCCAGACGCGTTCCGGCACCAGGTGATCGACCTCGCCATGATCGACCATCTGGCGCATCAGGCGCATGGTCTCGTCGGCCACGGTGAAGCCGCGCGAGGCGAACCGGGCGGCGAAGCGCGCCACCCGCAGCACCCGCACCGGGTCTTCGGTAAACGCCTCGCCGACGTGGCGCAGGATGCCCTGCTCGAGGTCGGCGACGCCGCCGCAGGGATCGACCAGCTTGCCGTCCGGATCACGGGCGATGGCGTTGATGGTCAGGTCGCGCCGCTGCAGGTCCTGTTCGATGGTGACCTCGGGCGAGGTATGGAACACAAAACCGCGATAGCCGGGCGCGGGTTTGCGCTCGGTCCGCGCAAGCGCGTATTCGTCGTGGGTGTCGGGGTGCAGGAACACCGGAAAATCGGCGCCCACCGGGCGGAAACCGGCGGCAATCATTTGTTCAGGCGTGGCGCCGACCACGACGTGATCGTGATCCTGCACCGGCAGGCCAAGCAATTTGTCGCGGACGCTGCCGCCGACTGCATAAATCCTCATCGGCAGCGGGCCTAGGGCGCGGTCGCGTAGGGTTCGTCCTCGGCGACGAATTCGGTTTCAAGCCTGGCCGCGGCCGACCAGGCGGCAACGCTGTCGGTGCTGCTGATGCACGCGCAATAGGCAAGCGTGTCGTCGGCCAGCGGCGGCCGGTAGCTGTTGAATCGCATCACCACCGGCGCAAACATGGCGTCGGCGGCGCTGAAACCGCCGAACAGGTACGGTCCTCCGTCCCCGGCGAACTGTTGCCGCGCCTCGCGCCATACCTGCTCGATGCGGGCGATGTCGCGCGCCGCCTCCGGTGTGTAGCCCTTGCCGGCAAACTGGTTGCGGATGTTCATCGGCATCGCCCCGCGCAGCCCGCGGAAACCTGAATGCATCTCGGCCGAGATGGCGCGCGCTCGCGCCCGCGCGCGACGATCGGCGGGCCAGATCGGCAGTGCCGGAAAAGCTTCAGCCACGTACTCCGCGATTGCCAGCGAATCCCAGATGCAGGTCGACGCCGGTTCGCCGGCCGCGCCATCCCACAGCGCCGGCACCAGGTGCGACGGCGACAGGCGATCGATTTGCGCCGCCCACTCCGGGCTGTGAAACTTGAGCAGCACTTCTTCAAACGGGATGCCGAACTGCCGCAGCAGGACCCATGGCCGCATCGACCATGACGAGTAGTTGCGGTTGGCGATGACCAGCGTGAAAGGCATCGGTTCGCCCGTCCGGATCAGCGGCCGGCGCCCTGACGCAATACGTTGTATCGCGCGCGGCCGGTGACGTGGGTGAGGTAGGCGGGAACGATGGCCGCCAGCGAATGCGCGCGGCCGAAAATGGCCGGAAACGGCGTTGCGGAAACGCTCGGCACGCTCATCGACAGCACGTTGTCGCGGGTGATGAGTTTGCCGGGCAGGTGCTCGAATACGGCGGCCTGCAACCGTGACACGCCGTTGCCGAGCGGCAGGATCGGCCGACGGTGTCCGGACATGTCCATCACCATCTCGATCAGCTGCCGCAGGGTGAACTCGTCCGGCCCGACCAGCGGATAGGTCTGGCCGACGGTTTCCTGCAAGGTCAGGCTGGTGACGATGGCGCGCGCCACGTCTTCGACCCAGACCGGCTGGAAGCGTGCATCAGGTGAACCCAGCGGCACCAGCGGCGAGAACTTCACCAGGCTGGCAAACTTGTTGAGGAAGCGGTCATCCTGGCCAAACACCACCGACGGCTGGAACACGGTGAGGTGCAGGCCGGGCGCGCGGGTGGCGACGGCCCGCACCGCCTGCTCGCCGCGGCCGCGTGACTGCAGGTAGGCGCTGGGCGCGTCGACGGCGGCATTGAGCGCGCTCATGTGAATCAGCCGCGTCACGCCATGCCGCACGCAGCTCTCGGCAACGGTGCGCGGCAACTCGACATGCATGCGCTCGAAATCGCCGTGCAGAATGCCGACCAGGTTGATCACCGCATCCTGTCCCGCCACCAGCTGGTCAAGCTGGCGGGGATCGAGGATGTCGGCTTCGACCAGCTGGGCCGTCGGCAGGGTGAGCAGGTGCCGCGAGCGCTCGCGCATGCGGGTGGGGATCGTCACCTTCATGCCGAGGCGAATCAGCTGCTCGGCAACCGACGAGCCAATGAAGCCGGTGCCACCCAGCAACAGTATCTTTTCCATGGTCCAGTCCTTTATTGTTTGGGATTATGGTGCTGGCGTCGCTGCCGTCACCGCTGCCGGTGCCAGCACGCTGACCAGGCTGCTGATGCCGCCCTGTGAATCCTGCCGGCCCGGCACCGTGCCGATCATCTTCTTCAGGCTGCGGGCGCTGCCGGCCTGATGCGCATAGAACCAGGCGTTGGCCATCACCTTTTTGACGTAGTCGCGGGTTTCATTGAACGGAATCGACTCGGCATAAATCGCGCCTTCGAGCGGTTGCGCGGATTGCCAGCGCCTGGCCCGTCCCGGTCCGGCGTTGTAGGCCGCCGTGGCCAGCACCGGATGTCCGAGGCCATCGAGCACATGGCGCAGGTAAAACGAGCCGAGCGCTAAGTTGACCGGCACGTCGCCGGTGCGCTGCGGCGAGAAGCTCTGCATGCCGACCTGCCTGGCGGCCCATTTCGCCGTTGCCGGCATCAACTGCATCAGACCGGTCGCGCCGACCCGCGACTTGGCGTCGGCCATGAAGCGGCTTTCCTGGCGGATCAGGCCGTACACCCAGGATTCGTCGAGCCCCTGGGCGCGAGCCTGGGTCTGCAGGTCGGACCGGTACGGCATCGGGAAGCGCTGGGAAAAGTCGTGCAGCACCAGGGTGCGTTCGGCGGTGTTGATGGCACGGTCGGGCACGTTGGCGATGCGCGCCAGTTCGGCGGCAGCCAGCAGTTCCTGGTCGTTCAGGTGGCGGATCGCATGCTGCCATTCGCGCAACCCCTCGTTTTTCAGGTCGAGGCGGTACAGCGCCAGCGCGCGCACCATCGCCGGACGCTTTCGCATCGCATCCAGGTCCTGCGCCGCCGGCCGCCAGCCACGCCATGCCGGCGGTTCAAGCTGACCGAGTTCCTCGGCCGCCAGGAGCCCGTAGAAATTGTTCTCGCGGGCCAGCGATTCACGCAGCTTTTGCGCCGCCGGCGCATTGCCCAGCGCCGCGTCGGCGCGCGCAGTCCAGTAGCGCCAGGCCGGATCGCGGCGTTCCGCGGCCGACATGGCGCCGACCGCCGCCTGCAGTGCCGGCCAGTCGCCGGCGCGCAGGGCGGCACGCGCCTTCCACGCCGCCTGCGCATCGTTGAGCGGTCCGGCGCGCTCGAACCAGGCCAGGGCAAAAGAATCGTGCTGCATCGCGCCGTACATCGCGATTTGCGCCCACGCCTCGCCCAGTTCGGCTGGCGGCAGCGATGCGGCGACGTTCTGCAGCAGCACGGCTGCCTTGACCGGGTCGCTGCGCGCCGCCCGTGTCACCGCGAACAGCGTCAGCGTGACCGCTGCCGGCGAGCCCGCGCCGTGCTTTTCGCGCTCCAAATAGCGGCGCGGATCGATGCCGATCGCGGCGGTGCTGCGCTCGAACGTGGGCGGCAATTTGTCAATCAGCGTGGCGCTGCGGCGGGCATCCGCCAGCAGGTTCGCGTCGAGCAGGCGGCGCACCCGCAGCCACTTGGCATCGGCGGTCAGCGCCTTGTGCCGGTTGATCTCGGCGAACACCTCGTCGCAGGCGTCGGGCACGCTGCGGGCGGCATTCCACATGGCGCGCACTTCGGCGACCGCTTCCCGGTCTCCTCGCGCAAGCCTTACCTTCCAGTGGCGGCAGGCAATCTCGCTGTCATCGCTCGACAGCTTTGGTACCTGGGCCAGGAACAGATCCCAGCTTTCGAGTTTGCCCAATGCGCGCAGCCATTCGCGTCGCAGCGACTCGGTGAGCACCTCGTCCGGACGGGCGTCGAGAAACTGCTGGAACTCGGCCGCGTTGCTGGTGGCAAACGCCGGCGCCTGGGCCAGATTGGCCATCAGCCACCAGTATTCGACGTAACCCGCCAGCGGATGAGCTGCCTGGCGCACACGAAATTCCTCGCGCAATGGCGCCAGCGACTTCAGGTTGCGGCGTTCGAAGGCTTCGCGCGCCAGCAGGATGCTGCGCCCGTTGTCGTCGGCCGGAGCCGGTAGCGCGTTGATTGCATTCGCAATTGAGGCCGCCGGAACGGCTGCCGGCGGGGCGGATTCAGGGCCGGCAAAACAAAACTTGCCCAACATCAATGAAAGAGCGATGGGGGCAGCGTAAAAAAGGCGCAGGGCAGATAACGCGTTTGCGTTGCGTCGAACTAACAGGTGGCGGTGAAACATGCGCATGGTGAGCAGATAATGCAGATAGCCTCGCTTCGGATGACTTATTCTATAGTCTCGCTTCTGCCCCCGCATGTCCAGTTAGCCCACATTTAATCAAATCAGCCATGACCCCACTTGATCCCCTGTTCTGGACCGCGCTGCTGAAAATCATCGGCGTCAACATCATCCTTTCCGGCGACAACGCGGTCGTGATCGCGCTCGCCGCGCGCAGCCTGCCCGCCCACCAGCAGAAGAAAGCCATCTTCTGGGGCAGCGGTGCCGCCATCATCATGCGCATCGTGCTGACCGCTTTCGCCGTCGCCCTGCTGCAGTTCCCGTATCTGAAAATCGTCGGCGCCGTGCTGCTGGTCTGGATCGGCATCAAGTTGCTGGTGCCGGATGATGGCGAGGAACACATTGCCAGTCACGACAACCTGGGCGCGGCCATCAAGACCATCCTGATTGCCGACCTGGTGATGAGCGTCGACAACGTGATCGCCGTGGCGGCAGCGGCAAAGGACAACGTGACCTTGCTGATCCTGGGCCTCGCCATCAGCATCCCGCTGATCATTTTTGCCAGCACCCTGCTGCTGAAGCTGATGGAGCGGTTCCCGGTCATCATCACCGTCGGCGCCGGGCTGCTGGGCTTCGTGGCGGGCGAAATGGCGATCACCGATCCGGTCAACAAGCACTGGATAGAACAGCACGCGGCGTGGATGGAGTATGTCGTTCCGGTCGCAGGCGCGTTACTGGTTGTGTTGGTCGGCACGCAGATTGCCAAGCGAAAAAAAAATCTGAATCAGCACGAGCAGGTGCCTGAGCAGGCGTCGTCGGCCAGCGGTTAGCGGGATGCCAGGGAATAAACAATAGTAATCGTTCGATCAATTCAACCGGAGGAATACATGTCTACAAGCAGCAAATTACAGAGCCGTGTCCTGAAAATGTGTGCTGCAGTCACCATGGCACTCGGTGCCGTGTCGGTGGCGTCACCCGCGCTGGCCTGGGAGCCGACCAAGTCGGTTGAGTTCGTGGTGCCGGCCGGCACTGGTGGTGGCGCCGACCAGATGGCGCGTTTCGTCCAGGGTGTGGTCACCAAGTACAACCTGATGAAGCAGCCGCTGGTGGTGGTCAACAAGGGTGGTGGTGCGGGTGCCGAAGGCTTCCTCGACGTGAAGGGCGCCAAGGGCAACCCGCACAAGATCATCATCACGCTGTCCAACCTGTTCACGACCCCGCTCGCAACCGGTGTGCCGTTCAACTGGAAGGATCTGACGCCGGTGCAGATGATGGCGCTCGACCAGTTCATTTTCTGGGTCAACGCCGAGACGCCGTACAAGACGGCCAAGGAATATGTCGATGCCGCCAAGGCTGCGGGCCCGGGCAAGTTCAAGATGGGCGGCACCGGATCGAAGCAGGAAGACCAGATCATCACCGTCGCGGTTGAAAAGCAGTCCGGCGCCAAATTCACCTACATCCCGTACAAGGGCGGCGGCGAAGTGGCGGTCCAGCTGGTCGGCAAGCACATCGACTCAACGGTAAACAACCCGATCGAGGCGGTCGAGCAATGGCGT
This sequence comes from uncultured Burkholderiales bacterium, assembly GCA_964417885.1. Lineage (GTDB taxonomy): Bacteria > Pseudomonadota > Gammaproteobacteria > Burkholderiales > Usitatibacteraceae > UKL13-2. The sequence continues at coordinate 1,579 of CAYQKN010000093.1, read as the reverse complement.
GCCGGCAAGCTGCGCGCGCTGTGCGTGTTCGACGACGTGCCGATGCCCTACAAGAACAAGGTGACTGCGACCCAGTCATGGGGCGACGTGCCGACCTGCAAAAGCCAGGGCCTGAACGTCGACTACCAGATGCTGCGCGGCATTTTCATGGCGCCGGGCGTGACCAAGGACCAGGTTGACTACTACGTCGGCGTGCTGAAGAAAGTGCGCGAGACCCCGGAGTGGAAGGAATTCATGGAAAAGGGCGCATTCAACCAGACCGCGCTCGGTGGCGATGAGTACGTGAAGTGGGTGGCCAAGGAAGAACAGCGGCACCAGTCGCTGATGACCGAGGCTGGATTTCTCGCCAAGAAATAGCACCCAAAAAATAGCCCCGGCTTGCATCATCGGGGCTATTTTTTTGCCCAAATTATCGTAAAAGCCGCCAAAGACGGCCTTTTTGCACCCACGTGAGGAGAGCTTGTGGACACAACGGAAGAAAAATCCGCCGCATCGGTCAAGATTGTTGATGCAATTACCGCCATCATCATTTTCCTGATCGGCGCGCTGGTGATGTGGGACAGCATCCGGCTGGGCGCCAAATGGGGCTCGGATGGTCCGGAGGCGGGTTACTTTCCGTTCTACATCGGTTTGATCCTCTGCCTTGCCAGCGTGGTCAATTTCATTGCCGCGCTGCGGGTGCGAAGCGGCGAATCATTCGTCAGCGTGTCGTCGATGAAGATGATCCTGTCGGTGATGATCCCGACGGTGATTTACGTCAGCCTGATCGGCGGCGTCGGCCCGGTACCGGCGCTGGGCATCTATGTCGCGTCGGCGATTTTCATCACCGTGTTCATGAAGTGGCTGGGCAAATACGCATGGCCGATCACGGTTGCCGTGTCGGTGGGCGTGCCGGTGGTTTTTTTCCTGCTGTTTGAGATCTGGTTCAAGGTTCCGCTTCCCAAGGGTCCCCTCGAAGCCGCGCTCGGCCTGGCCTGAGGAGAGATGACATGGAAGAAATCAACAGTCTGATGCAGGGCTTCAGCGTCGCGCTCACGCCGTACAACGTGGGCCTGATGCTGGTGGGCGTGATTCTCGGCGTCCTGATCGGCGTGCTGCCCGGCCTGGGGGGCGCCAACGGCGTGGCGATCCTGCTGCCGCTGACCTTTTCGATGAACCCGACCTCGGCGATCATCATGCTCTCGTGCATTT
>CAYQKN010000093.1:0-378 GCA_964417885.1 uncultured Burkholderiales bacterium | reverse complement strand
GCCCTCCCCTCGATACTGTTCCAGATTCCCGGCGAGCCCTGGTCGGTGGCAACCACATTCGACGGCTACCCGGTGGCGCAGAACGGGCGCGCCGGCGAGGCGCTGACGGCCGCATTCACCTCGTCGTTCATCGGTGCGCTGGTGGCGGTGCTGATGATTACCTTCACCGCACCGCTGGTGGCGCGGTTCGCGCTCAAGTTCGGGCCGCCCGAGTACTTCAGCGTCTACCTGCTGACCTTCTGCAGTTTTGTCGGCATGTCGAAAGGCTCGCCGTTCAAGACCATTGCCGCGATGATGCTCGGTTTCGCGTTGGCGGCGGTGGGGCTCGACACGGTCACCGGACAGTTGCGCCTGACCTTCGGTTACACCCCAATGCTG
>CAYQKN010000092.1:0-16225 GCA_964417885.1 uncultured Burkholderiales bacterium | reverse complement strand
GGGCTGGGAAGTCACCACCATCGGCGACGACATCGCCTGGATCAAGCCCGGTCCGGACGGCCGCATGTTTGCCATCAATCCCGAGGCCGGCTTTTTCGGCGTCGCTCCCGGCACGTCGTACGAAACCAATCCGAACTGCATGGAATCGATCAAGGCCGATACCATCTTCACCAACGTCGCGCTGACCCCCGACGGCGATGTCTGGTGGGAGGGCATGACCAAGGAACCACCGGCGCAGTTGACCGACTGGCAGGGAAAGGCCTGGACCGCGGGCTGCGGCCGGGTTGCGGCGCATCCGAATTCGCGCTTCACCGTCGCCGCCACCCGCTGCCCGTCACTCGACCCGGAATGGGACAACCCCGCCGGCGTGCCGTTGTCGGCAATGATTTTCGGCGGCCGTCGCTCATCGACCGTGCCGCTGGTGACCGAAGCGGCAAGCTGGAATGAAGGCGTCTACATGGCGGCCATGCTGGGCTCCGAAACCACCGCCGCGATCACCGGCCAGGTGGGCGTGGTGCGGCGCGATCCGTTTGCGATGATCGCCTTTTGCGGCTACAACATGGCTGACTACTTCGGCCACTGGGTCAATACCGGCGCCAAAGCCGGCAGCGCCGCGCCGCGGCTTTACTGCGTCAACTGGTTCCGCAAGAACGAGCAGGGCAAATTCGTCTGGCCCGGGTTCGGCGACAACATGCGGGTGCTGAAGTGGATCATCGAACGGGTCGAAGGCAAGGCCTCGGCAAAGCAGACCGCGCTGGGACATATTCCCGAATACGACAACCTTGACTGGAGTGGTTCAAGCTTCGCGCCCGATTTGTTCCACGCCATTACGTCAGTGGACCGGACGCAGTGGCAGCAGGAATTGAAGCTGCATGATGAGTTGCTGGGCAAGCTCGAGCATGGCATGCCCGTGCCGCTGCAGGAACGGCGCCAGCGACTTGAGGCCGCGCTGTTCGCTTGAGCCGATCGGAAAAAAAACGGGAGCGATGCTCCCGTTTTTCATTTCTCCCGGCTCAGCGTCCTGGCGGTGCCGTCGGCGTCTTGGGCGGCTCGGCCGGCGGTGTTTTCGGCGGCGCCGGAATGCTGAGCACGGCCTTTTCGGGGTCGCAGACGCCCGTCACCTTGCGCATGGTGCGGGTGATTGAAATGGCGCCCTTGTCCGGCACATTCATCACGATCTGGCTGCCGAAGGAACCATCCGGCTCGCGGCGGGTGGCTGCCTCGGCGGTGGTGCCATCCTTGCAGGCGTACTTGATTTGCTGGCGGGCAGGCTCGGCACGGCGATCGCTGACCCAGCACTGATCCTTGTAGTCCGCCGGCAATTCGGCGTTGGCGGCGCTGACAACGTCGATCGAGCCGTTGCGCGCGCACACCACGCTTTGCTTGCGCTCACGCTTCGACGGCTCGCGTTCCTTCGCGCCATAGAATTCGTACAGTGTGGTGACCAGCCACGGTTCACCCTGCGCGGCCGCGGCGGCGCCAGCCGCGGGCGGCGAGCCGGTCCCGGCAGCGGCCTGGGCCGAGGCGAGAACCGGCAGACCCGCTGCCGCGGCGCCCAGCAACGGGCCGATGATGTATCTGGCGACGAGGGTAAATCTCATTTGCAGGCTTTCCTTGCGCGGGCTGACTTCGGTCATGTTCGTCTGTGGCCAGGCCGGCTCGCCGGTCGCGCCTGGCTAGACCGGCTGCCACCGGGCCACACACGGACGTTTATTTGCTGTGGTACGATTATTCTATTCCAAGGGGAGTAGCTCTACGAAGCCAGTCGCTTCGGACTGCGAGTGCCGTCATCACGGGAACATGTTCCCCGGTCTCGCAGGTGTGGCAGATTCATCTGCCGTGCGAGCAAGACCTTGACCGCCAGGTCAGGGTGCCTCTTTGCACAAGCGAAAGCCCTTACCTGTCCGGCAAGGGTTTTTTTTTGCATTTTTCATGGGAGCATAAATGGATATCCTGTCGCTTCAATTCCTTTCAGCGCTGGCCGCGATCGTGGTCATCGACCTGGTGCTGGCCGGCGACAACGCCATTGTCATCGGCCTCGCCGCGCGCCGCCTGCCGCCGGAGTTGCAGAAAAAGGCCGTGCTGTGGGGCGCGGTAGGCGCGGTCGTGGTGCGCGCGGTGCTGACCCTGGCGGTGGTTTGGCTGCTGCGGATTCCGGGCTTCCTGCTGGTGGGCGGACTGGCGCTGATCTGGATCGCCTACCAGCTGATGGAGGAAGACGGCGGGGTAGGCCACGAGAACGTGCCCTCGGCCACCAACTTCCGCCAGGCGATCCAGACCATCGTGGTCGCCGATGCCGTGATGGGTGTGGACAACGTACTGGCGGTGGCCGGCGCCGCCCATGGCAGCTTCCTGCTGGTTGTCATCGGCCTGCTGATCAGCATACCGATCGTGATGCTCGGCAGCACGCTGATCCTCAAATGGATCGAGCGCTTCCCGGTCATCATCGTGATCGGTTCCGCGGTGCTGGGCTGGACGGCGGCGAAGATGATCACCACCGAGCAGATCCTGGCGTCTTTCTTTATCGAGCATCACAACTGGAAGATCGCCCTGTATATCTTCTGCATCGGCATCATCGTCGCCATCCCGTTGCTCAGGAGGCTGCGCGGCCAGGTCACCTCGCTGCCGATCTGCCTCGGCTTCCTGTTGGTGTGGCTGACGGTATTCGATCACATCGAGGAATACACCATGCTGCGTTATTTCCCCAACGGCGATGCGCCGCTGTCGATGGAGCTGATCGACCTGGTGATGTGGATCGGCTGGATCCCGTTTGTGGTCATGCTGCACAAGGAAGTGACGGTTCCGGCGCCAGCCGGGGCGCAGGTGGCCAGGGATAACTGACGCGGTTTTGCAGGTCGCCGTGAAAAAAACGCCGGGCATGCCCGGCGTTTTTTTCACGGCCTGAATGTCGGCTAGCCGGATGCATGCGGCGCGTGCGCCTTGAAACCGGCGGCGGCGAGCCGGGCAACGATTTCATCGACATGCGCGGCATTGCGCGTCTTCAGCACGAATTCCACCTCGGCACTCTGCACCGGCAGGTGGGTGAACGCGCGCTGGTGATGGACTTCCTCGATATTCGCATGCGCCTCGGCAATCACTCCCGTGATGCGCGCCAGCGCGCCCGGCAGGTCGCGCAGCTCGACCTTCAGCCGTGACAGGCGGCCGGAACGCACCATGCCGCGCTGGATGATTTCGGCCAGCATCAGCGGATCGATGTTGCCACCGCACAGCACCAGGCCGACGTGGCGTCCGGCGAACCGCTGCGGGTACTTCATCAACGCCGCCAGCGCCGCCGCACCCGCGCCCTCGACCACGGTCTTTTCGATCTCCAGCAGCAGCACGATCGCCTGCTCGATGTCACCCTCATCGACCAGCAGGATATCGGGCACCAGCCGGCTTACGATTTCGCGCGTCAGCTTGCCGGGCTCGCGCACCGCAATGCCCTCGGCAATGGTGGACGCGCCAAACGCCGCGACGGTGTTGTGGATCGCGGCATGCATCGATGGAAAACGCGAGGCCTCGACGCCGACGATGTCGATCGCCGGTCGCAGCGTCTTGGCGGCGGTCGCGATGCCGCCGATCAGCCCGCCACCGCCAATGGCGACGCAGAGCATATCCAGCTGCGGATGCGCCTCGAGCATTTCCAGTGCAATGGTGCCTTGCCCGGCAATCACCCGGGCGTCGTCGTACGGGTGCACAAACACCAGCGAGCGCGCGGCCGCCATCTCCAGCGCATGCGCCTTGGCCTCGTCAAAGTTGTCGCCGTGCAGCACCACCGTGGCACCGTGCCTCTGGGTCATTTCCACCTTGACGTTGGGCGTGAATCGCGGCATCACGATGACGCTGGGAATGCCGAGCCGGGTGGCGTGGTGCGACACCCCTTGCGCGTGGTTGCCGGCCGAGGCGGCGATCACGCCGCGCTGGCGCTGCTCGGCCGTCAGCGAGGCCAGCTTGTTGAGCGCCCCGCGTTCCTTGAAGCTGGCTGTGAACTGGTGGTTCTCGAATTTCAGGTACACCTGGGCGCCGGTGATCTCCGACAGCGTGCGCGAATGCAGGCACGGCGTATTGGCGATATGCCCCTGCAGCACGCGGCGGGCGGCTTCAATATCAGCGAGGTTGATGGCGGTCATCGTTCACTCATCGGTGGCGTTGCTAGCGAAGAAACTGGTAATCGACCGCCGGTGTCTTGCCCGACACCAGGTCGGCCAGCGCCCGGCCGGAGCCGCAGCCCTCGGTCCAGCCCAGCGTGCCGTGGCCGGTATTGAGGAACAGGTTCGGCAACCTGGTGCGGCCGATCAGCGGACAGTTGGACGGCGTTGCCGGCCGCAATCCGGTCCAGTAGACCGGATGGTCGTAGTCGGCCGCATCGGGGAACAGTTCGCGCGCGCGCCGCACCAGCGCCTCGGTGCGGATGACCGACAGGTTGGTGCTGTAGCCATCGAGCTCGGCGGTGCCGGCGATGCGCATGCGGTTGCCCAGCCGCGAGAACACGATCTTCATCGCCTCGTCGGTCAGGCTGACGGTCGGCGCGCCCTCGAATCCCTCGGTGGAAATGGTTGCCGAGTAGCCCTTGGCCGGGTAGACCGGGATGGTGATGCCGACCGGCTTGAGCATCAGGTAGCTGTAGCTGCCCATGGCACAGACATAGGCGTCGGCGGTGACGGTCTCCGTGTGCCCGGTCGAGTGGCGCAGGCGCAGGCCGCTGACCCTGTCCGCGTCGGTCTCGATCGCCTCGATCATGGCGCCGTAGCGGAACTGAACGCCGCGACCGGCAGACAGCAGGGCGAGGTTGCGGGTAAAGGTGTGGGCGTCGCCCGATTCGTCGGTTGGCGCAAAGGTGGCCCCGGCGAGCCGGTCGCGAATGTGGTGCAGCGCGGGCTCGATGGCAATCGCCTCCTCGGCCGATTTCACCTCGCGCTCAATGCCGTACTGCTGCAGCAGCGCCGACGCCTGCCGCGCGGCGAGAAAGTCGTCCTGGCTGGTATAGAACTGCAGGATGCCGCGCGTCAGGTGGTCGTACTCGATGCCGGTCTCGGCGCGCAGCTCCTGCAATGACTGGCGGCTGTAGAGGCCGAGATTGACCATTTCACGGATGTTGTGGCGGAACCGCCAGGGCAGGCACTCAATCATGAAACGCATGCCCCAGGACAGCTGGTGCCATTCGAAACGGGGGCGGAACAGCAGCGGCGCATCGTCCTTCATCAGCCACTTCATGACCTTGAACGGCGCGCCCGGCGCCGCCCACGGCTCGGATTGCGATACCGAAATCTGCGCACCGTTGGCGAAGCTGGTTTCGAGCCCGGCCCCCGGCTGCCGGTCGATGACCGTCACCTCGTGACCCTGCTTGGCGAGATACCACGCGCTGGCGGTGCCGATGATGCCGGCACCCATGACAATCACCTTCACGGACAACTCCCTGGTTTCATGTACTGGCTGATGTGGTCCGTAACAGTGTCCGGCAAAGGCCACGAGGCTGACGCCGGCGCGGCGGACCCACGCTGCGTTGCCGGATGAGTGACCTGCACATCCGGCTGAATCCCCCGGCTGGCCATGCGCGGAGAGGACGGGATTGCGATACCATTGGCCACGACCGGCCATCATGATAGCTCATCAGCGCCCACTTGATCATGCCCAGAACCCTCGGCGAATTCATCACCACCGCCTGCACCTTTGATCCCGCCGATTCATTGCTGCCGTTCACGGTGGACGGCGTGCTGGCCGGCTGGATGCGGCGTTCGTTTGCCGAGCGGCTGGAGGAATGGCCGGAGTATTTTACGGTCCGGCCGCGTGGTATCGGCATGCTCAATCATTTCGAAACCCCGGAACATCGCAGCGCCGCCATTGCGGAGGTGGTCGAAACCCTGGCCGGCCAGGGCGTGATTGCCGGCTGGCGCGGCGAACTGGTCAGCGCCACGGAAGGGTTTTACACCACCCCGCTGTTTCACATCGAGCGCGCCGCCACCCGCCATTTCGGCCTGACCATGTATTCGTCGCACCTCAACGGCCTCACGCTGCGCGGCGGCGCGCCGCACATGTGGATCGCGACCCGCGCCGACGACCGGCCGATCGACCCCGGCAAGCTGGACAACCTGGCGGCCGGACGGATCCCGCGCGGATCGAGCCCGTTCGACACGCTGCTCAGGGAAAGCGACGAGGAAGCCGGCATCGGCGACGAGCTTGCGCGCGCGGCGCATGGCGCCGGCGCGGTACGCTGCAAGCGCGAAGTCGAGGAGGGCCTGCACAACGAGATCATCTTCGTTCACGACCTGATGCTGCCGGAAAGCTTCGTGCCGGCCAATCGCGACGGCGAGGTCGCGCGGTTTGCCTGCCTGCCGATCGGCGAGGTGATGGCGCTGCTCAACAGCGCGCCGGAACTGTTCACCGTCGATGCGGCGGTGGTGGCGCTGGATTGCCTGATTCGCCGCGGCCACATCGGCTCGGACCGCGAGGACTACCTGGAAATCATTCACGCCATGCGCCCCTAGCGGCAAGGCCGGATCGATGCAATACATCGACAACGAATACCTCAAGATGGCCGAGCACCTGCTGCTGGCCGCGGCCGCGGGCGGCATCATCGGCCTCGAGCGCAGCTACCACGGCCGGCCGGCGGGTTTTCGCACCCACACCCTGGTCTGCACCGCTTCCGCGCTGCTGATGCTGGTCACCGTCTACCAGTGGATGTGGTTCATCCCGCAGGACCAGCAGCGCATCACGCTGGACCCGACACGCATGGCGCAAGGCATCATGACCGGCATCGGCTTCCTCGGCGCCGGCGTGATCATGAAGGATGGGCTGTCCGTGCGCGGCCTGACCACCGCCGCGTCCATCTGGATCACCTCGGCGATCGGCGTGCTGATCGGCATCGGCTTCTACATCCCGGCAGGATTCGCCGTGGTGTTGACGCTGGGCACCCTGTCGGTGTTCCGCTGGATCGAACTGAAGATGCCGATGAACTATTACGCCCAGTTCATCATCCGTTTTTCGGTCAGCCAGGCAATGGAAGAACCCGCGCTGCGGAAAATGGTCGCCGATCACGGCTTCTCGGTCGCCAACCTGAGCTACCGCCTCGACCGGGGCGCCGATTTCTACGAATACCGCATGATCATCCGCACCATCGACATGGAAAACCAGAGCCGACTCTCGGCAATGTTGAGCCGGCTCGATTCGGTGCTGGAGTTTCGCATCGCACCGACCGGCGACTAGACCATCCCGGGCACCGGGCGGCTGCCTGCAAATAACCCATACGACCCCGCCTCTTGAATACCACCGCGCTCGCACTGGTCGTCACCGCCGCCTTTCTGCATGCCACCTGGAATTACCTGCTGAAAAAATGCGGCGGCGGCCTCGGCATCCTGACGCTGTCGGCCATCGTCGCCACCATCATCCTGACGCCGTTTTCACTGTATCTGATCTTCTCGCAGCAGTTCCAGTTCACGCCCGCCATCATCGGCATGATCGCCGGCAGCGGCATGCTGCACCTGGTCTATTTCCTGTTGCTGGACCGCGCCTATCGGTCCGGCGGCGACCTCTCGGTGGTCTATCCGCTGGCGCGCGCCACCGGGCCGCTGCTGACGATCGTCGCGGCGGTACTGATTTTCGGCGAGCGGATGTCGCCGCTGGCGGCGGGTGGCGCGCTGCTGATCGGCGTGTCGGCATTGATCCTCACCGGCAATCCGGCGAAGATATTCAGCCGCGAGGCCGGCGCGGCGGTCGGCTTTGCCCTGCTCTGCGGCTGCATGATCGCGAGCTACACCGTCTGGGATAAACAGGCTGTGGCGCTGTTCCTGATTCCCCCGGTGGTGTTCGACTGGGGTGCCAACCTGTCGCGCATCGCGATGATGACGCCGCTCGCCATGCGGCGCGAACCGGGCGCGATCACGCGGGCCTGGCGCAACCACCGCAACACCGCGATCGCAATCGGCATCATGAGCCCGCTCTCCTACATCCTGGTGTTGACCGCCATGGTGTTCACGCCGGTCAGCTACGTGGCACCGGCGCGCGAGCTGGCGATCCTGTTCGCCGCACTGCTCGGCGCCCATGCGCTGAAGGAAGGCGACGCCACGCGCCGGACGGTTGCCGCACTCGGCATGGTTCTCGGTGTCGGCGGACTCGCCATCGGCTAGCCGGACCGGTCCGCATGCGGCGGACCTATAATTGGCGATGGCCCTGAATCACGATTCGCACGGCAAGTCCGCGCATACCGACCCGCCCGCTCCCTGCCCGCACGATTGCGCGCATGCCCCGCTGGCGGCCGAGCCGGCGCACGAACACGCGGGCGAACACGGCGGTCACCATGGGCACGGCCACGATCACGTCCACCAGCATGCCGGCCATGGCCATGATCACGCTCACGGTGACCACCGGCACGACTATCGCGCCCACGACAAATCGGTGCTGATGGTGGGATTCGTCATCACCGTGACGATGATGGCGGCCGAAATTATCGGTGGCCTGCTCACCCATTCCCTGGCGCTGGTGTCGGATGGCATACACATGTTCACCCACGCCTTCGCGCTGGCCATCAGCTGGGGCGCGATCGTGCTTGCATCGCGGCCGCCGAACATGGAAAAGACCTTCGGCTACTACCGGGTCGAGGTCGTCGCTGCCTTTGTCAACGGCCTGACCATCCTGGCGTCGGCAGTGTGGATCGTGGCCGAGGGCATCGGCCGGCTGATCGTGCCGGAACCGGTGCAGATCGGCACCACCCTGATCATCGCCATCGCCGGGCTGGTGATCAACGTCGTGACCGGCGCGATCCTGCTGCGCGGCGACCAGAGCAACATGAACATCCGTTCGGCTTTCCTGCACATGCTGACCGATACGCTGTCGTCGGTGGCGATCATCGCCGGCCTCATCACCATTCACTACACCAACTGGCAGTTCATCGATCCGCTGCTTGCGCTGCTGGTGGCGGCGGTCATCGTCAAGTGGTCGTGGGGACTGTTGCGCGATTCTCTGCATGTGCTGCTGGAGGGATCTCCGATCGACGTCGGCGCGCTCAAGGCGCATGTCCTGCACCACTTCCCCGATGTGCTGGACATTCACGACGTCCACGTCTGGCAGATCTCGCAGCGCTTCAACTGCCTGACCGCGCACGTGCGCATCAAGCCGGACGCGCTGCCCGACTACAACGCGTTGGTCGCCCGCATCAACCAATCGCTGCGCGACAAATTCGACATCGGCCACACCAACCTGCAACCGGAGTGGGGTTAGCTCCGCCGGCCGAATTTCATCAGGCACCCGCCCGGAAACCCAGCACCGGCGCGCCTTTTGGCGGCATTGCCTTGAAGAACCGCACCCACAGCGGGTTTCCAGCCGGCACCTTGTTGAAAATTGACCCGGTCAGCTTCCCGCCAGCGGCTGCTTGGGATCGTCCCAGCTGCGCGGATCCTCCAGCGGCTCGATGTGCGCCAGCACTTCAACCATCGGCAACGCGCGCATGATCGACGATTCGATTTCCTGCACCAGGTCGTGGCCCTCCTTGACCGACATCGCACCCGGCACCAGGATATGCACATCGACGAAGTGCTTGCGACCGGCACGCCTGGTGCGCAATGCGTGGTAGTCGCCGCCCTTCAGCCTGACCGCTTCCAGTTCGGCCACGATCAGCGCGCGCTCCGCGTCGGGTATGGCCTTGTCCATCAGGCCGTCGAACGATCGCTTGATCAGTTGCCAGCCGGTCCAGAGGATCTGCAGCGCCACCACGATGGCGACCAGCGGATCGAGCCGCATCCAGCCTGTCAGCGGCACCAGCAGCACGCCGGCGATCACGCCGGCCGTGGTCCAGACATCGCTCAGCAGGTGATGGGCATCCGCCTCCAGCGTGATCGACCGGTGGGCGCGCGCGCCCTGCAGCAGGAACCAGGCGCACAGGGCGTTGGCGCCGGCCGCCAGCACCGACAGCACCAGGCCGAGGCCGAGCTGTTGCAGCGGGTGCGGATCGATCAGGCTCGGCACCGCGGTGACGATGATGGAAATCGCGGCAACCAGGATCAGGCTGCCCTCGATGCCGCTGGAAAAATACTCGGCCTTCTCGTGACCGAAGTTATGGTCGTCATCGGCGCCGTGCGAGACATACGACAGCGTCGCCAGTGCCACCAGCGCGGCGGCCAGGTTCACCAGCGACTCGATCGCGTCCGACAGCAGACCGACCGAATCGGTGAGCCACCAGGCGCCAAACTTGAGCCCGATGGTGATCAGCGACGTGGCCACCGACAGCCAGGCATAGAACGCGGGCGAACGGTGCGCGGCCATCAGCTTTGCAACTCCGGCAGGTTGGCAAAGAAGCGCAGCGCCTCGGCATTGGCCAGCGCCTCCTGGTTCTTCACCGGCACGCCGTGCACCACATTGCGCACTGCCAGTTCGACGATCTTGCCGCTCTTGGTGCGCGGAATATCGGGCACCTGCACGATCCTGGCCGGCACGTGCCGCGCGGTGGTGTTGGCGCGGATGGTGTCGCGGATCTTCCTGACCAGCGCGTCGTCCAGTGCCAGGCCGCTGCGCAGGCGCACGAACAGCACCACCCGCACGTCGCGCGGATGCGCCGGCGGCCAGTCCTGGCCGATGACCAGGCTCTCCTCGATCTCGTCCAGCTTCTCGACCTGGCGATAGATTTCGGCGGTGCCGATGCGCACGCCGCCGGGATTGAGCACCGCGTCCGAGCGGCCATGGATGATCAGGCCGTCGTGCGCGGTGATCTCGCAATAGTCGCCGTGGGTCCAGACACCCGGGAAACGCTCGAAATACGCACGCCGGTAGCGCGTATCGCCGGGGTCGTGCCAGAAGCCCAGCGGCATCGAGGGGAACGGCCTGAGGCAAACCAGCTCGCCCTTTTCGCCGCGCACCGGCTTGCCGAGCTCATCCACCACCTCGACCGCCATGCCGAGCAGGCGGCATTGCAGTTCGCCGCGATAAACCGGCAGGTTCGGATTGCCGCCGGCGAAACAGGCGACGATATCGGTACCGCCGCTGATCGAGGCCAGGCACAGGTCGGACTTGATGTCGCGGTAAACATATTCGAAGCCTTCCGGTGACAGTGCCGAGCCGGTCGACAGCAGCATCCGCATCGCGTCGAGCCGATGGGTCGCCGCCGGCTTCACCTTCAGTTTGGCAATCGCATCCAGGTACTTGGCCGACACGCCGAAATGCGTCACCCGCTCCTCGGTGGCAAGATCGAACAGCACGCTGCCGCGACCGAGGAACGGCGAGCCGTCATACAGCACCATCGTGGCCTCCGCCGCCAGCACCGACACCAGCCAGTTCCACATCATCCAGCCGCAGGTGGTGTAGTAGAACACCCGGTCGTCGCGGCGGATGTCGCAGTGCAGGCGATGCTCCTTGGCGTGCATCAGCAGGGTGCCGCCGGCACCGTGGACGATGCACTTGGGAATGCCGGTGGTACCGGAGGAGTACATCACCAGCAGCGGATGATTGAACGGCAGCATGGCGAAGTCGATGTCGCGGGCGGCGAACGGCGCGATGAAATCCTGCCAGTCGACCGCGCGATCGAGGCCGGAAAGGTCCGCGCGCGCCTGGATATACGACACCATCACCACAGCCTGTACCGATGGCAGACGCGCGACCACCTCGCCCACCGCCGCCAGGGTGGAGATGCTCTTGCCGCTGCCGAAAAACCCGTCGCAGGCGATCAGCACCTTCGGCTCCACCTGGCCGAAGCGGTCGATCACGCCCTGCGGCCCGAAATCGGGCGAGCACGAGGTCCACACCGCGCCGACGCTGGCGGTGGCCAGCATCGCGATCACCGTTTCGGGCAGGTTGGGCAGATAGGCGGCAACGCGATCGCCCGGCTCGATGCCGGCGTGCCGCAGCCCCTGTGCAAAGCGCGATACCTGGTCATACAGCTCAGCATGCGAGAGGCGGCGTGCGACCCTGTTTTCGCCGCGGAAAATGATCGCCTCGCCGGCGTCGCGGCGCGTCAGCAGGTTCTGTGCGAAGTTGAGCCGGGCGCCGGGAAAAAACTTCGCGCCGGGCATCCGGTCGCCATCCGACAGCACCGCCTCGCCGCGTGTTTCGGCGACGATGTGCGCGAAGTCCCACAGCGCGCTCCAGAAATCCTCGAGGTGTTCAACCGACCACCGGTGCAAGTCCGCGTACCGGTCGACGTTGACGCAGTAACGCGAATGGACCAGGCGCGAAAACGCCGTCATGTTGCTGGCTGCGATCGCAGCCGGCGACGGCGTCCAGAGTGGTTGCGACTTGAAAGGCATCGGTTCGCGGGTCATGCCGGGTTTCCGGCATGACCGTGGCGGCCAGGTTTGGCTACAACGCCACCCGGAACTCGGCGGCGGTTTTCGCCTTCACTTCGTCCAGCGTCACGCCCGGGTGCAGTTCGATCAGCGACAGGCCGATCAGCGGCAGCACCTCGAACACGCACAGGTCGGTGATGATCAGGTTGACCACGCCTTTTCCGGTCAGCGGCAGCGTGCAGCTCTTGAGGATCTTCGAGGCGCCGTCCTTCGAGCAGTGCTCCATCAGCACCACCACCCGGCGCACGCCGGAAACCAGGTCCATCGCGCCACCCGGGCCCTTGACCATCTTGCCCGGCACCATCCAGTTGGCGAGGTCGCCGTTCACATCGACTTCCAGGCCGCCCAGGATCGACAGGTCGATGTGGCCGCCGCGAATCATGCCGAATGAGTCCGCGCTGGAGAAAAAGCTCGAGCCCGGGATGGTGGTAATGGTCTGCTTGCCGGCGTTGATCAGGTCCGGATCGACACTGTCCTCGGTCGGGAACGGGCCGATGCCGAGCAGGCCATTCTCTGATTGCAGGTGCACCGTCATGCCGGGCGGGATGTGATTGGCAACCAGCGTGGGAATGCCGATGCCGAGATTGACGTAGTAGCCGTCGCGCAATTCCCTGGCCGCGCGCTTGGCCATCAGGTCGCGGATCGGCGAATCCTTCTTGGACGCCGCGGCGCCGGAGACGGTGCGGAACTCGATGCGCTTCTCGTATTTCGGCCCCTGGATGATGCGATCGACAAATATGCCCGGCGTATGGATCTGGTCCGGATCGAGCTCGCCCACTTCCACCAGCTGCTCGACTTCGGCGACAGTGATCTTGCCGCAGGTGGCGATCATCGGATTGAAGTTGCGCGAGGTCTTGCGATAGACCAGGTTGCCGGCCTTGTCGCCCTTCCACGCCTTGACGATCGACAGATCGCTGCGAATGGCTTCTTCCAGCACGTATTCCTTGTCGCCGAAATGGTGGGTGTGCTTGTCCTCGGCCAGCTTGGTGCCGAACGCGGTGCGGGTATAGAAGCCCGGGATGCCGGCGCCGCCGGCGCGGAATTTTTCCGCCAGCGTGCCCTGCGGCACCAGTTGCAGTTCCAGTTCATTGGCCAGCACCTGGCGCTCGAACTCCTTGTTCTCGCCGACGTAGGAGGCGATCACCTTTTTCACCTGGCGTGTCTTCAGCAGCAGCCCCATGCCGAAATCGTCCACACCGGCGTTGTTGCCGGCGATGGTGAGCCCCTTGACGCCGCTGTCGACCAGCGCCGCGATCAGGTTCTCCGGAATGCCGCACAGGCCGAACCCGCCGGCCGCGATGGTCATGTTGTCGTGAACGATGCCCGCCAGCGCAGACTTGGCGTCCGCATAAACCTTGCTCATATTTCCCTCTCTCGTCTTGACCAGCCCCTCGCGACGCGAAGGGACCATTAATCAGTGCAGTGAACCGCCGACCAGTTTCAGGTCAGCACGATATCGGATCGCTGCCATTATCGCCGCTTTCGCTCCCTCGATCATGGTCGGCAAGGCCATCGACGGCGTATCCGGCCGTCCGGTCACTTGCGACTCCAGGAACGGCACGTGGATGAATCCGGCGCGGCAGGAAATGCCCTTGAAGGCGATGTGATGCAGCACCCCGTAGATCAGGTGATTGCAGACAAAGGTGCCGGCCGTATTGGACACCCCGGCCGGAATGCCGGCCTTGGTGATGGCGGCGACCATGGCCTTCACCGGCACAGTGCAGAAGTACGCTGCCGGGCCGCCCTCGCGAACTGGCTGGTCGAGTATCTGCCGGCCGGCGTTGTCGGCGATGCGCGCATCGTTGATATTGATGGCCACCCGCTCGACACTCAGGCCGGCCCGGCCGCCGGCCTGGCCAAAGCAGAGCACGATATCCGGCTGGTGCCGGTCGATGGCGCGCGTGGTGACATCGATGGCGCGACCAAACTCGGTCGGCACCTTCAGGCGCTCGACCGCCCAGCCGGAAATGGTCTCCGGCAGCGCCTTGACGATTTCCCAGGACGGATTGGTCGCCTCGCCGCCGAAGGGCGTGAAGCCGGTGACCAGTACACAGCGGGCGCGCTTGGGCACCATCGCTTCAGCGCGCGGTCCGGCCGCCATGGGTCGGGCGGACGCTACCGATGATGGACACGGGGACGATGACAGCCGAGCCAGCGGGCAATTTGATCATCGCCGCCCTCAGTGGCCGGAACGCAGCATTTCGACGTGCGGAATGCCGTCTTCCATGTAGGTTTCGGAGACAGTCCTGAAACCAAAATCCTGGTAGAAATGCGCCAGCCTCTGCTGCGCGCCGATGCGGTTGGCGAGGCCGGGATAGAGCTGCTCGTGACGCTGCACCGCCTCCGCCATCAGCACCCGCCCGTATCCCTGGCCGCGGTATGCCCGCGGCGTCACCACCCGGCCGATCGACGGCTCGGCGAACTTGATGCCGGGGTCAACCAGGCGGCAATAGGCCGCGAGTTCGCGCGTATTGCCTTCGATGTTCCAGCCCAGCAAATGCCAGCAATGCAGATCGGCGCCGTCGTTGTCCTGGAACGGGCAGTTCTGCTCCATCACAAACACGTCTATCCGCGCGGTCGATACCTGGTACCAGTCGCGGATCGGCAGGTCGTCGAACCGCAGGAACTCCCAGTGCAGCACGGCTACCTGACTTTCGCCAGATATAGCCAGGTCTCCACCACGGTATCAGGATTGAGCGACATCGACTCGATGCCTTCCTTCATCAGCCATTCGGCCAGGTCAGGAAAGTCGCTTGGCCCCTGTCCGCAGATGCCGACGTACTTGTTGGCCTTGCGGCAACCCTGGATCGCCATCGACAGCATCCGCTTCACGGCGTCATTGCGCTCGTCGAAGGAATCCATCACCAGGCCGGAATCGCGGTCCAGTGCCAGCGTCATTTGCGTCATGTCGTTGGAGCCGATCGAAAAGCCGTCGAAGCGCTCGAGAAATTCGTCGGCCAGCAGGGCGTTGGACGGGATCTCGCACATCATCACCACCCTGAGTCCGTTGGCGCCGCGCTCAAGCCCGAATGCCTTCATGATCTCCAGCACCGCGTCGGCTTCCTTCAGGGTGCGCACGAACGGCACCATCAATTCGACGTTGGTGAGACCCATCACGTCGCGCACGTATTTCATCGCCTCGCACTCAAGGCGGAAGCACTCGCGGAAGGAGCTCGCGATATAGCGCGACGCACCGCGGAAACCGAGCATCGGATTCTCCTCGGTCGGCTCATAGCGCGGGCCGCCGATCAGGTTCCGATACTCGTTGGACTTGAAGTCGGACAGGCGGACGATGACTTTTTTCGGCCAGAACGCGGCGGCAATGGTTGCCACGCCCTCGATCATTTTCTGCCGGTAGAACTCGACCGGACTGGCATAACCGCGCGACTGCCTGGCGACCTGTTCCTTCAGGTCCATCGGCAGCCGGTCATATTCGATACAGGCCTTCGGATGAATGCCGATGGTGTTGGAAATGACAAACTCGAGCCGGGCCAGCCCGACACCGTCATTGGGCAACTGGGCGAAATCGAAAGCCAGTTCGGGATTGCCGACGTTCATCGCCAGCTTGACCGGAATCGGCGGCATGTTGTCGAGCGCAATGGTCAGCACTTCGAACGGAACCGTGCCGCGATAGATGTTGCCGGTGTCGCCCTCGCAGCAGCTGACGGTCAGCAATTCGCCTTCCTCCACCACATCGGTGGCATTCTCGCAGCCCACCACCGCCGGCACACCGAGCTCGCGGGCGATGATGGCAGCGTGGCAGGTGCGACCGCCGCGATTGGTGACAATGGCCGATGCGCGCTTCATCACCGGCTCCCAGTTCGGGTCGGTCATGTCGGTCACGATCACGTCGCCGTCCTGGAACCGGCTGATCTCGTTGACATTGTGGATCACCCTCGCCGGTCCCTGGCCCACCTTGCCGCCAATCGCGCGTCCCTCGGCGATCTTCGGCCCCTGTC
>CAYQKN010000091.1:0-16328 GCA_964417885.1 uncultured Burkholderiales bacterium | reverse complement strand
TTGCCCTCGCGCAGCATCTTGCGGAATTTTTGCCGTGTCGTGTTCTCGTCGGTGCTTTCGCTTTCCGCCTTGCCGTAAAAATCGAAGCTGCGCGCCTGCGGCAGCAGCACATCGAGCACCCGCTCCTCGGCACTGTCCTGTGCCAGGTGCCGCACCTTCTCGGCTTCCTGCTCGCGCGCCTGCTTGACCGCGATTTCGGCCAGGTCGCGGATGATCGAATCGACATCGCGGCCGACATAGCCGACCTCGGTGAACTTGGTCGCCTCGACTTTCAGGAACGGTGCATTGGCCAGGCGCGCCAGGCGGCGGGCGATCTCGGTCTTGCCGACGCCGGTCGGGCCGATCATTAGGATGTTTTTCGGTGTGATCTCGTTGCGCAGCGGCTCCGCCACCTGCGACCGGCGCCAGCGGTTGCGCAGCGCAATGGCGACCGCGCGCTTGGCCGCAGCCTGGCCGACGATGTGCTTGTCGAGTTCGCTGACGATTTCTTTCGGGGTCATCATCTGGTGAGTGTGAGCGGTGAGGGGAGGGGGTGACGGGAGGGGGTGACGGGTGGGAGTGAGGGGTGAGGAGTCAGGAGTGAGGGGGTTCAGCCCGCCAACGACATCGCGATTGCAGCAACGCCAGTAGCCGGCCGATTCTCCTCAATCCTCACCCTTTACTCCTCGCGCTTCAATCGAGCACTTCGATGGTGTGATTCTGGTTGGTGTAGATGCACAGGTCGGCGGCGATGGCCAGCGATTTCTTGACGATCTCGGCCGGTGTGAGAGCGGTGTTTTCCAGCAGCGCCTGCGCCGCCGCCTGGGCGAAGGCGCCGCCGGAGCCGATCGCCAGCAGGCCGAGTTCCGGTTCCAGCACATCGCCGGTGCCGGTGATGATCAGCGAGCTGTGGCGGTCTGCCACCGTCAGCATCGCTTCAAGCCTGCGCAGGATGCGGTCGGTGCGCCAGTCCTTGGCCAGTTCGATCGCCGAGCGCATCAGGTGGCCCTGGTGCTTGTCGAGCTTGGCCTCGAATCGTTCAAACAGCGTGAACGCGTCGGCGGTGGCGCCGGCAAAGCCGGCCAGCACCTGTTCCTTGTGCAACCGGCGGACCTTGCGCGCGGTTGCCTTGACGATGATGTTGCCCAGCGTGACCTGGCCGTCGCCACCCATCGCGACTTTGTCGCCGCGGCGGACGGAAAGGATGGTGGTGCCGTGGAATTGCTCAGCTTGCATGGCGGAAGTGGACAAGGGTTGGATGGCAGGGCGGCGGCAGATGCAGGGAAAATGGGGTGCGGCGGCCGGCTTGCAAGGGTGCGCCGGTAAATTTCCCGCGCGCCGTCAGGCGGCTTTCTTGCGCATCAGGATGGCGTGCTTGGTCATGCCGAAAACTTCCAGCAGGGCAGCCACGAGTTCATTCAGGTTGGCCAGGATCACCCGCTTCTGGCCGAGGTGAATGGCGCGCACCGCCTCGAAAAAATGGCCGGCCGCGGCAAAATCGATGCGCAGCAGGCCGCTCATGTCCACCAGTACTTCCTGCTTGGATGAGGCAAACACCGACAGCTGGTTGAGCATGTCCTTGCTGCTGGCGCTCACCACGCCCTTCATCGGGAATCCGCCACTGTCCGGATAGGCGACGAACGAGCCGGTGGCGGACGTGACGACGGCATCGGGCGTGCCGGTCGGCCGCGACACGGCCTCCCAGGGCGGCGGCGACATCTCGAATGCGACCGCGTATTCGAGGCCCAGCTCCTCATATTCATTGAGCTTGCCGTCAAGGATGTAGAGCTCGAACAGCAGTGACCAGTAGCCCTGCGCGCTGGACAGCGGCTGGCCGGACGATTCGTTGATCGATTTCTTCAGCATGGCGGCGAAGGCGTCGAAGCCGTTGAACCAGATCGGAATGCGGCTGCGTCGCAGGCGCTGGAACACGATCGAAAACAGCTCCGCCTCCTCGGCCAGCATGGCGCCGACTTTCTCGAGACCGATGCGGCAGCTGCCCATGTCGATGGCAAAGGCCTCGAGCCGGTCGATCTCGCCCAGCATCGCGCCGTCGGCTGCCGGTGTGAGCCCGATGAAGTCCTTGCGCTCGCGTTTTTCCTTGCGGCGCGGGTCGGTATTGTCGGCCGACTCGGCCCAGACCGGCGGCGAGCGTTCGAACTTGACGCTGAACAGCATCGACAGCGCGTCGAATTCCTTGCGGTTGTGGGTCAGCTGGTAGAGGTCAAACAGCATCAGCCAGGAGCGGATGCTGTCCTTGCCTTCCTTGGTCTTCAGGTGTTCCTTCAGCGTTTCCTGCGCCGCGTCGTAGCAATCGGCCGCATACAGGATCGCCGCTTCGTAGAGCGGCGGAAAACTGTTCGAATCCGGCGACAGCTGTTCGGCCGAGAATCCGCCCGAGCTCAATTGCGCGGCCTTGGCCGCACTGACCGTTGCAGCCGGCTGGGCGGCGGCGGGTTTGGGGGCGCTGCCGGGCTTGCCGGTGATCGGGGTAGCCATCAGAACTTGACCGGAACCGCGTCGACCAGGCGGTAGAACAGGGATGAATCGTTGACCAGTTCAAGCCTGCCGGAGACCACGATCGGTTCCCACTGGGAAAACTCAACCGGAATTTTTGCCAGCACTTCGACGATCGAATCCGGACCCTGCGAGACGCAGAACGGGCAGTGTGTCGGCAACGGCGACAGCAGGAAGTGCTTCTGCTTCGGCGTGGTCGACAACGGCATGACGAAGCCGTAGATCTTGACTTCCTGCTTGTCGAGTTCGCGAATCTGCCGGCTGAATTCGGGCCGTGCCGTGGTCTTGCCGGCTTTCTTTTCCTCGATCAGCTTGACCTGGCGCAGCAGCTGCCACTGCAGGGTGCCTGGTGGCAGCGGGTCCTTGCCGATGAAGCCGTACAGCTGTTCGTCGGGAATCTTGCCCACCTGCGGCGTGACCGCCGCGGCCTGACCGGCGAGGCCGATCGCGGCGGCGAGCAGCACGGCCGTGGCGCGCAACGGCAGCCGCCCAGCCCGGGCCGCAAATGAAAACAGGATTGCGCTACGCAGAAACATGGTCTGGATCATACTGAATTGGCAAACCTCAATTGAATTACGTGCGGCTGAGCAATTCCGGCACCGCATCCCGGTAGGCACGCCAGGCCGGCATCAGGCTGGCGGCGAGCGCCAGTGCCAGCGCCGCCCCGACCACCTTGATTTCGTCTGCCGTCCAGGTCCAGCCGGTGAGGTGCACGCGGTGAATCTTCCCCACCATCGCGCCCATCCACTCTGTGCCCGCGTGACCGAGCAGGACCCCGAGTATAACTCCCGCGATGCCGAGCGCGAATCCCTGCAGCAGCACCGTCAGCACCACCGTGCCGCGGCCGGCGCCCAGCAAACGCAGCAGCGCCAGATCGGCCCGGCGGTCATTGAGCGCATTCATCAGGCCGATGAAAATGCCCAGTGCGGCACAGACCATCATGATGGCGGCAAACAGCTTGAGCGCCGTGACGCCGAATCCGACCAGGGTGAACAGTCGCGCGGTCTCCATCGCCGGCGAGGCGGCCTGCAGGCCGCTGACGGCGTTGACGCGACGCGGAAAGGCGACGGCGGCCATCGGCGAGGCGTACTGGATCAGCAGCGCCGTGATCTCGCGCGCCTCGTCGTGGCCGGGCTCGTCTGCCCGCGCGGGACCGTTATCGCCGGCACCCGGCCCGGTGTGGCGGTGCACCTGCCAGATGCTGTCGAGCCCGGTGACGATCAGCCGGTCCACCACCGCGCCGGTCGGTTGCAGCACGCCGACCACCACGAACGGCTGGTCGGCGTGATCGCCGCCACCTTCGCCCAGGCCGTGCGAGCCGGCAAACTTGCTGCCCAGCGCGAGGCCGGTGGCGCGTGCCACCTCGACACCGATCACGGCTTCAAGCGGCTGCTGCCACAGCCGGCCGGCGGCGACACCGGCCCGGTACAGATCGAGGTAGTCCGGGTTGGTGCCGACGATGCGGAACGACCGGAAGCTGTCACCCAGCGACAGCGGAATGGCGCGTTTCACCATCGGCTCGGCGGAAATCAGCATCGCCTCCGCCAAGGGAATATTGCCGGTGGGAATGTCGACATTGAACACCGCCGACAGGATCAGCTGCAGCGGGCTGCCCTTGGCGCCGACCACCAGGTCGATGCCGCCGGCGTCGCGTTCCATCCGCTGCTCGGCCTGGCTCAGCGTCAGCAGCAGCGCCAGGATGGTGCCGACGCCGAGGCCGAGCAGGATGATGTTGAACAGCGTTGCCATCAGCCGTTCGCGCAGGTAGGCGAACGCCAGCGGCAGTGCGGTGAACAACGCCGTCACGGCTGCGGCCTTGCCAGCTGCAGTACGCGCGAAAAGCGCTGCCTGACGCGCTGGTCATGGGTGGCGACCAGCAGCGTGGCACCGTGCTCGTTGCTCTGTGCGAACAGCAGGTCGATGGCAGCGGAGCAATTGTCGTCATCCAGTGCCGAGGTCGGCTCGTCGGCCAGAATCAGCGGCGGCCGGTTGAGTACGGCGCGGGCGATCGCCACCCGTTGCGCCTCGCCCTGCGACAGCTGGCGCGGGCGCGCCGCCAGCTTGTCGCCGATGCCGAGGCTGTCCAGTGTGGCGCGAATCCGCGCGCTGTCGAGCGGCAGGCCGGCCAATTTTTGCGCCAGTTCCAGGTTGCCTTGCACCGTCAGCGCCGAGATCAGGTGCAGGCGCTGCATCACCAGGCCGATATGCCGGCCGCGAAACTGATCGCGCCGGGCGGGCGGCAGGCCGGCCAGGTCAACGCCCTTGACCGTCACCCTGCCTGCCATCGGCGTGTCGATGCCGGAAATCATGTTGAGCAGCGTGGTCTTGCCGCAGCCGGACGGCCCCAGCAGCAGCGTATGCTCGCCCGGCGCGATCCGCAGCGCGTCGAGCGACAGCACCACCCGGCCACCATAGCCCGCACGCAGGCTGGAAATGTCCAGCAGCATGGTGTGGCTACTTGACTTCGATGGTGGCGTTTTCGCTGTCGGCCACGCAATAGGCGAGGCCTTCAACGAATATCCGCTTCGGCAGGTTGCGGCCGATAAACACCATCTTCGATTCGCGCTTTTCGTCCGCGGCCCAGGCCTTGCCGGGGCTGCCGCCCATCGTCATGTGCACGCCCTGGAAGATCATGCGCTGGTCCTGGCCGGCAATGTTTAGGACCCCTTTGTAGCGCAGCATGTCGTTGCCGTAGGTCTGGATCAGCAGCGACAGGAAGGCCTCGATTTTCTCCAGGTCCAGCGCCCGCTCCGAATTGAACACGAACGACTGGATGTCGTCGTCATGGTGATGATGGTCGTCCTTGAGGAAATCCGGGTCGATGTCCAGCACCGCGTTGAGATTGAAACCGCGCACGTCGAGGATGTCCTTGATCGCGGTTTCGCCGAAATGCACCTCGGTGTAGTGCGCGCGCGGGTTCATGCGCTTCAGTCGCGAGAGCAGCGCGTCGGTTTCCTCCCGTGCCACCAGGTCGGTTTTGGAAAGCAGGATGCGGTCGGCAAAGCCGATCTGCTCGCGCGCCTGCTCGTTGCTGTCCAGCTGCTGCTGGGCGTGCTTGGCATCGACCACGGTGACGATGGCATCGAGCACGTAGTCCTGGTGGATATCGTCATCCATGAAAAAGGTCTGCGCCACCGGACCCGGGTCGGCCATGCCGGTGGTTTCGATGATGACGCGGTCGAACTTGAGCTTGCCCTTCTTGCGCTTGTCGGCAAGATCGCCGAGGATTTTCACCAGGTCGCCGCGCACGGTGCAGCAGATGCAGCCGTTGTTCATCTCGACGATCTGTTCCTCCCGGTTCTGCACCAGGATTTCATTGTCGATGCCGGCCTCGCCGAATTCGTTCTCGATGATCGCGATCCGCTCGCCGTGGCGCTCGGTCAGGATGCGGTTCAGCAGCGTGGTTTTGCCGGCACCGAGAAATCCGGTGAGGATGGTGGTCGGGATCGGGGTATTGCTGATGTTCGGTTTTTTCATGACGGTCTGGTTGGGTGCGTGAGCAGGGCAGATGGGGTGAAGAGCGGCGTCTTCAAGCGGCGGCGGTCGCCGGCGGCGGGTCGAGGAACGAGGCCAGGGTATCGCGGACGAACTCCTCCGACAGGTCGCGGGTGATGAAGACCATGCGGCTGCGCCGGTCCTCGTCCGGCCAGCGCGGCAGCGTGGCAACCGGATAGAGCGTGTGCTGCACGGCGTGGATCGCGCGCGGCCGGTCTTCGCCGGCGATGCTGACGATGCCCTTGATTCGCAGCAGCTGGTCGCCGCGCAGCGAGGTCAGCGTTTCCAGCGCATCGACCAGGTCCTGCCAGGCGATCGGCTGATCGCGAATCACGGCAAACGAGCGGATGCGGTCATCGTGTCGCGCCGGCATCGTCCTGGCTGGCGCCAGGCGGGTGCCGGCTGAAACCGGCCGATAGGCGTCAGCCGCCAGCCAGCGCGCGATGTTGGGCGAGGTCTGGCCGGGCTGGTAGAGGCCGGTATCGAACAAGGCCGAGGGGGCGATGTCGCCGGCAATGGCGCTGAACACGGCCGCACCCGGATTCAGTGACCGCAGGCGGTCGCGAAGCGCGGCGACGGCCGGCGCGGAAGCGCGGTCGGTCTTGGTGATGATCAGCCGGTCGGCCACCGCGGCCTGCTTGACCGATTCGGCATGCTGGTCCAGCTGGCGGTCGCCGTGCTCGGCATCGACCGTGGTGACAATGCCGGACAGGGCGTAGCGTGCCGCCACCAGCGGCATCTCGATCAGCGTGCGCAGGATCGGGGCCGGATCCGCCAGACCGGTGGTTTCGATCACCACCCGCGAGAACGGCGGCACCTCGCCGCTGGCGCGCTTGAAATAGAGCTCGCGCAGCGCCTGCACCATGTCGCCCGCCACCGAGCAGCACAGGCAGCCGTTGGACAGCACCATGATGTTTTCGCTGGCCTCGCGTACCAGCAGGTGGTCGATCGACACCGCGCCGAATTCGTTGATCAGCACCGCCGTCTGTTCCATCGCCGGATCGGCCAGCAAGCGATTCAGCAACGTGGTCTTGCCACTGCCGAGATATCCGGTGAGCAGCGTGACCGGGGTGACGGGGCTGGCGGTCATGCTGGCTGCGGAAGCATGCTGCCATCGCGGCGGGAAGGCGCGCGCGGCTTACGCACAATGCGCACAGACACCGCGAAACTTCACGTCGACGTCAGTCGAGCGGAAACCATCCGGCAACTTGAAGTTGAACCGCGCCGGCGTGTCATTGAGGCAAAAGGTCTGGGCGCAGGCGTTGCAGGTGAAATGCGCGTGCTGGTGATGGGTGGCGCTGGCGCGCCCGTCGTCGCTCGCGTTCAGCATGAAGCGCCACACCCGGTCATCGCCGGCAATGCGATGGGCGACGCCGATTTCCACCAGCCACTCCAGCACCCGGTAGACGGTGACGCGATCAATCGGATGATGCGCGGCGATGGCGGTGGCAACGTCCTGGTGCGAGATGGCGTGGTCGGAGGCCAGCAGCATGGCCAGTACCGCCACCCGCGGCTGGGTCAGGCGCGCGCCGGTGGCGCGGATCTGCTGCTCGGCTTCGGTAATGCGGGCAAGGTAGCGGGGCTTCATGGTGGCGTTCCGGCGGGGAGTTGCATTTTAGGCCGCCCGCATGGCATTTGCAATTCAGTCGCATCTGGCGGGCGGCGGTGTGGCCGCCGTGACCGCCGATGCGCGTTCCGCGCCGCCGCCGGTACGCGGGTTACTTGGCTTTGGCCGCCTGTTGCCGGGACGCCTCGGTCAGGCGCAGGATTTTGGCTGACGAAAACAATCCGCGCAGGCGCGCCGCCGCGCCGTCCTTGATTTCCAGCACCGGCAGGTGGGTGCGGCCCGATTTCTGCATCGCCACCAGCACTGATTCGACGCTCATCGACTCGACATCGCGCATCTCGGCAACCACCCAGGTCTCGGTTGGTTCCATGATGTCCTTGACCTTGATGTCCTTGTGGGTGATGCCGTGATAGTCGAGGCCGACGTTCTGCAGGTACCGCATCGGCTTTTCACCCATGATGTCGTAGGCGGTGATGATGCCCAGCAGGTTGTCGCTGCCCTTGTCCATGACGAACGCGATGCGCAGACCGGCCACTTTCATTTTTTCCAGCGCGCTGTCGATGGTGTCGTCCGGCTCCAGCTTGAACATCGGGCGCACGCGGAAGTCGGTCATCACCGTCACCGCCGCGTCCTGCAGGTTGACCTGCCACGGTTCATTGCTGGGGCCAAGCACGCTGCGCAGGCCAGTTGTTGTTTTCAGTACACGTGCCGGTTGTTGCATCAAATTCTCCTGGGGGCGAATGATTGGCTTGGAGGCGGAAGCATAGCGTTTTTTCAGCGGGTGCAGCGACACCGCGCTGTGCGGGACATGGCAGTTCGACCCTACTGCGGCGACGGCACCAGACGCAACTGGTGTTGCGGTGCACCGGCCAGCAGCGGGGTCGGGCGACCCTTCAGCCAGTCATCGTGTCCGGCGCCGTAAAACGGCGACAGCGGGTGACCGCTTTGGCCGCCCGGCATGGTCAGGATGGCCTGCTCTTCATGTCCAGGCGCGACCACCATGCGTTCCGATGCGCCGAAAGTGGGTGCGGCAACCAGCGGCATGTTGTTGTCGCCGGCCAGTGCCGCCGCCGGCATATCAAGGAACGTGGACAGGAATGGCATGGCGCGCGAAAAAGGATGCTTGATGCGTGAGATATTGCGCTGGCCCCAGGTGGCTTGTTGCAGGCTTCCATGCTGCTTCACCAGTTCGTCGTGCACGGCCGCGAGCTGGGCGGTGAGAAACTGGTCCCAACCGGGGTATGGCTTGGGCAGCAGGTGCATCGGCCGCGCCGACAGTGCCTGCCATGCCGGGTACTCGAATTTGCCCTCGAAGCTGAAGCCCTTGTCCTTGCCGGCGGCGTCGGTCGTCGGGCCGGACCGGTCGGCCGCGCCGCGCCAGGCCTTCCACAGTTGATCCATCACCTGCTGGCGGAACGCGCGCGCAATCCGGTGGCCGTTCTGGTCCGGGTCTGCACGGCCGTTCCAGCGCGCGAGCTCGCTGTCGATGGCGCGGGCCTTGTCGTCGCCGCTGGCGCGGGCGGTGGCCTGTGCCAGCGCTGCCCAGCGCCGGATGAAGCGCGATTCGGCATCAAAGTGGATCGCATGAAGGCCCTTTTCGTCAAAGGTCTTCTGCTCGCGCAACCGGTCGCGAATCTGCATCGCGCGTGCGCCGAGGTCGAACCCGCCGTCGCCGATCAGGTCGCCGCCACGACCGCTTTCCGGGCCCAGCTGACGACTGTTTGCCGTCCACAGCCGGCCGTCTGGCGGATTGCGCACCACCGGGTAGTCGCGGGTCGGCAACCATTGCAGAGGGACCTCGGTCGCAGTGGTCAGTCGACCGCGCGTGGACCGGCGCGGCGCTGTTTCGTTGCCCGGTATCCGGCCCATCACGGTCCAGGCAAGATTGCCCTGCCGGTCGGCGATCAGCACGTTCTGGTGCGGCATGCCGCTGCGCTGCGCGACGGCAATCGCATCGTCGACATTGCGCGCCTGCAGCATGTCGCCGGCCTGCAGGTTGACGCCGCCATCGCGGTACAGCACCCATGACAGCGCGTAGTCGGCGCTGGCATCGCTGCGCAGGATCGGCCCCCATGGCGACTCGCGGACCTCGATCTCCACGCTCTCGCCGCCCTTGACCGTGATCGATTCGCGCACCGCCGAGATGGCCGGCCCGCCTGCGGCCGCCGACTTTGGCAGCGCAACCCAGTCGAACCATTGCCCGTAATTGTTGGTAAAGCCCCAGGCAATATGGCCATTGCTGCCGACCACCAGCGCCGGCAGTCCGGGCAGGGTGACGCCTGCCAGCCGCTGCGCGCCGGCACCGGCGCCGATCGTAATCTGGGTGCGAAACCAGATGTTCGGCACCCCCAGCCCAAGATGCATGTCATTGGCCAGCATCGCGCCGCCATGGCCAGTCAATGCGCCGCCCACCGCCCAGTTGTTGCTGCCGGCGGCGAGGTCGTCGCCCGGCTCGGCCTTGGCCACGGTGGCGGCCGGAACCGGTGCGCCAGCTGCGCGCGTGTCGAGTTCGGCGGCGGCGGGCATCGCGGCCGGCGTCACGCTGCTGCCATCGAGCGCCGCATCCCATTCGCCGCCCATCGGTTTCAGCCAGTCGAACAGGCGGTCCCCCACGCGCTGCCGCAACATGATGTCCTCAAAGCGGTCATCGAAGCCGCGTGCCTGCAGCATGAAATACATTTCGCTGATCACCAGCAGCGAATCGACCGCGCGCCACGGTTCGGCGCCGGTGCGCAGCAGCAGGTACTGCCAGGGGCGGACAGGCAGCGCGCCGAGACCGGCGTTGACGCCTTCGGCATAGGCGCTGAGCGTGGCGCGCTCGGCTGCGGTCAGCTTCTGCCATTGCGCGGTCATGCGCGCGCGCAGGCGGTGGCGGCGCTTGTCGCGGTCTATCGGCAACGTGACCGGCCCGAGCAGTGCGGAGAGTTCGCCCGCGGCCGAACGGCGCGTCAGGTCCATTTCAAAAAACCGCTCCTGGCCGTGCACGAAGCCAAGCGCGCGCACCGCATCGGCCATGTCTGCGGCCGCAATTGTCACGGTGCCGCGCGTGTCGCGCGACACCGATACCGCCGCCCTGACGCCGGCGAGCGACCGGTCGCCGTCGAGTGCCGGCAAGCTCATGCGCATCGCAATCCAGGCCGCCGCCACGGCCAGCAGCAACAGCAGAATTGCCACGAGGATCAGGTTGCGCGCGATGCGCAGCGGGCGGCTGATTTGCATTGTCATTTTTTCCTCTAGGCGCGAGGGTGCGCGGTGTCGTAAACCTTGGCCAGATGTTGACAACGAAGCGAAGCGGCGTTGCGGCGAACGCTAACCTCGTTTGCGAGGTTGAGCGGGCGAGAGCGAGCGGCGGGAGGCAAAATCCAGATGCTCATTTCTTTCTCTTCGCCCTGGGATGCGCGGTGTCGTAAACCTTGGCCAGATGTTGGAAATCCAGATGCGTATACACCTGCGTCGAGGCAATGCTGGCGTGACCGAGCATCTCCTGCACCGCGCGCAGATCGCCCGAGGACTGCAATACATGCGAGGCGAACGAATGCCGCAGCATATGCGGATGCGGATTGACCGTCAGGCCCTGGCGCGTTGCCCAGAGCTTGATCCGGCTCTGCACCAGGCGCGGACCGACACGCTTGCCGCGGGCGGTGACGAACAGGGCGGCATGGTCTGACGGGTGCAGGGATTCGCGTACCGGCAGCCAGTGGTTGACGGCCTCGATCGCATGCTGTCCAACCGGCACAATGCGGGTCTTGTTGCCTTTGCCGGTCACGCGCACTTCGGCGGTGGAAAAATCGATGCTGTCGAGGTCCAGTCCGGTGACCTCGGACACGCGCAGTCCGGACGAGTAGAGCAGTTCGTAAATGGCGCGGTCGCGAATGCCCTCGGGTGTTTCGTCGGTGAAGCTGACCAGCGCGACCGCCTGATCCGGCGACAGCGTTTGCGGCAGGCGACGCGGTGCCTTGGGCGCACGCACGCCATCCACCGGATTGGTCACAGACTGCTGGTTGCGGACGCGGAATGCATAGTAGCCGCGCCAGCCAGACAGCACCCGGGCCAGTGATTTGGCGCCCAGCCCGCGGCCGTGCAGCGCCGCGGCAAAGCGTCTCACGTCGGCCTGGGTCAGGCCATCGATCGGTCTGCCGGCGGCTTCTGCCAGTCGTGCCAGCAATGCCAGGTCGCGGCCGTAGTGCTTCACCGTCAGCGCGGCGAGGCGCCGCTCATGCGTCAGGAAATCGAGGTAGCGCGCAATGGATGCGTCCATTGGCGGGACCGTGACTAGCCCTCCGCGCGGGCGGCGGGAATGAGCGTCAGCCGGTGCGCGAGGCAATGCGCCAGCACATCGCCGATGCGGGTCAGGAACACGGTACCCATGTCGGCGTAAAAGCGCTCGCCATTCTCGGACGCCATCAGCAGCATGCCGAATGTCTGTCCGCACTTCAACGGCACCAGCGCGTACGACTTGAGGTGCGGCGCATGTTCGCCGAACCAGAGGTTGGTTTCATACACCGGGTGACTGCCGCAATACGGCGCCTTCATGGCATCGACGAACTGCATCAGTTCGGTGGCGACAGGCTGAAACTCCGGGGTCGGATTGTCGACCGACGCCACATCCCAGAATCGCAACGCCACATGCGGCACCTGGAAATTGTCGAGCAAGTCGAGATACAGGGTGTCGATCAGCTGGTCATAGGTGGTGCAGTCGATCAGGCGCAGCGTCAGGGAATGAATCCGGTCGGACAGGGAATCGTTTTCCTCGCCGAACTGGATCAGCTCGGACAGCTTGCCTTCAAGCAGGCGGACTTTTTCCCGCGTGGCAATCAGCTGCCGTTCGGGGATCGACACGGTGCGTCCGCCGTGCGGGTGGGCGACATTGATGTTGAGAAGCAACTCGACATGCCGCTCGAAAAAATCCGGTTCGGCTCTGAGAAACTCTGCGACTTGTTCGGCGCTTGGGGCGTGTGCCACGTTTTCGATTTCCTTGCTGGTGCGGGTTTGAATGGGCATCAGAGCTGGATTTCGCCCTTGAATACCGTCGCCGTTGCACCGGACATCATGACCGGCTGGTGGCGACCCCGCCATGTTACCGTGAGATCACCGCCGCGCGTGTGGACGGTGACGGTCGAATCCAGCATCCCCCAGCCGATGCCCGCCACCACCGCGGCGCAGGCGCCGGTACCGCAGGCCAGCGTTTCGCCGGCACCTCGTTCCCACACACGCAGGCGGATTTCATTGCGGGCGACGATCTGCATGAAGCCGGCGTTGACGCGCCGCGGAAAGCGCGGGTGGTGTTCGATCAGCGGCCCCTGCACACCGACCGGCGCCAGATCGCAGTCGGCAACCACCTGGACGGCGTGCGGATTGCCCATCGACAGCACGCCGACCGTCAGGCTGCCGGTCGCCAGATCCAGCTGATAGGTGCTCGCCTCTGTTTCCGCGACAAACGGAATGTCGGCCGGCGCAAAGCGCGGCGCGCCCATGTCGACGGTGACCATGCCGCCGACATCGAAGCGCGGCACGATTACCCCGGAAAGGGTCTCGACGCGGATTTCCTGCTTGTCAGTGAGGCCCTCATCGCGCACGAACTGGGCAAAACAGCGTGCGCCGTTGCCACACTGCTCGACTTCGCCGCCATCGGCGTTGTAGATCCGGTAGCGGAAATCGGTATCGGCACGGGTTGGCTTCTCGACCACCAGCAACTGGTCGCAGCCGACGCCCTTGTGACGGTCGGCTATCGCGCGAATCTGATCGGGAGTCAGGGAGACGGACTGGCTGATGCCATTGAGCATGACAAAGTCATTGCCCTGGCCATGCATTTTGGTGAAGCGCAATAACAATGGGGGCGTTCTTATTCGGGGGTGTAGATGAACGGGCTGTCCTGCAGGCTGGAATCTTTCTCGATTTCCGCGCAATCCTCGACGTTCATGGCCGGCGGCTTGTCCGGCGGATTGCGAACCGAGGCGCGGAACTCCGGATCGGAGATCGCCTGCTTGACCGCGTACTCGCAGGCCGAGTCGGCGGTTTCCGATTGGACATAGACGGTCTTGAGGAAACCGTACCATCCTTCTGCCCCATCGCGGTTCAACAGGAAATGTTCACCGCGCAACAGCACCTGAAACTGAGCCATGTTGCCAATCCTCCACTGCCTGGTTCATTTTTTACCATTTAATCATATTGATACGGCTTGGTGTAAGTCCGGGATGCGTGATGCTGTCCGCCGCCGGTCATGTCGCGCCCGCCAGCGGGAAGTCGCGCCAGATGGCGCTCAATAAAACCCCGCCTCTCCAGGCGGACGGGTCTTGAAGCGTTTGTGGACCCAGAAGTACTGGTCCGGCATTTCACCGATCCGCTGCTCGATGAATTCATTCATCCGGCGCGCATCGGCCTCGGCATTGCCGGATGGAAATCCCTCCCAGGCCGGGTAGAAGCGGGCCTCGTAACCGTCGGCGGTCTGGCGGGTGACCAGCGGGACCACGCGCGCGCCGGTGATCTCGCATAGACGCGACAGCGCGGTGACGGTGGCGGTCTTGATGCCGAAAAAATCGACGAACACCGCGTCCTTGGCGCCGAAGTCCATGTCGGGCAGGTAATAGAACGGCTTCTTTTCCTTCAGCGCCTTCAGCACCGGGCGCAGGCCTTGCTGGCGCGTGATCAGGGTGGCATCGCTGAAACGCTTGCGCGCCCGGCGCAACGCGCGGTCGAAGACCTTGTTCTTCTGTTCCGAATACATCGAAAACGCTTCCGGATACGCCTGGGAAAACTTGGCACCACCGATATCCAGGCCGACAAAGTGAGGCGCCAGCACAATCACCGGCGTCACGCCGCGCCATTGGTCCATGTACTGCCGGTCGACCAGTTTTACGTTTGCCATCGCCACCTCGACCGGCGCGTACCACAGGCGTCCCAGTTCCAGGGTGGAGCGGGCGAGGCTCTGGAATACGCCGCGGCCGATTCGCACCCGCTCGGCTTCGGGCAAGCCCGGAAAGCAGGCGCGCAGGTTGATCAGCGTGACGCGCCGGCGGCCCCAATGAAACAGCAGGCTGCCGAGGCCGCGGCCCAGGGCGGCCACCGCAGATGGCGGCAGCCAGCGAAGACACCAGAGCAGCAGCAGGACGAGACGCATACAGGTTTCTAGGCCGGACGAGGCAGAGCGCCCGCGGGATGTTTGTAGCGATTGTAGCCCCACAGGTACTGCGCCGGCGCCAGGCGAATCAACGCTTCCACCATGTGGTTGGTCTGCGCCGCAGCTGCCGCCTTGTCGTCAGCGAATGGCGCGAGCGCCGGCATGATGTGCACGTGGTAGCCGGCACCGGCGGGCAGCCGTTCGGCGAAAAAGAACAGCACCACCGCATCGGCCGACCGCGCCAGGCGGGGCAGCAATGTCATGGTGTAGGCGGGTTCACCGAAGAAGTCCGCCCAGACGCCGTCGCCGCCCTGTTCGGGTGCCGGCACCTGATCGGGCAGGATGACGATGTTGCCGCCGGACCGGAGTGTCTTCAGCAGCGTGCGCACGCCACCGGCGTCGGCAGCGGCGGTATTGCCGCCACCGCGGATGCGACCCTGTTGCATGATGGGCTCGAGCGATTTCAGCTTGGGCGGCCGGTACAGCGCCGTGACCGGGATGCGGCTTTCGAGATAGCGGCCGGCAATGTCGTAACAACCCAGGTGCGGGGTGACGAAAATGATGGCGCGATCATTTTTCTTGGCGGCCTCGACGTGCTGCCAGCCGCTGCACTGTCGCACCATGCCGTAAATCTGTTCCAGCGGCGCGACCCAGGCGACGGCAAGTTCGCTCATGCCCTTGCCCTGCTCGGCTATGGCCGCACTAACCAGCGGTTCGATGTCGCCCAGGCCGGTGGCTTTCGCGTAGCGGGCGAGATTCTCACGCGTCAGCCGACGGTGCCGCGCGGAAAATATCCATGCCAGCCAGCCCAGCCAGGCGCCAAGCCGGTGATTGAGCGGCAGCGGCAGGCGCCCCAGCAAGCGGAACAACATGCTCAAGACGTGAAATCCCTTCGCGCTGTGCGGTGATTAACTTCGGCTGGGAGGGCCTTTCTGTTAACATTCACGGTTGTTTTACCGGCCTCTCGCGTGCCTTGGCGACCGATGCAGGCAATTTTTCCAACGACTGTGGGGATACCCAATGACTGACTTTCTGTTTACCTCCGAATCGGTTTCCGAAGGCCATCCTGACAAGGTGGCGGACCAGATTTCCGATTCGATTCTCGACGCGATTCTAGCCCAGGATCCGCGCTCACGCGTGGCGGCCGAGACGCTTTGCAACACCGGACTGGTGGTGCTGGCCGGCGAAATCACCACCCACGCCAATGTCGACTACATTGGTGTTGCCCGCGACACCATCCGCCGCATCGGCTACGACAACACCGAGTACGGCATCGACTACAAGGGCTGCGCCGTGATGGTCTGCTACGACAAGCAGAGCCCGGATATCGCCCAGGGTGTCGATACGGCACAGGACAACAGCCTCGACCAGGGCGCCGGTGACCAGGGCCTGATGTTCGGTTACGCCTGCGACGAAACCAGCGTGCTGATGCCGGCCCCCATTTACTACGCGCACCGGTTGGTGCAGCGTCAGTCCGAATTGCGCCGCGACGGCCGCATGCCGTGGCTGCGTCCCGATGCCAAGTCGCAAGTCACCATGCGTTATGTGGATGGCAAGCCGCACTCGATCGACACGGTGGTGCTGTCGACCCAGCACAGCCCGGAGATGTCAGACGTCAAACTGATGAAGAAGTCGGCGATCGACGAAGTGATC
>CAYQKN010000090.1:8657-16442 GCA_964417885.1 uncultured Burkholderiales bacterium | reverse complement strand
AAGAAGAAGTTCGCCCACATCCGATTTGTCGTGACGTTCGACATCCCGTGTCGCACGTTGGCTCAGGATCTGTCTCATCTCTTGCTCCGGCTCAATGTCGTGTCGTGGTTCGAGGCTATTCCGTTTGCTTGGTTTGCCGGACGGCGAGAGAAGTTCAAGGATCGGAGATGGAAGCTCCGGATACGCAAAGAGTTCTACATTCATAACTATCTAACGCATGTGGCAAAGTTCGACAACCGTAAGCCGTTTGCCTCTTTTGTTCAGAGGTTTGCTGAGCAGGTCAGTCCATCACGCGTTGATCCGGTGGAGCCTGGATTCAGTGTGGCGAAGGTGGCGAAGGTCGAACCTATTGGAATGCACGACTACTGGAACCTGTCCGTCCCCGAAGCGGGCAACTATGTAGCCGCTGGAGGAACTGTCCACGCCAACAGCGGGAAGGATCACATCTGCCGCGTTGCGTCCATGCGTATTGCCTACCTGCTTCAGTGTCTGCACTCTCCTCAGGCGTACTACGGGATGCCATCTCAAGATGTCATTCATCTTCTCAACGTGGCGAGTAACTCGACACAGGCTCGACGTTCCTACTTTGAACCGTTGAAGACGATCGTTCGTCGTTCGCCGTGGTTCGAGTCACGGGCGGAGGTGTTGCAGTACTCGATTCTGTGGGACAACCAAGTCGAGATGATCTCTGGACACTCTGATGCTGAGTCTCAAGAAGGACTCAATCTCCTGCTGGGGATTGCGGATGAGATTGACGCTTTCAAGAGCAACGACGATATGCGGGGAACGCGGTCGAAGAATTACGTGAACTCCGCGGAGTCCATCCTTGAGATGATCCACACGTCGTGTCGAACCCGGTTCCCTGAAGTGTTCAAGGCTGTTCACATTTCGTTCCCTCGGTACGTCGGATCTCCTATCATGAAATTGTTAGACGAAGCGAAGCAGGACAACGAGCGCAATGGGGAGCAGTCTCGGTACTACGCGTCGGGGCCGTATGCGACGTGGGAGGTTCATCCCCTCCGACGAAAGATCGACTTTCATTCGGATTATCAGAAAGATCCTGTCGTTGCTCGGGCGAAGTATGAGTGCAAGCCTGAGCGGGCTGTCAATCCGTTCTTCCGGAACTTCGTCGCCGTGAAGTCTTGTTTCCGTCCGACGGAGTCCCCATTGACGGTGCAGTACCTGTTGGAAACGCGGAACGACACAGAGGCGTGGGTTCCGGAGTACGACTTCGGGTCGCTCGCTCCCATCCCTGGCGCGCAATACGTCATTCATGCCGACCTTGCTGTGCGTAATGACCGAGCAGGGATTGCGATGGCCCATGTGTCGGACTGGAAGGAGATTGAATCTGTCGTCACGGAGGACGACGGGAGCGAGAACTCTTCGTGGGAGACGCGTCCTCAGGTGATGGTGGATTTCGTTTTCGGGTACGAGGCCGACTTGTCGGCGGTGCCGCAACGTGAGATTCAGATCCGGTGGTTTCGTAACCTCGTGTCAGAGTTACGCCGCCGGGGGTTCAACATCGCGCTGGCCTCACACGACGGGTTCAACAGTTACGACTCCTTGCAGATCATGGAAGCCCAAGGCATCAAGACGAAGAAGTTCAGTACGGACATCAACGACACAATCTGGAAGAATCTTCAGGATTTGTTCTACGAGGGACGCATCTCTGTTCCTCGGAACTCCGTTCTTCTTGACGAACTCGCGGCCCTGTCGCGCCTTCCGAACGGCAAGGTCGATCATCCGGCAGGTGTGATTGGTAAGGATCTCGCAGACGCTGTTGCGTGCGCGGCGTACGGGGCGTTGACGGTAGGAGGAGCAGAATCGACCGAGGGGACAGCCGAAAACAGTTTCTCTCTCATCACGTCGTTGCGCTCTTCCAATCCGATTGGGATGAAGATCTATCAGGACTCTGACGAACCGTTTGATTTCAGCATCGAATCTGTGTAACGCCGATAGTAAATAGAGAACCGTCTAAATTCCAAGGAGCATCAGGTGGCAGACCCCACGGAAGAACTAGCTCCACCTAAGAAGTCCGATCTCAATGCTGAGATCGGCGTTCCTTTTGACATGCCGTTCTCGATGCCGTTCTCCGGCGGGTACCAGACGCAGGACGATGTCTATGAGATCTCCCGGTTCAACGGCGGGGATGAGCCGACGGTTCGCCAGCTTGTCAATATGCGGAAGCGCGACGGTCAAGCACGCGCTTTGTACCGTCTCATCACGTTGCCTGTCCGCTCTGCTCTTTCTACCAAGAAAATTGTCGCGGCGCCTGACGGTGACGAAGAAGCAGACTTTATCTCGAAAATGTTCAACCTCCCTGCGAGCGCGGGCGGGATGCAGACGAGCCTCAATACATTCGTTTCGCAGATTCTCATGGCTTTGTTCGATGGTTTCGCCGGGTTTGAGTTGGTCTACCACATCCCGAAGAAGGGCGATCTTCAGGGAAAGATCACCTTGAAGAAGGCTGCATACCGCCCGAGCGAAAGTCTGACGTTTCTCACCGGTCCTAAGGGAGAGTTCGCAGGGTTCCGTCAGCAGTTATCGTTCCACGGCAAGGCCGTAGACACGTCGATACCTCCTGAGCGGTGTTTCTACTTTGCGGCGCAGGAAGAAGAGCGCCCCTTCTACGGCGTGTCGTACTTCCAGTCAGCCTTCTATCACTACGACAAGAAGGAAAAGCTGTACTACCTCGCGCATCTTGCCGCGCAGCACCGGGCGGTTGGATCACGTGTCGGAGAAATTCCGGCAAATGCGAGTCGCAACGATATTGCCAAGTTCCGGTCGGCGCTCGGTGATTACGGGTTTGCTCAGGGCATCGTATTGCCGCCGGGGTTCCGTGTCCATAACGAGTACCCTGGCGCGGCCTACGACTTCCTCGACATCATCAATCATCACAACTCTCAGATGAGTAAGTCGGTTCTTGCGGCGTTCTTCGATCAGCAGCAGGGTGGGGACAAGACGCTCGTTGACTTCGGGCAGCAGTCCGACGCCATGTTCATCATGATGTTGCAGTCCATCATGGCGGAGATTGCTGACGCGATCAACGACAAGATCATTCCGCGGTTCATTGATTGGAACTTTGGGACGGGGAAGTACCCGACCTTTACGTGGGGTGCGTTTACTGACGATCAGAAGCGGTCGATCATCACGATCTTCGATCGTCTCGCCACGGCTGGAGCCGGGGTCAATGTGTCGTCAGAGTTCCTTGACCAGCTTGAGAAGAAGGTCAGCGAAGACTTGGGCTTCCGTATCGACTACGAAGCCATCGCAGCGCGGCGTGCTGCAACAGGAGACCTCAACCCTGAGGACGCTAATGCGTTTCGTGCGTTTCTTCAGGAGGCGGGAGTAGCCATTTCGACGGCATCTCCTGAATCCGCGCCCGTGGAATCGACGGACGTGGAGCAGCCCGCATCGAACATGGGACTGACCGCGGATTCCGTGGACGTTCTTGACACCTCTCTTTCGGACGAATAGCTGTGACGGACTTCGCGGATCTCCTGAAGATTGCGGGGGAGCACAAGAAGAAGGCGGCGGATCTGGACGTTTCCGCGCAGAATGACGTTCGTTCGATGTACCAGAAGGCACTCAAGTCGTATCTCAAGTACCTCGGAACACGTGTCCGGAAGAATCCGGCGACGACGATCGACCAACTTGTCAAGCGTGATGACGTCGTGTCGAATTTCCGCAGTTCGTGGGAACAGACTCGGTTGCGTGTGCGGGAGCGGGTGACCTCGGCGTACAAGCAGGGGTTTGAGGTTGGGGTCGAGCAGGCGAAGGCAGAGGCCGCGGCGATGGGGGTGGATCTTCCCTCCCCCGACGAGAAGTCTCGGACGTACTTCGACCAACTTCTCAAGGATGTTGACCGGCAGATGAAGGACTTGGAAGTGCAAGCACTGGATCAGTTTCAGCGTGCGTTCTGGGATAAGGATGTCATCGCTCGCGATAAGAAAAGAACGAGGGATGAACGTAAGGCTCACGCTGACGAAGTCGCTGTTGACTTAGCCGAGGACATCGCTCGTCTCTCATCGGCAATGTCTACGCGCGCGTCTTTGTCCGTATCTGTTGCTCTCCAACGGGGGCTCAATGATGGACACATGTTCACTTATGCGGGGCGTGAAGACATCACGGTCAAGAAGGTGTGGCTGGCAAACTTTGCCCTAAACACTCCTCCGTGTGCGACGTGCTCGGCGCTGCACGGAACGGTCATTGCCGTGGATAAGGAGTTCCCCGCTGGATTGTCATACGCAACAAATCCTCCCGCGGTTTATCAGGATCTCCAGTCCCCTCCGCGACATCCTCGCTGCCGGTGTTTGTTGATTTTCATGATTGAGGGACGTGACGATGACGGTCGTCCCATCTCTCTCAAGGTAGATAGGGCGAGCCCGAAGGGATTGCGGACGTACTCGCGTTCTCGTGCGAAGGAGACGACACGTGATGAGTCTCGTCCCGGTGTGTCGTCTCAGGACATCCGTGACATGTCGGGCAAGGAATACAAGTCGTGGTCGGTGAGGATCTTGTCCAAGCTCAAGTCGTGGTGGAGGAAGTGGCGTGGCTAAAGCAGTTGTCAGGGGCGAGTATCCGAAGATTGTGGAAGCTGTCTTGTCCTATGCGAAAAGAAACGACGACTTGTTCTGGATTGTCTCTCTTGTTCCCGAGACGCTGGGGAAGAACGGACTCATTCTTGACGGCGACATTGCCGGTGTTGTGGAGAAGTTGTCGAAGATTCCTGGCACGTCCATCAAGTAGATGCCGATTTTCTTCTTGAGGGGGAACGTGTGAACACTATGCAGTCGTTCGTGGAACTGCTCCGTGGTGCCGAGGGCGGCGCTGTGGGGCTGGCTCAGCGCATCGTTAAAACGGAGGCGGGGGCCAAGTACTTTGGCGAGCCCATCGGTTCTCTCGTCACGGTGAACTCCCGGAAGAAAAACCCGACAGGGGTTCCTGGAGTCAATGTTCCGTCTCCGACTCCGGGGAACAAGCCTGCCCCTCTTACGAAGGACACGCGCTCGGCGCTTGCCCAGTCATTGCGCGAGATCGGCGCGGAGCCCTCGAAGACAGCGAAGGCTATTGCTCTTGTTTCCGATGAAGGGCAGGCGAAGATTTTCTTGGACCACCTCCGGAAGATGGCTGAGGTCAAGCCTGCTCCGGCTCAGGATGCGGTGGAGACGAAGAAGGTTGATGTGAAGGATCTTCCGAGCGTGGAAGCGAAGGTCACCGAGAAGAATGCCGCCGCAAAGGACTACCGAATCATTCGCTGGAAGGATCAAGAGATCAAGGTTCCCGACGGCGCGCGGATCGGACAGACGTCCGCGATCGGGAAGTACCCGGCGGTGTTCTATTGGTACGACCAGGACAGCGGGACGGTTCACGGAGTGCAGGACGATGGCAAGCCGATCCCGGCGATTGAGTTGCCCGCGGGCCAGTCTATCCAGAAGTTCATGTCAGATCTGAAGAAGTCTGGCGGACCTCTTCTTCCGTTCAAAAATGCCCCCCTGAAAAAGATCAATTTTGCGAAGAAGGTGTGACTGGTATGTCTCATGTCATTGTTCCCTCCCGTTCACGAGAGGAAGACGGTGAAGGCTTCATCGAGTTGACCCCGCGTCAGCGGACATCTTCCTCTCGTCTTTTCAAGAAACACATTCTCAACAAGGGGACGCTTATCTATCCCGGCGTGTCCGGAGGCAAGATCGAAGTTGACGACGAGTTTGTGTCGGCGTTGAAGAAGAATTTCGATGCCGGTGTGTGCGACATCGTTCAGGTTCCGTTGGCTGATTCTAACAACCGTCACTCGGAAGATCCTGACCGCAACATCGGGGAAGTTGTGGGCATTGAAGAGT
Organism: uncultured Burkholderiales bacterium; assembly: GCA_964417885.1. Classification (GTDB taxonomy): domain Bacteria; phylum Pseudomonadota; class Gammaproteobacteria; order Burkholderiales; family Usitatibacteraceae; genus UKL13-2. The sequence goes on along the minus strand of CAYQKN010000090.1, from coordinate 10,602 downwards.
CTGACGGCAAGGTGTACGCGATCATTGACGCGCGCGATTCAACCCGTGCCGACAAGTTGGGCTCCACCCTTCTCGGGGCTTCGGCTTTCTTGAGCACCAACTACAAGGACACGACGACAGGTGAGCCTGTTGGTCCTGCTCTTTTGCATGTGTGCGTGACGAACCGGCCTTACGTTACCGGCCTTGAAGAGTATGAAGAAATTGTTGCGGCTTCTGCCGATACAAGTAATGAAGTGGTTGTACTAACACCGGAAGCGGTGGAGGAATCAACCAGTACCCAACGTAAGGAGGAGCCTCGCGTGGCTACCTTGAATGAATTGCTCACTGAGCTAAAGCTTAGCCACCAAGTCGATGTTCCAGCGATGCAAGCCAAGCTGGAAAAGGTCGAGGCGGAACTGAGTTCGGCTCCTGAAGCCGACTCGATCGTCGCCCTCACTGAACAGGTCGCAGAGTTGACCAGTTCAAACGAGGCGTTGGTTGCTGAGGTTGAGGTGCTCAAGCCTTCATCTGAGCTTCTCGTCAAGCTTTCATCGGCGCTGACGGAGTCTGGTGTTGTGGAACTGTCTGAGGGTCAGACCCTTGAAGCAGATGCCATCCTCTCCAAGATTGCGGATGTTGTCGAAGAGAACATCGCGTTGAGTGCGACGGTCAAGGAAGCAGAAGAGGCTCTGGCCCTTTCTGAAGTTGAAGCTCTTGTGACTGAGGGCCGAATCCTTCCCGCCCAGCGCGATGCCATGTTGGAGCTTCGTCTGTCCAATAAGGAGATGTTCGATCGCCTTGTTCCTGAGCAGCCTCTCGTCTCTTTGAGCGCAGAGGAAGGGCAAGGGGTGCAGGATTCCGATCTTGATTCGCAGGAAACCGACATCGCTCAAGAAATCGCTCGTCTGACTGCCGACGGTGGCCCCGTGCAAGCAGCAGGCTTTAACACCACCGAGGGGAAGTAACCACACATGGTCGAATACGTTGGCAACGTCAACGCCGCGCCCACCTACACTGAAGGTGCGCTCGGGGTCGATACTGAAATTGCCTCAAGTCCAGCGTCCATCATCCAGCGTGGAGTCAAGCTCACTCCTGGTCAGGGAGTTCTCCTGGCAGGACGAGTTCTTGGTCAGGTCACAGCCACCAAGCTGTACTCCGCGTACAACAACAGTCTCAGTGACGGCACCGAAACGGCGGTTGGCGTTCTTCGTCAGTCGGTTGACACCGGTTCCGATGCAAACGCTGCTCCCGTTTTTGCCAATATCGTGATCGCTGGTGTGCTGAAGAAGTCGGTGCTTTCGGGCGCAGACTCCTACGCCATCACTGATCTGAACGCACGTCAGCATACCGGCTTGGACGTGTTCATCTTCTAGCTACGACCTAGAGGGGAGGACGTTTCTCACGACCGCCCTCCCCTCTACGGGTCTCGCTTCCTAGCGCGACTCACCAACAAGTAAATACCTAATAAGCAAGGCCAGCTTCGTCACGTAGCAGGCCACGCAACCCGACCGAGGGGCAACATCCCCTCATAGCTATGGAGGCGACTTCCTTGCCTGATATTTCGCTCTTTGAGCCACAGGTTCTTCGGGGAGTGGTTGAGAAGCTGACCACACCTCAAAATCTTGTCCTGCTGAACGAAGTTCCACAGGACTCTCACCCCTTCCCGACAATCTCGTGGGACGTCATTGAAGGCCAGCGCAACATCGCGCAGCCGAACGTGCCGAACTCCGAGGCGAACGTCGTGGCGCGCCAGTCGCGCAGGACGGTCTCGACCGGCTTCATCTACCTTCGCGAGAAGAAGGTCTTTGAACCGACGACTCTGCATTGGGTCCGCGAGCCAGGAGAACTTGCTCGTACCAACGCTGAGAAGGCCGTCGTTCGCGAGATCGCCGATCTCAATGTTCGGTTTGATGTCTTCGCTGAGTGGGCGCTGTGGCGCGCACTTGAAGGCCAGATCACGACCACG
>CAYQKN010000090.1:6266-8647 GCA_964417885.1 uncultured Burkholderiales bacterium | reverse complement strand
CCTGACGGGTACGAGGTTGACATTGACTATGGCATGGCAGCCACACACCAGCCAAGTGCAGGGACCGCATGGGCCACTGCCACTCCGGCTCAAATTGTGGACGACATCCGCACGTGGAAGCGTGTCATTCAGGCTGATGCTGGCGTGAAGGCGAATCGTGCGTACGCCAACGAAACCACTGTTTCCAAGATCTTTGACTCCTTCGCAGCCACTGGCGTAGCGACGACTTTCATGGGCGGCACTCTTCTGAGCGACCGGATGAAGGACGAGTTCTACGCCACGGGGATGCTCCCAGGTTTCATGGGCTTGGATTGGCAGACCGTCGAGCAGGTTTACACCCCCGTCACCGGAGGCAGCGAGACTTCGTTCGTCCCCGACGACAGTGTGTTCATCGGCGACTTCACCACCAACCGCCCGATCGAACTTGTCAATGGCCCTGCGGCTGACGACGAGGCTCCTTCAGGCTTCACGGGCAAGTTCGCGAAGACCTGGAAAGAGAAAGATCCGTCGGCTCGCCAGTACCTGATTGAGTGGAACCTCGTACCCCGAGTGACTAACTCAGACAACTGGGTTGTTGCAGACGTTAGCTAGTCTGTCCCGACAAGGATAAAGAGGGAGTGGGTAACCCCCACTCCCTCTTTCCTTTTGCCCTGAATGCCGATATTCCAAGTAGAGACTTACTTTGTGGAGGATGATCGTGGCTATTGCTCATGCAACCGTGTCAGTAGGAACTGATGCAACTCAGGTGTCCTCGGCTACGGACTCTGTTCGGGAGTTGGGCGACTATGCCCACACTGTCCTCATCCAGAATCCAACCGGCGGCGTCTCTGTGTTTCTCGGCGGTCCAGGCGTCACGGATTCTGCTTATGGGTACGAACTTGCGGCAGGTTCTTCTATCTCCGTGGATGTTCAGTCTGAGGACGTGCTGTATGCCGTCGTCTCCGCAGACACTCAGGATGTGTACTGCTTGTATCAGGGTGTGTAGTCCTGTCTTGGGCGCTCTATTCTAGTTTCGTGAGTAGTGCCGTCTCACGGCTGAAATGCCGATATTAGGTAGAGAGCGTCTTTCCTGGTTGGAGGCACGTATGAATCTACAGATGTCGGTTGTTCTCGAAAATGGTTGCAGGCCCGTATGTTGGGGGTGATTCCTGGCACAGAGATTGCCTCTGATGTGGGAATCATTGCAGCGGCGATCCTTGCCTTTGTCTCTGCTGTGTGGCTTGTTCCTCGGGCTATTTCAAGCCTTCATCGGCGGAGTCAGGCAAAGAAGGAGGAGCGTCAAGCGGAGATGACGCGCATCGCGGAGCACACGGCATCTATGTCGGTGCAAAGTCTCCTTGACACTCTCATGACACCCAATGGTGGTAAGAGTCTCTACGACATTTCTCAGCGGTTGGAATTGGGACTTGAGGCTATCCATCATTTGACGACACGCTTTGAAGATTTGGACAAGCGGGCGGTTCGGCTAGAGAATGAGATGGACTCTATCCTTATCCCCAAGCAGCAAGCCATCATGCACTCGATGGGAATAGATCGTCGTGTTGCTGACCATTTAGCAGATTCTAGAGAAGGAACAGATACCTGATGCGGCCCGACGCAAGTAACACTGGATACCTTTCCCTCAAGCGATGGGACGGGGATCTCGTCATCACCACTCCCGGACAGATTGTGGAGGGTCTTGACGTTCATGGCAACGTCGTCATCAAGGCTCCCAACGTCATCTGCCGCAAGAGCATCTTCCGTGGCGGCAAGCCCATCACGAGTGGGCAGCAGGGCATTTTGTCTATCGTCCACGCGGTCGCGACGAACTACTTGGTCGAGGACATCACGATTGTCCCTGAGTTCCCCAACGTGCGACAAGATGGGATCAAGGTCAACCAAGCAGGCATTTTCAGGAGGATCAACCTGTCGGGCACGGCGGACGGAATGACCATCTACGGCAGTGGGGTGAAACTTTATGATTCCTGGCTTCATGATTTTGTCACGTATTCGTCAGATCCAGCGCAAGCAGGAGGCCCGTCGCATTCAGACGCGATCATGGTTCAGGCGGGAAGTGGTGTTCGTATTAGCGGCAATTCAATTAGCGGGGCAAATAACGCAGCGGTCATCGTCACCCAGGACGCCGGAGTAACAAGCGATCTCACGATTGAGAACAACTTCATCGACGGCGGAGCCGTTAGCGTCAACGTCACAAGCGGTGGCCCGTACAAGAATCTCATTCGGGTTCAGAACAACCGTTTCGGGCGCAATCAGATCAAGTACCCAGGCGGAGCGATTATGCACAACTCGTCGTACTCCGACCTCGTTCCGGTTGGGAATGTCTACGACGACGATGGAACTCCTGCCAAGATCCTCAAGGGGTAGGACAGACAAAAGCCGAT
>CAYQKN010000090.1:792-6246 GCA_964417885.1 uncultured Burkholderiales bacterium | reverse complement strand
GAGTCAGTTGTGTCGATTTGGGTTTCTGGTGAAGGGAGCGGTCCTGGACTATCAGCCGCTGACATCTACGCCGCTACGCAGTCACTTAATACTCAGACAGATACCGACTACACTTTAGTCGCTGGAGATGCTGGACGTATGGTGATCTTGGATAGCGCAACTCCAGTAACGGTGACCGTTCCTGCCGAAGTTGATGTGTCTCTTCCGACAGGAACACGAGTTGACCTATTTCAGTATGGAGCAGGTCAAGTGTTTATCACAGGAGATTCGGGGGTGACTGTTGTCGGCACTCCTAGCTTGCAACTACGAGCACAATTTTCTTGTGCAACGCTGGTCAAAATTGACTCCGATAGTTGGTTGCTCGCCGGAGATATGGAGTCCTAAGTGACAACGAATCTGGGAATCATTGGTGCCGGAGTCGTGGTATCAGCGCCGTGGACGCCTGCGAGCGTCGCGGGGTTGACTGGCTGGTGGGATGCGTCGAACACGGGAACAATCACAGACACGGGCGGGTACGTCACGCTACTGACGGACCTATCGGGGAATGGGAAAGACCTGGACTCCACCTACCCAAGCGGGCCGACAACGGGCACCCGAACCCAGAACGGGTTGAACGTTCTCGACTTCACCCCCGGCAACGGATCGTATTTGAAGCACGATGCGTGGACGCAGACCACCCAATGCACCTACTTTTTCGTATGCCAAACTGACACGCTCACGACGGATTCGTCCACTTTGCGGGCGCTGATCGGTTGGCAGAACATTACTAACCATCAGGGTTCCGGTATCGCCATGAACACCGGCTCACAGTTGTGCATGTATGCGGGGTCGATGGTCGCTGGCGCGGGCATTTCCGCGAACACCCCCACCCAATACACGGCAGTTTTCGATAGCGCGTCTAGCCATCTGGACAAGGATGGGGTGGCGGGCGGAACGATAGACCCCGGTGATGATGATTTCAATGGCGGTGGGCCGTTGCAGATCGGGGATGTGTGGGATTATTCGGGTGGCGGTCACGGCTCATACTCGGTGCGTTGGGATGGTTGGCTGGGGGAGTTTCTGATCTACGAGGGCGTGGTTGGCGCAGGCGACCGCGCAACCATCGAGGCGTACCTGAAAGCCAAGTGGGGCACCCCGTGAGTTGGATCTTTCCTGGCGTCCTCGCGGCAGGTTTGGCGTTCTCCACATCGTTCATCACCCTCGGACCCCCGCCGTCAGGCCCGGTTAAAGCATGTGCTCAGATCGCCATTCGAGCCGATTATCAGGTTTTCATTTCTGACTGTGAAGGTACGCGGTGAGTCAGAAGGGGTCTGAGGACAGGACGCTGTGATCTTCGGTGTTCCGGTAGTGCAGGCCGTTTTCACGATAACTGCTGCGTGTTTTCTTGTTCTCGGCCTCATGTCGTACATCCCAAACAAACGTCAATTCGTGCGACGCATCCTCGAAAGAGCCGATAAGTAGAGTAACCAACGAAAGAGGTTACTCTCATGAGCGAGTGGATCGCTAACCTTCCAGCATCAAACTGGCTGAACAATGACTACATCTATGGGGTGTTGACGTATGTGGCCGCTGGTGACTAGGGCTAGGTTGACATCAGCCGATATTACTAAGAGAGCTAGTTTGTTGGGGGTTTCAGAGTATGGGTATTCATGTTTCTAGTGGTGGAGGTGGTGGCGTGTCTTTGCCCACTCAGACCGGCAATAGCGGCAAATTCCTAAAGACTGATGGTTCAAGCACGTCGTGGGACGATGCGGGCTCGGCACCCGATGATGCGAGCGCCATTATTGCTAGTGCGATCTTCGGAGGTTAGGCGTGGCTACATTTACAGAGATTCTTCTTTCAGGGTCATCGTATGGGCGCAACATCAAGGTTGCCGCTACGTCCTCTCCAGGTACGACGATACACACTGGATCAAGCACGCCTGGTGTTATTGACAAGGTGTATCTTTATGCAGCCAATACTGACACTACTGCTAGGAAGTTGACGATTCAGTTTGGTGGAACAACTGATCCAGACGACCACATTGAACTGACAATCCCTGCTGAGTCAGGTGCTGTATATGTTATTGATGGATGGCCTATTGGTGGTAACGCTACGCCTTTAGTTGTTAAAGCCTTCGCATCAGTGGCAAATGTCATTAACATCAATGGCTACGTTCACAGGATAGCCTGATGAGACAAAAAGGAACACGTATTTCGACAGGCATCTATGACTGGTTGCCGAGCCGCGCAGCGGTCATCATAGCGACCGGTGGCACAGAAATTACGTTCGGTGGCTACAAATACCACTGCTTCACAGCCAGTGGCTCGCTTGTCGTCAATCGCTCAGCGACAGTAGAAGCGCTGATCGTCGGTGGCGGCGGTGGCGGCGGTGGCTACGTGGCAGGCGGCGGTGGCGCTGGCGGGCTGCTATACGTGTCGAGCATCTCTGTAACGGCGCAGACCTATACGGTCACGGTAGGTGCTGGCGGGGTCGGAAAGAACACGGCACAAGTCGGAAACGATGGCGGTGATTCCTCGTTTGCATCGAACACGGCGACTGGCGGCGGCGGTGGCGGCGCGTACTCGATTGGCGCAGGACGCACAGGCGGCTCCGGCGGCGGTGGTGGTTCGGCAGGTCAAGCCGCCGGGACTGGAACATCCGGACAAGGCTCCGCTGGCGGCGCTGGATATTCCGACTACACCGGAGCCGGTGGTGGTGGTGGTGCGGGCGGCACGGGGGCGGCGGGCACGGCCTCGACCGGGGGCGCGGGTGGTGCTGGCAGCAACACTTACCAGTCGTGGACTGACCTATTCAGCCTCGGCTCGGGCGGCTACATCTGCGGCGGTGGTGGTGGCGCTGGCCTCAGTGTCGGGGGCGCGGGTGGCTCCGGCGGTGGCACGACCGGCTCTATCGGTAACAGCAACACTGACCCCGCAGACTGCGCGGCGAATACTGGCAGCGGTGGCGGGGGTCTGTATCACTACGCCTCGACTGGCGTATCCGGTAACGGCGGCTCCGGCTTCGTGATCGTCAGGTATGCCGCGTGATCTACGGCGTACCGGCCTTACAAGCCATTTTCTTGATGACAGCAACCGCGCTACTTCTCTTTGATCTTGTGTCGTACATCCCAAACAAACGTCAATTCGTGCGACGCATCCTCGAAAGAGCCGATAAGTAGAGTAACCAACGAAAGAGGTTACTCTCATGAGCGAGTGGATCGCTAACCTTCCAGCACCCGTCCGTCATGTTGCGGGCGCTTTCATCGGCGCTTTCTTTGGGTTCTTGGCTCTTGCCGTGGTCACGTCAGGCGGCGTCACAAGTATTGACTGGCTCCCCACGCTGCGAGATGCCCTCGATAACGCCGCTGTTTCGGCTGTCGGCGTCCTCCTCACGTTCTACCTCACTCCCCTTACAAAGTCATATGGGGTCGGTAAGGAGAACCTGTGAGAACACGTTGGGTTATCGCGCTCTTTGCTGCTCTCCTTGTTGTTGTGAGCGCTGCTGTCTGGATAACGTATCGAGATCAACCACAACCAACTCCGCCTCCTGTCGCTCCTGTGGCTACCCCAGCCCCCCTTCCCCCGGCAACGGGGCTAGACGGGGACGGTATTGTGCCTGGTACTCCCGCTAATGAAGCTCAGCCTGACGGGTTACCTGTCGATCCTGAAGCGCTTCCCGCAGACATCACGATTCAGCCTGACCCTGGAGCCGCTGCTATTACGGTTCCGGGAGAACCGGGTGTTGGTGGAGAGATCTACGTCGCGAGTCCCGCTTTCACTGGGAACCGTCGCCTTAATGCAGGATGGAATTACCCGAGTGGAAATCCCCATCGCGGCTGGGATGTCGGAATTAACCGAGGCACGAAGCTCTTTGCGGCTCGGGATTCTGTTGTTGTTGGCGCTCGTAACGGCGTGCCTAACCACCCAAGCGGCTCGCAGTATGCGGTTCCTGGTAGTGCATCGAACTGGATCTTGCTCTGCGCCAAGCTCCCGGTTTACGGGTACAGCGTTTTGTATTACCAACATCTCAGTCCGACTGTTCGTGTGGAGCATGGTCAGAAGGTGACAAAGGGGCAGGACATCGGTCAGTCGGGCAACACCGGCAACTCAACTGGAGACCATCTTCACCTTTCGTCAAGTAAGGTGCCGAACGGCTGGACCTGCAACATGTCCCAAAGCCAAGCCGATTCAATTCGCTATTTGTATCTATCTAATCCGAGCAAGCTGCTCTTTGATCCGAGCAAGTGGTGGGCGAACTCAGGTCCGGTCAAGACTGCCGTCCGTCCGGCGGCGACAAGTATTGGTCCTGTTCTCAAGCCTGGTCAGCAGATGTACGCAGGACAGACACTGCTGTCTGCGAACGGAAAGTATGCAGCCGTCATGCAGGGGGATGGAAACTTCGTTCTCTACGATGGCAACAAGGCTGTGTGGTCATCCAAGACGAACCGGCACCCCGGAGCGTTTGTGCGGATGCAGTACAACGGCGATCTTGTGGTCTATCAAGGCAAGACCGCTCTCTGGCGTTCTCGGACATCCAAGTTCCATCCTGGCGCGTACACCGTGATGCAAAATGATCGGAACCTTGTGCTCTATCAGGGGAATAAGGCTCGGTGGAACACCCGCACGTATCGCTGAGGGGAGACATATGCGTTCCGTCTTACGGGTTGGGTACGTGGTTGTTGTCGAGGTTGTCGATATGGTCGTGGGAGCGCTTCGTTACGCGATCACGGAGTCGGTACGTTACGTGCGGTCCTACCCGTGGTTCTTCTCTCCTTGAGCCCAGTTCCTTTCTTCTGCTTTACTTAGGGGTATCCCGTTGGGTACGACCTATGGAGGATTGATGTTTTTTCTTGTCATCGTGCTGGCTGTGCTACTTGGAGCTTCTGTGTTCATTGCAACGGCTGCGGAAAGACGCAGGCTTGACGCTGAGCGAGTTTGTCGGGGGTTGGAAAGAGAGGCATCTCTGCTTCGTACGGAGATTGCGTATTTGCGGAGTTCCCGGTGACGACTTTTGATCCTCTTGTTCTCGAAACTGAACGTGCTCTTCATGTGAATTGTCCGCAGACTTGTCCAGGATCTCGATCGCATGAACGCGATGCTGTGCGGGTGGTAGCGGTTGTGACAACGCCCAACACCGCGTGGAGGATCTCGCAGGCGCACAGTTTAGGGATACGCGCGGGCAGGTATGCCGAGCAGAAAGAGAAAGAGCGTGCGCTTGCTGTCGCGGATTCGGCATTGAAGGAAGTTGACCGGCTGCGGGATCGTGTCGAGTTCTTACAGAAGCGGCGTTAGTCCTTAGTTCTGTAAGCTTGCAGTACTCGATCCCTCCCCCACTTAGAGAGATGTGTCATGGCTAATACGTCGTTTGATCTTGATTCTGTTATCGCTGAGATGGACGCTGTCTCAGAACCAACTCCCGAACCAACTCCCGAACCAACTCCCGAACCAACTCCCGAACCAACTCCCGAACCAA
>CAYQKN010000090.1:0-692 GCA_964417885.1 uncultured Burkholderiales bacterium | reverse complement strand
CTCCTGTTACGGATACCGCGGAGAAGGGTTCGACAAAGAAGTCTCCTCGCAAGACGAAGGTAGAGTCCCGCGTGATTCATTTCGTCGCTACGGGATTCAGCGCCCTTGGAATGGTGTGGCGTGCAGGACAGGAGTTGGAGGTCGTTGTCGGTTCTCCCCAATGGGAACTTACGGTAGATCGCGGCGGGAACTCGTGGCTAGACATTGCCGATAATCCAGATGAGCAGGTAGCACGATACGGCGTGGTTTTCTTCGCGTCTGGTCTTCGTCCTTCCTCGCTTGAAGTGTCCGACGAGGTTCTTCGCCTGGAGAATGTACGCGGTACGAGGGAAGCTGATCTCTCGCGTCGTTGAGATGAGATGAGGAACGGCTGATGGCTCGCCTTACTCCGCCTACTACTGACGATCTATCAGAGTTCTCAGACATTCCAGAGGATGATTTGTCCTCATACTCGACTGTTGCTTTACGACAAGCGACGTTGTTGTTTGAACTTGCGACGGGGCTTGAAGCTTACCCAGAAGTAGATTCTGTGGGGTATGACACAGCGATCAACGGTATCTGTGACATGGCTCTGGCCCTGTACTACGGCAAGGATACGGCGCAGGCTCGGTACTCTCCGTACCAAAGTGAGTCCATCGGGTCGTACTCCTACTCGAAGGTTGCCGCGGCGATTGTTCGAGGACTTCCCACAG
>CAYQKN010000089.1:0-16447 GCA_964417885.1 uncultured Burkholderiales bacterium | reverse complement strand
ACGAGGTCTGCATGTTCACGGCCAGCAGCACGCCGAACCAGATCAGGTCGATGCCGAGCTTGTCGGCGGCAGGCCCGAGCAGGGGAACAATGATGAAGGCCAGTTCGAAGTAATCGAGGAAGAACGCGAGCACGAATACCAGGATGTTGACCGCGATCAGGAAGCCGGTCTGCCCGCCGGGCAGTTGCGTCAGCAGTTCCTCGACCCACTTGTGGCCGTCCACACCGTAAAACGTCAGGCTGAACACGCGTGCGCCGATCAGGATGAAGACGACAAAGGCGGTGAGCTTGGCGGTCGAATCCATCGCCTGACGCATCAGCTTGAAGCTGAGCCGGCCGCGCGCCAGTGCCATGATGAATGCCCCGGTCGCACCCATCGCACCGCCTTCGGTCGGCGTGGCGATGCCGAGGAAAATGGTACCGAGCACCAGGAAGATCAGCGCCAGCGGCGGCACCAGCACGAACACCACCCGTTCGGCGATTTTCGACAGCAGGCCAATTTTCAGCCAGTTATTGATATGCGCCGCAATAAACGCCAGGCCGACTCCCACAGCGGTCGACACGACGATCAACTCGTCGAGGCCATTCAGCGCGAATTTCTTGCCGATCAACGGCTGCATCAGGTCGCCGATGGCGGAAACGTTCTTTGCGAAGCCGATCGAGATGGCAATCGAGATGGCAACGATCACCAGCAGTGAGGGGATGCCGCTGCTGCCGCTGGGCTCGCGGAACACGCGTGCCTCCAGCGGCAACGCAGGCGCCCATTTCGGCTTGAAGATGGCGACTCCCGCCACATACGACGCGTAAAGGCCGGCGAGAACAATGCCCGGAATGAAGGCGCCGGCGTACATGTCGCCGACCGATTTGCCAAGCTGGTCGGCCATGATGATCAGCACCAGCGAAGGTGGGATGATCTGCGCCAGGGTGCCGGAGGCGGCAATGACGCCGGATGCCAGGCGGCGGTCGTAGCCGTAGCGCAGCATGATCGGCAGCGAGATCAGGCCCATCGAAATCACCGAGGCGGCAACGACGCCGGTGGTGGCGGCGAGCAGCGCGCCGACAAAAATCACGGCGAAGGCGAGACCGCCGCGCACCGGACCGAACAACTGGCCGATGGTGTCGAGCAGATCCTCGGCCATGCCGCTGCGTTCGAGGATCAGCCCCATCAGGGTGAAGAACGGTACCGCCAGCAGGGTGTCGTTGGACATCACCCCCCAGATCCGCTCCGGCAGCGCCTGGAACAGCGTCGGCTGCAGCAGGCCGAGCTCGATGCCGATCAGGCCAAACACGATGCCGTTGGCGGCCAGGGCGAACGCCACCGGATAACCCAGCAGCAGGAAGGCAAACAGCCCGACGAACATCAGCGGGGCCATGTTGTGAATGATGAATTGCGTCATGGTCGGTCCGCGTCAGTTGGCTGTTTTGGCTTGTTGCTCGCGCGCCTCGGCAATCGCGCGCGCGAGTTCCTCCTCTGCGGTGGGCCCGTGCCCGGTCTCGGCCGGATCCGGGATCAGGCCCTGGATGATGGCAATGCGTTTGATCAGTTCCGAAACCCCTTGTACCGCCAGCAGCAGGAAGCCGATCGGCACCAGCAGGCGTGCGGGCCAGACAATCAGTCCGCCGGCGTTGCTGGAAACTTCGCCGCCGACGTAGGCGTTGACGAATACCGGCCACGACAGGTAACCGAGCAGAATTGCCGTTGGCAGCAGGAAAAACACGGTGCCGAAGACATCGATGTACAGCTGCACACGGCGCGAAAAACGCGAATAGATGACGTCGATCCTGACGTGCTGGCCGTGCAACAGCGCGTAACCCCCGCACAGCAGGAACACGGCCGAAAACAGGTACCACTGCAATTCCAGCCACGCGTTCGAACTGTTGTCGAACAGATAACGGATCATGGCGTTGCCGGAACTGACCAGCACCGCAACCAGCGTCAGCCAGTACACCTGGCGACCGATGAAATCGGTCACGGCATCAATCAATCGAGACATTTTCAGCAAAGCTTGCACAGCATTCCCCCGGGGAAAGGTCTCCGATTGCGGCATGTTTTCTGATTTATTGTCCGGCGATTATATCGGCTTTGCCCGCGGACCTTGGTCGCATGGGATGGAAAACGGACGATAGAAAAACTCGAAACACAAGCGCTGGCGCGGGTCCTGGGCCAAAATCGCCCGGAAACGCGCGCCAGTGCTTGTGTTTCGCTTGTCAGCCTGCATTTGTCCGACGCGATGGATGGTGTCATCGCACCGTCCTGACCACTGGATACGGGGGTGGCATGTTAAAATCGCTGCAATTTCAATCACAAAGCGCCGGATATCGTTCGGGCGCTGCAACCGCCGGAACCCCACCATGCCCTCAGCCTTCCAGCACTCGAAAACCGTTTCCGTCGTTGACGCCGAAATTTTCGCGGCGATCCAGAAAGAAAACCAGCGGCAGGAAGATCACATCGAGCTGATCGCGTCGGAAAATTACACCAGCCCGGCGGTGATGCAGGCGCAGGGTTCCCAGCTGACCAACAAGTACGCCGAAGGCTATCCGGGCAAGCGCTATTACGGCGGCTGCGAATTTGTCGATGTGGTCGAGCAGCTGGCGATCGACCGGGTCAAGAAGCTGTTCGGCGCCGACGCCGCCAATGTGCAGCCCAACTCCGGCTCGCAGGCCAACCAGGCGGTGTATTTCGCGCTGCTGAAGCCCGGCGACACCATCCTCGGCATGAGCCTCGCCATGGGTGGCCACCTGACCCACGGCTCGCCGGTCAACATGAGCGGCAAGTGGTTCAACATCGTCAGCTACGGCCTCAATGAAAAAGAGGAGATCGATTACGAGCAGGTCGAGCGGCTGGCGCGCGAATCGAAACCGAAGCTGATTCTTGCCGGCGCGTCGGCGTACTCGTTGCGTATCGATTTCGAGCGCTTCGCCCGGATTGCAAAGGAAGTCGGCGCCTATTTCATGGTCGACATGGCGCACTATGCCGGCCTGATCGCCGCCGGCGTCTATCCCAATCCGGTGCCGTTCGCCGATGTCGTCACCTCGACCACGCACAAATCGCTGCGCGGTCCGCGCGGCGGCATCATCCTGATGAAATCCGAGCATGAAAAGGTGATCAACTCGGCAATCTTCCCCGGCATCCAGGGCGGTCCGCTGATGCATGTCATTGCCGCCAAGGCGGTTGCGTTCAAGGAGGCGCTGGAGCCCGGCTTCAAGGGTTACCAGGAGCAGGTGCTGAAGAATGCGGACGCGATGGCGCGCACGCTCATCAGCCGCGGCTTGCGGATCGTTTCCGGCCGTACTGAATCGCACGTGATGCTGGTTGACCTGAGGGCCAAGAACATCAACGGCAAGGAAGCCGAAGCCGTACTCGGCCAGGCGCATATCACCGTCAACAAGAACGCGATCCCGAACGATCCGGAGAAGCCGTTCGTCACCAGTGGCGTCCGGCTCGGTTCGCCGGCGATGACCACGCGCGGCTTTGGCGTTGCCGAAGCCGAACTGACCGCCAACCTGATTGCCGACGTGCTCGACCATCCGCGCGACGCGGCCAGCATCGCGGCGGTACGCGAAAAAGTGACGGCGCTGACGCGCAAGTTTCCGGTTTACGGCGCCTAGGCAGCCGGGCGGGCATGCAAACATGAAATGTCCGTTCTGCTCTGCCCAGGAAACCCAGGTGATCGATTCGCGCGTCTCGGAAGAGGGGGACGTGGTGCGCCGGCGCCGCCGCTGCACCGTCTGCCACAAGCGCTTCACCACCTACGAAACCGCCGAACTGCGGATGCCGACCATCGTCAAGTCAAACGGCCAGCGCGAGGATTTTTCGCGGCTGAAACTGGAAACCAGCTTCCACCGCGCGCTGCACAAGCGTCCGGTCGAAACTGCCAGGATGGAGGAGGCGGTTGAGCGCATCGAGCAGGCGGTGCTGAATGAAGCCAAGCGTGAACTGCCGTCGAGAAAAATCGGCGAGATGGTGATGGAAGAATTGAAAAAGCTCGATCAGGTCGGCTATGTGCGCTTTGCGTCGGTATACAGGAGTTTCTCCGACGTCGAGGATTTCAAGGATGCGATTCGCGAAGTGACGAAGAAGTAAGACATGCACGCCAGACCCACCACCATCCGGCCTAGGCCGGCGCAGCCCGGCCTTGCGGCAGGCGCCGTCCATTCGCGCCGCGCGACGACAGCAGACTGACATGTTCACCGCCTTTGACCACGCGATGATGGCGCGCGCGCTGGCCCTTGCCGAGCGGGGCCGCTGCATCACCACGCCGAACCCGTTCGTCGGCTGTGTGATCGTCAAGCACGGCCGCATCATCGGCGAGGGTTTTACCCAGGCAGGCGGCAGGCCGCATGCGGAGGCGGTGGCGCTGGCCGCCTGCAGCGAGTCCGCCGAGGGGGCGACCGTCTATTCGACGCTGGAACCCTGTGCGCTGCACCCGAAATCGCGCGGACCGGCGTGCTCGGACCTGCTGGTGAAGGCAAAGGTGGCGCGGGTGATCTCGGCGCTGCACGACCCGTTCGACGGGGTGAACGGCGCCGGGCATGACAACCTGCGCGCGGCCGGGATCCGGGTCGACATGGGCCTGATGGAAGCCGAAGCCGCTCGCGGCCTGCAGGCATTCCTGTCGCGCGTGACCCGCGGACGCCCCTGGCTGACGCTGAAAGTGGCGGCGACGCTGGACGGCAAGACCGCGCTGGCCAATGGCGTTTCGAAATGGATCACCAGCGCCGAGTCGCGGCGGGACGTGCATCGGATGCGCGCCGAAGCGTGCGCGGTGATGACCGGTATCGGCACCGTTATCGTCGACGATCCCGAACTGACCGTGCGCGACGTCGCCTGCGACCGCCAGCCGCTGCGGGTGCTGCTCGACAGCCGGCTGGATATCGGCGATCACGCCCGCATCCTGCAGGGTGGCAACACGCTGGTCGCCACCGCCGTCATGTCGGGCGAGCGCATCGCCGCGCTGCGGGCGATGAACATCGAGGTCATGACGGTGCCGACCGAAGCAATCAAGGGCAAGGTCGACCTGGAAAAAATGATGCAGCAACTGGCTGCGCGCGGGCTGAACCGCGTGATGGTCGAGACCGGCGCCAAGCTGAATGCCTCGCTGCTGGCGGCCGGCGTGGTCGACGAGATCGTGGCTTACCTGGCGCCGAGCATTTTTGGCGATTCCGCGCGCGGCCTGTTTGCGCTGCCCGAACTGAAGGGGCTGGACCAGCGCGTCAGGCTGGCATTTTCGGATGTGCGCCAGATCGGCCCCGACCTGCGCATCACCGCACAGGTTCACCAAGCGACCATTGTCGAGGACTCCCGCTAATGTTTACCGGCATCATCGAAACCACCGGATTGATCGAAACCGCCGCGGTCACGCCGGCCAATACCCGCCTCACCATCAAGGCGCCGCAGATCGGCCTGCACCACCTGGCCATCGGCGACTCGGTGGCCGTCAACGGCTGCTGCCTGACGGTGGTGGCGAAAACGCCCGAAACGTTTTCCGTCGATGTGTCCAACGAGACCCTGTCGCTGACCACCGGTTTTCCGCAGGGCGCGGAGGTCAACCTGGAGAAGTCGCTGCGCTTCGGCGACCGGTTGGGCGGGCATCTGGTGAGCGGCCACATCGATGGTGTCGGCCAGGTGACGGCGATGGAGGATCTGGGTGCCTCGTGGCGGCTGGAAATCGAGGCGCCGGCCGAACTCGCCCGCTTCGTCGCGCGAAAGGGTTCGGTCACGGTCAATGGTGTATCGTTGACGGTCAACAAGGTCAGCGATACGCCGGGCGGCGCTGCGAAATTCGAGATCAACATCATCCCGCACACCCATCAGGTAACCACCATCCGCCTGCTGCGCAACGGCGCCCGGGTCAATCTGGAAATCGACCTGCTGGCGCGATACCTCGAGCGCATGCTGGGCCGGGAGGAGACAGGAAAATGAACGACATGAACATCGCCGGCACGCAGGAAATCATCGACGAGATCCGCGCCGGACGAATGGTGATACTGGTCGATGCCGAGGACCGTGAGAACGAGGGCGACCTGGTGATGGCGGCCGATTTCGTCACGCCGGAGGCGATCAATTTCATGGCCCGTCACGCCCGCGGCCTGATCTGTCTCACGCTCGAGGAGCAGCGCTGTCGCCAGCTCAACCTGCCGCTGATGGTGGCGGACAATCGCACTCCGCATGGCACCGCCTTCACCATGTCGATCGAGGCGGCCACCGGCGTCACCACCGGCATTTCGGCCGCCGACCGCGCCCGCACCGTGCAACTGGCGGTGGCGGCAAATGCGCGGCCGGACGACATCGTCCAGCCGGGGCATATTTTTCCGGTGATGGCGCGGCCGGGTGGTGTGCTGGTGCGCGCCGGCCATACCGAGGCCGGCTGCGACCTGGCCAAGCTGGCCGGCCGTACTCCGGCGGCGGTGATCTGCGAAATCATCAAGGACGACGGCGAGATGGCGCGCCTGCCGGATCTGCTGGAGTATGCCCGGCAGCATGGACTGAAGGTGGGCACCATTGCCGACCTGATCCGCTACCGTTCGATCACCGAAACGCTGGTTGAACAGGTGTCGGTGAAGAATATCTCCACCCCGTACGGCCCGTTCCGCCTGCACGCGTTTCACGACAAGACCGCCAACGAGGTGCACCTGGCACTGACCCGCGGCGTGATCGACCCCGCGGTGCCGGTGCTGACGCGGGTGCATGAGCCGTTCACCTCGCTCGACCTGTTCGAGTTCGATGAAGGCCAGCACGCCTACTCGGTGGCGGAAGCGATGCGCATCATCGCCACCGAAGGCGCCGGTGTGATCGTGCTGCTGCGGCGCCACGAAACCGCGGAAATGATCATGGATCGCTTCCTGGGCGAGGCGGACAAGGGCAAGCGGCCGGCCAAGTGGGATCCGCGCATGCACGGCATCGGCGCGCAGATCCTGCGGCAGCTCAATGTGCGCAAGATGCGCGTGCTGGCGTGGCCGAAAAAGATTCCGTCGATGGCGGGTTTCGAGCTGGAAGTGGTGGATTACGTGCCACCGGGTAATGAACGCAAACTGAAAGCGGTCTGAAAATTGAATTCGATCAAAACCAGCCTCGATGGCAGCGGCCTGCGGATCGGCATCGTGCAGAGCCGGTTCAATCAGCCGGTTGTCACCCGGATGCTGCAAGCCTGCGTTGACGCGCTGAAAGCCGCTTCGGTACGCGACGGCGACATCGACCACATGTCGGTGCCGGGTGCGCTGGAAATCCCGGTGGCGTTGCAAACCATGGCGCTCACCCACCAGTACGATGCCCTGATCGCCATTGGCGCCGTGATCCGCGGCGAGACCTATCATTTCGAGATCGTCGCCAACGAGAGCTGCCGCGGCGTGATGGACGTGATGCTCGAGACCGGACTGCCGATCGCCAATGGCATCCTGACTGTCGACTCGGATGCGCAGGCCGAGGCGCGCGTAGCCGAAAAGGGTGCGGATTGTGCCCACGCGGCGATCGAAATGGCACATTGCCTGCGAGCCCTGGCCTCGCGCCACAAGGAACCACGATGAAAAGCGCGCGGCGTCGTTCACGCGAATTTGCCGTCCAGGCGCTGTACCAGTGGCAGCTGGCCGACCCGAGCCTGGCCGAGCTTGAAACACAGTACACGGCGGCGGAAGGTTTCGCGCAGGCCAATGCGCCCCTGTTTTCAGCGCTGGTCAGCGGCGTGATGAAGCACGCCGACGGCCTGCGCGAGCGGCTGCAACCGCACCTCGACCGGCCGTGGGCCGAAGTCAGCCCGATCGAGCACGCGGTGATGCTGATTGCCGCTTTTGAGCTGACCCACGCGCCGGAAACGCCCTACCGCGTCATCATCAACGAAGCCATCGAACTGGCCAAATCATTCGGCGGCACCGATGGCCACAAATATGTGAACGGCATACTCGACAAGTTTGCCGCCGACGTGCGGGCCGATGAAATCGCCTTCCAGGCGGCCCATCCGTCGGAGCGGAAAGCCCGCGTGGAAAAGAAGGCGCCGTCGGTCGTCACCAAGCCGCGGCGCATCGCCAAGCCATAGCAACGACACGGGCACGGCACGCCATGACGCCCGAATTCGATCTGATCGCCCGCTACTTCACGCGCTCCCCGTCACGCGCGGTGCTGGGTATCGGCGACGATTGCGCGCTGATCAAGGTCGCCGACGAATGCGTACTGGCCATTTCGACCGATACGCTGGTATCGGGAACGCACTTCTTCGCCGATGCGGATGCCCGCAAGCTCGGCCACAAGGCGCTGGCGGTCAATCTGTCGGACCTGGCCGCAATGGGCGCGACACCACGCCATGTCACGCTGGCATTGACGTTGCCGGCCGTCGACCACGCCTGGCTGTCGGCGTTTTCCGGCGGATTCTTTGAGCTTGCCGACCAGCACGACGTCGAACTGATAGGTGGCGATACCACCCGCGGTCCGCTGTCGATGACATTGACCGCGTTCGGCGAAATTGAAAATGGCCGCGCGCTACGGCGCGATGGCTCCAGAGCCGGCGATGACGTGTGGGTGTCCGGCAGCCTGGGCGGCGCGGCACTGGCGCTGATGCACCTGCAGTCGCGCTTGACGCTGAAACCGGGTGTATTTGAGCGTGCGGCCGTGCGACTCCACCTGCCGCAGCCGCGCATCGCGCTGGGCGAAGCCCTGCTCTACCTGGCCACGGCGGCGATCGACGTCTCGGACGGCCTGCTCGCCGACCTCGGTCATATTGCCACGCGATCCGGCCTCGCCGCGACAGTGGACTGGCCGGCAGTGCCGCTTGCCCCGCCGCTGCTGTCGGTCGGCCCGGCCGAGCGGATGGCCTGCAGCCTGTCCGGTGGCGACGACTACGAGCTTTGCTTCACCGCGCCGCCCGCGGCGCGTGGCGCGATCGATGCCGTGTCGGCAAGGCTGGGCCTGCCGCTGACCCGGATCGGCACCATGGGGGCGCCGGGCGCCGGGGTGACGGTGCTCGACGAACACGGCCGCGCGATCCGTATCGACCGGCCCGGCTTTGACCATTTCGGTGCATGAGACACCATCCCGACAGCCGCTTCCTGTTCAGCCACCCGGCGCATTTTATTGCCTTTGGTGCTGGCGCAGGCCTGATACGAATGGCGCCCGGCACCTGGGGCACGCTGGTGGCGTTGCCGCTGTTTGCGCTGGCGCAGGTCGGCGGTACCGCCGGCGTGCTTGCCGCCGCGGCGCTTTGCTTCGTTGCCGGCATCTGGGCTTCCGGCATCGCGGCCGCGGCGCTCGGCGTTGCCGACCACGGCGGCATCGTGATTGACGAAATCGCCGCCTTCCTGCTGGTGCTGGCGTTTACGCCGGCGGCAGCCGGCTGGTGGCTGATCGCGTTCTTGCTGTTCCGGTTATTTGATATTCTGAAGCCCTGGCCGATCAGCGTGGCCGATCGTTCGATCAAGGGCGGCTTCGGTGTCATGTTCGACGATGTGCTGGCAGCCGGCTATGCGATTGCCGCCATCCAGTTGTTGCGGCCCCTGTTGCAGTCCCTCATCTGAGGAGGTTCCATGAATGCAGCGCAATCCTCGTCCGTCAACTGGCCCTATCCGACACTGTTTGCGCATCGCGGCGGCGGCGTGCTGGCGCCGGAAAACACGCTGGCGGCAATGAAGGTCGGCCACGCCCACGGTTTTGCCGCGGTCGAGTTCGACGTCAAGCTGAGCGGGGATTCGGTCGCCATCCTGATGCACGATGCGACACTCGAGCGCACCACCAGCGGCCGCGGTCCGGTGGCGGATAAAACGATCGCCGAACTGGAGCAGCTCGATGCCGGTTCCTGGTTTGGCGATGCGTTTCGCGCCGAACCCATCCCGCACTTTTCGACCGTCGCCCGCTACCTGCACGGCCTGGGGCTGATGGCGAATGTCGAGATCAAGCCCTGTCCGGGGCGCGATGCCGACACCGGCCGCATCGTCGCCGAACTCTGTCTCGAACTGTGGGCGGACCGCCTGGTCAAGCCGCTCATCACATCCTTCAGCGTTGACGCACTGCTGGCGGCGCGGCACGCCGCGCCGGGGTTGCCGATGGGATTGCTGGTCAAGGTTCCGGGGGCCGAGCACCTGCCGGTGCTGGATGCGTTGCACGCGGTGTCGATTCACTGTCACCAGCAGCACATCACGGCCGATCTGGTGCGACAGTTCCACGGACACGAGTACCGCGTGCTTGCCTACACGGTGAATGAGGCTGAACGCGTCAGCGAACTGCTGGCGATGGGCGTGGACGGTATGTTTACCGACCAGCTTGAACTGATGGCAAGGCAGTTTCCCGGTTATCTGGCCGACGCCAACAGGCCGATGTCCGATCCGATGGCTGACGACATCGACTGGCTGTCGGTGGTGCCGCCAATGCCCTGAATCGCCGTCGCCGGTTCAGAAATCGCGCAAGTCGCGAATCTCGGCCGCGGCGAATTGCACGTCGGCCTCGATGAAGCCGGCTTCCAGCAATTCATTCAATTGCCCGGCAACCCGCTCGGCGAATTCCCCGCAGTTTTCAAGGATGGTGCCGATGGTGGAACTGCCATCGACCAGTATCAGCGCCGCGCGCAGCTTGGCTGGCAGGTGGTAGGCGCGCGTCGACAGTTCCTCGACGCCCTTTTCGGTTTTTCGCAGGATGCTGTCGGCATTCAACAAGATTCAATCTCCGTTTTTTGCTGCCATCAAGCTGTCGCATGACGGCGTCAAGCTGTGCGCTGAAGTGACGGAAATGGTCGCTTGGACAATTGAAGTTACGCGGCATATTTCGCTGTTAACTTCAAAAGACGTTGCTAAAGCCATGATTCCGTGATAAAAAACTCAATATTCTTGTTTGGGTCTGTGCGCATGTGCAGTTGCGATCGCAGGAGCCCATCTAACGGGTAGCGAAATTCATGCCTCGCATTACGGTCTTCAATCAAAAAGGCGGCGTCGGCAAAACCACCACGGCACTGAATCTGGCGGCGGCCCTGGCGCGCGCGGGCGAAGCACCGCTGACCATCGACCTGGATCCGCAGGCCCACTTGTCCAGCCTGTCCGGCATCGCGGTGGCATCGAGCGAAACCAGCATCTACGCGTTCTTTCGCGACAACAAGCCGCTGACCGACTTGGTGCGGGTTACCGAGCGCAATGCCAGCGTCATCCCGGCGCACCTCGAACTGGCCAAGGTTGATACCCAGTTCGGCAAGGGGCCCAACGTGCTCAACCGTCTCAAGCTGGCGCTGATCCGTGAAAATCTGAACGGCGTGCGGCCGGTGATCATCGACTGCTGCCCGCTGCTGGGCGTGCTGTCGCTGTCGGCGATCTTCGCGGCGGACAAGGTACTGGTGCCGGTATCGGCCGACTACCTTGCCGTCAAGGGCGCGATCCAGGTGGAAAAAACCCTGAATGCGCTGGGTCCGGTGCTGAAGAAGCGCATCGAGCGGCGTTATGTGATCACGCGATTTGATTCACGGCGGAAGATGTCCTGGGATATCTACACCACGTTTCGCGAGCGGTTCGGCAACGAACTGTGCGAAACCCGCATCGCCGAGAGTGTTTCGCTTGCGGAGAGCCCGCACGCGGAAACCGACGTGTTCGACCATGCGCCCGGCAGTCGCGGTGCGCTCGATTACCAGGCGTTGTACGAGGAACTGAAGGCCAGCGACTTTCTCGCCCTGGCCGCCTGAACCACCCGCACCTTGCCCTGGCGGCGGATATCGAGTTCAGCGCTTGTCGTGGCCGACAATCAGCGAAATGGCACCTTCCAGGTCGGTACCGTCGCCGCGCGGCAAGTCGTCCACTACCTTGCACTCGAGGATGGTGCAGCGATGGTACATCTGCCGCAATTTTGCCTCCGCCTGCGCCTGGTCAATCCCCTGGATCATCAGGTTGTCGACCGTCATGCCGGCATGGGTCTGGATCCGAAAGCCGAATTTTTTCATCGGCAAAGTGTAGCCGCAAACGGCTGCCACCGTCGCCACAGTCGCGCCATATAACGGGTTGATTGATATTATTGAGGCTATTGCTTTGCTCAATTGCCGTCCCAACCCGTGAGGACCTGATGAATCTGCGCGACCTGCGTTACCTGGTGGCATTGGCCGACCACCGCCATTTTGGCCGCGCGGCAACCGCGAGTTTTGTCTCACAGCCCACCTTGTCGACCCAACTGAAGAAGCTGGAGGATGAACTCGGCTTGCCGCTGATCGAGCGCAGTCCGCGCAACGTGATGCTGACCACGGTCGGCGAGGCGGTGGCCGCGCGCGCGCGCGTGATCCTGCGCGAGGCCGACGAGATCAAGGCCATCGCCCGTCGTGCCAAGGACCCGGAATCCGGCATGGTGCGCGTCGGCATCTTCCCGACCCTCGGCCCCTATCTGTTGCCGCATGTGGTGCCGGCCATCGTCAATCGCTTTCCGCGCCTGGAGCTGATCCTGGTCGAGGAAAAGACCGAAGTGCTGCTGAAAAAACTTCATGACGGCGAACTGGATGCGGCAATCCTCGCCTTGCCGCTGCACGATGATTCGATGCATGCCGAGTTCCTGTTTGAGGAAACATTCGTGCTGGCACTGAACCGGCAGCACCGGCTGGCCGGCACCAGGCGCATCAAGCTCGGCGATCTTGCCGAGGAAAGCCTGCTGCTGCTCGATGATGGACATTGCCTGCGTGACCAGGCGCTGGAAGTCTGCCAGATGGCCGGGGCCGGAGAGCGGTCGGGATTTCGCGCCACCAGCCTCGAGACCTTGCGTCATATGGTCAGCGCCAACGTCGGCATGACGCTGATGCCGGCGCTGTCGGTGCAGCCGCCGGCGCCGGCGACGCCGAACATCAAGCTGATTCCGTTCAGCGATCCCGTTCCGCACCGGCGCATTGCGATGGTGTGGCGGCGTACCTCGGCGCTGACGGCGTTCCTGCACCAGCTGGCGCCGCTGTTCCGGCAAATTCCACCGGCGCTGCTGAAGGCGCCGAAGTAAGCCGGCCGTGGTCGTGAAGCGCTGACCCGGATCAGCGGATCTGCAGGATACCGCCGCAGTTGCTGCCGTTCGCCTGCGGATCGACCGCACAGGCATCGACCGATGTACCGTTCACCTGTTTCCAGAAGCGCAGGTTGAGGTAGTAAGTGGTGCCGGGCGTCAGCTTGCATGCGCCCGGGTCTGGCGAGCCGGTGCCGATCATCTGATAGGTGATGGTGTTGTTGCCGCCGTTGCCGGGCGCATAGCAGCCGCGGATCGATGGCGCCGGCGACTCGTCAAAATCACAGGGGCTGGTGGAGATCGACAGGAAATTGTCGACAAAGCGTCCCAGCGTGGCCGGGTTGAAGGTGATGAAACGGTATCCGGTCGCCGGCGCGACAAAACGGAAACTGAGCGCTTCGTTCGCATCCATCGTCACGTAGTCGACCGGAGACTGGCCGGCATAGTCGGCGAAGTCGATATTGTGCTGCCAGGAACGCGTCAGCGGCGGCGAGGTTTTTCCCGCGCAACGCGCCGGATCGATCGGATAGGCATTGAGATCGGGGCCGGCGCCGTTCAGTTCGCGGTCGCGGTACGGCGGTACGACATTCGGGAACTTTGACGGATTCGGCAGCGCGGCTTCAAGGTAGATGATTTCGGTGACGATGAAAATCGACACCACCTGGCTGGTTGATCCGTTGGCATTGGTCGCCGTCAGCGTAAAAGTGAAGGTGCCGCCGGCTGACGGGTTGCCCAATAGTAAGCCGCTGCTGCTTATCACCCCTAACCCGGTCGGCAATGTACCGGCGGTGACGTTCCAGGTCACCGGCGTCGAACTGGTGGCGCGGAAGATGTGGTTATAGTCGAAGCCGATCTGGCCTGCCGGCGGCGGCACGGAATTGATCATCGGCGCGATGGTGGGCAGCACCCGGCCTGCGTTGGCTTTGGTGGCGCTCAGGTCTGCGCTTTCGATTACGCCGGAGGCATCGACATCGAAGCGGAAGGAACCGGCGTTGATCGGTTGGCCGTCGCGTGCCTTCACGCTGCTGATATCGCTGGCGTTGACGCGGCGTGAGTTGTTCACGTCACCGACCATGAAACCCATCAGCCTGGAGACATTGACGCTGGCATTCACGCCGCTGAGTGAAATGGCGGCGCGGGTGTTGTCGGTCAAGTTGGTCAGGTTGACACTCACTTCGTTTTGCGCGGCACCGGTCACGGAGGCGTTGGCGCTGCCAACCGGTTGTCCGGCCTCATCGGTCACGCTGACGCTGCCGGGGTTGCTGATCATGTTCTCGAAGGTGAATACGATGGTGTGGCCGCTGCCGATGGCGCGCGGTTCAACGGTCACCGCGCCACCGACGGGAATATTTCCGTCGATCGTCAAACCGAAGTTGCCGGCAACCCCATGCGTTTTGCGCGACTGGACGCTGACCAGCGAGCCGGCCAGGGCGGACGGCGTGACCGAATTGGATGTGGTGGAGGCGGGGCCGGTGCCGGCGCTGTTGGTTGCCGTCACCGTGAAGGTGTAGGCGGTGCCGTTGGCGAGACCGGTCACGCCGATTGGCGAGCCCGGCGCGGATCCGGTTGCGCCGCCGGGGCTGGCGATAACGGTGTAGCTGCTGATCGGCGCGCCGCCATCTGAGACTGGGACAGAAAACGTGACGATGGCCTGGCCATTGCCAGCCGTTGCGACCACATTGACCGGTGCGTCAGGAGCATTTGCGGCCAGGGCTTTGCCGGAAAGCACCAGCAGGCAGGAGAAAAACATCAATCGTGCTGGCCAGGCATGGGTGCGCAGTCTCGCTGGACGGCTTGCAGCACCAGCGGAGATGGATGCATGCGCATCGCTTTGCGACCGCAACAAGTTCGTGGTGCGGGCCGGCGGCGCCAAGCGGAAAATGGAATGCATCAAGGGGGAATGCCTTTCTGGCCGGACGGGTGGTGGCGCAAGCACGCAGGAGCGATTTCATCATACGGCAGCAGCCGGTGGCCTGCCGCAGCACCAATGAGACTCGGCCCGGCAAGGTTTGTTCGTCGTGGCAAGACGCACGCTGCCGGCAATTGAGTCATTGTCCGTCGCACACCCGCCGGGGTCTGTGCGTTGTCCGTCACAACGCTGCCGACCTGTAACGGGACCTTTCCGTACCGCCAACCCGCCGGAAATGAAAAACGGCACCTGAAGTGCCGTAAGTCATTGATTGATCTGGTGGGCGGTACTGGGATCGAACCAGTGACCCCTGCCGTGTGAAGGCAGTGCTCTACCGCTGAGCTAACCGCCCAAATCGCGGCTGGATTTAAGCACAATCCGCCTCAATCGGTCAAACTATCGCCTTTCTTCAACCGCCCGAATCGCCGATGGAACCGATACGCCTGTCCAAGCTGATGTCCGAACGCGGCATCTGTTCGCGCCGCGAGGCCGATGAATATATTGCCCGGGGCTGGGTGTTTGTCGATGGCAAGCGGATCAGCGAACTCGGCACCCGCGTTTCACCGACCGCGCAGGTCAAGCTCGACCGCCAGGCCGAGGTGGTGCAGGGCGAGCGCATGACGGTGCTGTTGAACAAGCCGATCGGCTATGTCTCCAGCCAGCCGGAGCCGGGCTACCAGCCGGCCATTGTGCTGGTGGTGCCGGACAACCAGATGCCGGGAGATGCGATCGCGTTCAAACGCGAGCATCTGAAGGAACTGGCGCCGGCCGGCCGGCTCGACATCGACTCCACCGGTTTGCTGGTACTGACCCAGGATGGACGGGTGGCGAAGCAACTGATCGGCGAGGATTCCGACGTCGACAAAGAATACCTGGTGCGGGTCGACGGCAAGCTGTCGGATGGTGACCTGAAACGCCTCAATCATGGCCTGTCGCTGGACGGCAAGGCGCTGAAGCCGGCGAAAGTGCGCTGGCAGAACGAGGACCAGCTCAATTTCATCCTGCGCGAAGGCAAGAAGCGGCAGATCCGCCGCATGTGCGAGCTGGTCGGCCTGCGCGTGACCGGCCTGAAACGCATCCGCATCGGGAACGTCAAGCTCGGCGACCTGCCGCTGGGCCAGTGGCGGTTCCTGCGCCCGGATGAACATTTCTGAACATCAAGGAACCAGCCCTGTCGCTGCCGTATAATCCGCCGCTCTGCCGTTGCAGCCGCCGCGCGCCTTGCGCGTTCCCCATGAAGGAATCACCATGAAGTTCCGCTTCCCGATCGTCATCATCGATGAAGACTTCCGCTCCGAGAACACGTCGGGCCTCGGCATCCGCGCGTTGGCGGAGGCGATCGAGAAAGAGGGGATGGAAGTATTGGGCGCCACCAGCTACGGCGATCTGTCGCAGTTCGCCCAGCAGCAGAGCCGCGCCTCGGCCTTCATCCTGTCGATCGACGATGAAGAGTTCACGCCCGGACCGGAGCTGGATCCGGCGGTATTGAACCTGCGCAAGTTCATCGAGGAAATCCGCTTCAAGAACGCCGAGATCCCGATCTATATCTACGGCGAGACCAAGACCTCACAGCACATCCCGAACGACATCCTGCGCGAGTTGCACGGCTTCATC
>CAYQKN010000088.1:2581-16609 GCA_964417885.1 uncultured Burkholderiales bacterium | reverse complement strand
TGAACGTTTCGGCCTCGATCGGCTTCATGGTCGGCGATGTGAACAAGTCGCTGGCCGTCAATGCCAGCGACATCAGCGCGGTGCGGGCGCGGGCCGGACAGACGCCCCTGAACACCAGCAACTATCGCTACGACCTGAACGCCGACGGCGTCATCAACGGCGCGGACATATCGGCGGTGAAGGCGAGGGCGGGGATGAAGCTGCCGTAGCCGGCGCGCGCAGGTCACGCTCCAGCACTGGAGCATTTCCCCATGTATTTGTGGCCGGAACGCCGCTCCAATGGTTGGTTTTTTGCCATGTGATCGGGCGTCAACGCTTGTTCTGGGCATCCGGCGATGGCGCCTTCGCGTATAGAATCGGCATCATGAATCCCACTTCATCCAACGCCACGTGCGATACGGACCTCATTCAGCGGTTGCGGGCGGGCGATGCCGCCGCCAAGGATGCACTGTTCGCGCATTGCTATCCGGAACTGAAGCGGCTGGCCCATTCGCGCCTGATGATGGCCAGCAGTGGCGCAGCCACGCTCGATACCACCGCGCTGGTGCATGACGTTTATCTGAAGCTGGCCGGCATGGGCGGTATTGCCGCCAGCAGCCGCGCGCATTTCATGGCCTATGCGGCCCACACCATGCGCTCGATCATCATCGACATCATCCGCGCCCGATCCGCCGAGATGCGCGGCGGCAATGCCCCGCACCTGTCGCTCGATACCGACCTGAGCGAGCGCATCGGCGAGAGCGAGGAGACGGTGCTGGATGTCAACGGTGCGCTGGACCAGCTGGCGGAAATCGACCCGCGGCTGGTGCAAGTGGTGGAGATGCGCTACTTCGCCGGGTTTTCCGAGCAGGAAATCGGCGCCGCGCTGGGCGTATCCGAACGCACCGTGGCGCGTGACTGGCAGCGTGCGCGGGTACTGCTGGCCGCGTCGCTCAAGTCGTGATCCGGCCCGGCCGGTCGGCGCGCGAAACGGCGTTTATTTTTCTTCCATGTCTGGTTTGGCGCGCGGTTTTCGTTAACAGCACAGCAGCGCACGGCGCGTTGCGACGTTTTGATTCCTCCGACGCCGATTCCATTCGACCACGACCCGAACCATGGCGCTGACCACCGCGGAGCTGCAAACCCTCGACCGCCTGACGCAACAGGCGCTCGACCTGCCGGCGGCGGCGCGCGCGAACTGGATCGACGCGCTGGTTCCGCCCGAGTCCGCCTTCGCTCCACTGCTGCGTTCCACATTGCTGGCGGAAGTGGCGGAGGATGGCGTTGCCACCGCCGATTTT
The DNA here is from genome assembly GCA_964417885.1 of uncultured Burkholderiales bacterium. Lineage (GTDB taxonomy): Bacteria > Pseudomonadota > Gammaproteobacteria > Burkholderiales > Usitatibacteraceae > UKL13-2. Next base: position 15,329 of record CAYQKN010000088.1, on the reverse strand, counting down.
CTCGGCTCGCTGCCGGCCTATCCGGACAGGGCGCTGGCCGGCGCCGGCGGCGACCCCGCGCGCGACGACCTGGTCGGGCCCTACCGGCTGGTGCGCACGCTGGGCGAGGGCGGCATGAGCAGCGTCTGGCTGGCCGTGCGCGCCGACGGCACCCACCGCCGCGAGGTGGCGCTGAAGCTTCCGCACCGCCACCTGCTTGACCGCGGGCTGGCGGCGCGCATGCTGCGCGAGCGCGACATCCTGGCGGCGCTCAACGATGATCACATCGCCCGCCTTTACGAGGCCGGCGTCGATGGCGCCGGGCGGCCATACCTTGCGCTCGAGTATGTGCAGGGCGTTCCGATCAATACCTATTGCCTCGACCAGAAGGTGCGGCTCGACGATCGCGTCCGCCTGATGGCCCAGGTGGCGCGGGCGGTCGCGCACGCCCACGCCAACCTGGTGGTCCACCGCGACCTGAAACCGAACAATATCCTGGTGACCACCGGGGACACGGTGGCGCGAGTGAAATTGCTGGATTTCGGCATCGCCAAGCTGCTGGCCAAGGACGACCAGCATTCGCCGGCGGCCGATCTCACCCAGATGCTGGGCCGCGCGCTGACGCCCGATTACGCCAGCCCGGAACAGCTGCTGGAGCAGCCCGTCACCACCGCCAGCGACATCTATTCGCTGGGCGTGGTGCTGTACGAAGTCATTGCCGGCGAGAAGCCCTACAAGCTCAAGCGCCAGACCGCGGCCGGCCTCGCGGACGCGGTGCTGCACGCCGACATCGCGCGTCCCAGCCGCCGCTGCGCGCAGGGGAAAAATGCCGCAGACGCCAGGCGCATCGAAGGCGATCTCGATGCGATCGTGCTCAAGGCGATGAAGCCGGCGGCGGCCGAACGTTACGCCACCGCCAGCGCGCTGGCCGATGACCTGGAAAGATTTCTCGCCCACCATCCGGTGCTGGCGCAGCCGGACAGCCTGGCTTATCGCGCGCGGCGCTTCGTCCGCCGCCATGCGCTGGCGGTGAGCGCAGGCGCGGCAATCAGCATCGCGCTGATTGCCGGCGCGGCCGTGGCGATCTGGCAGGCGCAGCAGGCGCGGCTGGAAACGGCCAAGACCCGTGCGGTGAGGGACTTCCTGCAAAGCATCATCAGTGTCGGCAGCGTCGACCGGCAGGATGCCCTGCTGCGGCGAAAGCAGCCGATCGGCGATGTGCTGCTCGATGCGGCCAAATCGCTGCCAGGCCGCTTTGCCGACCAGCCGGAAGTGCGTGCGGAATTGCAGGGCATGCTCGGTACCGCACTGGGCGACCTGTCGATGCACGAGTCGGCACGCGCGATCCAGGAGACGCGGCTGGCGGAACTGAATGCGCGCGATGCGCCGCTGGCCGAACGGATGCAGGCACAGGTCGAACTGGCGACCACGCTGGCCGACACCGGTGAGCGCACGCGCAGCAATCAGCTGTTGCAGGGCGCCGTCGATGCGCTGGCAGGGCGGGGCGACGCGGCCGCGCGCCGGGTGCTGGCGCAGGCGCTGCGCGCATCGTCGCTGGCAAAGGTATTTCGCTACGACGGCACCAGCGGTGTCGAGGACGCGGAGCGCGCGGTCGCCATTTCCGCGCAGGTGGAGCCGGGCAGCAAGAATCACGTCTCCGGCGAGTCGCTGCTCGGTTTTGCCCATGCCAATAACCGAAATCTTGCCGCTGCCGAGCAGGCCTTCGAGCGCGCCATCGAACTGGCGCACCAGTTGCCGCCGTCCGAGCGGGCGTTTGAGGCCGATGTGCGCCGCCGCTATGGCGAGGCGCTGATCCCGGCGCGCCTGCATGGCCGCGCACTGGCCCAATTCCAGGAGGCGCTGAAGGTGATCGAGCAGACCTCCGGTCGCGACACCTTCCGCTGGGCACGCACCGCCGTGGTCGCCGCCAATCTCACCGCCGCCGCCGGCGACGCGCCGCGCGCAATCGAATTGTTCGGCCAGGCGCTGCGGGTGTACGACCGGTTCGGCAGCGAACTCGATCCGCTTTTTGTCAGCGCGGCGAACGCGATGTTCGGCTCCGCCCTGGCGGAAAATGGCCAGTTCGCCGACGCCGTGCGCCATGCGCGTGCCAGTCATGAGCCGTATCGCCAGGCAACCGGCAACCAGCAATTCAATTCGGTCTGGCTGGCAGCCACCCGTTACGCCAATGTGCTGCACGCGACCGGTGATTACGCGCAGGCCGAAAAACTGCTGGTGCAGGCACTGGCAACGGCGCGCGCGGTCGGCATTTCACGCGCCAACTCGGACATGACCAGCGGCGAGCGCCTGCTGGCGCTGACCCTGATGGCGCGCGGCCGCCACGCCGAGGCCCAGGCGATGCTGAAGGAGATCATCGAGGTCGACGGCGCGCCGGCAGGGCGTTTCATCAACCAGCGCAACTTCTCGCGACTGGCGCTGGCGCGCTCGTACCTCGACCAGGGCAGGCTGGACGATGCGCAGGCGGAAATCACCATCCTGCGCGGCATCATCGAGGGCGTGGCAGCGGACGAGATCGCCTTCAGCCGTCCCGCCGCCGCACAACTGGCCAGCCTGCAGGGCACCCTCAGCCTCAAACGCGGCGACGCGAACGCAGCGGCAGAGCAATATCAACGCGCCATCGACATCCTGACGCCGCGCCAACATCCGCAATCGCCGCACCTGGCAAACGCACGTGCCGACCTCGCGCTGGCGCTGGCGGGCAGGGGCGATGCAACCGGCGCCAGGGCATTGGCCACGCAGGCCCGCGCGGCGTTTGCGCAGCATCCGGCGGTGGCGCCGCATCTGCGGCAAAGCCTGGCGGCGGTGGAGATGTTGCTGGCGCGACGATAGTCATCGAATCGCCGGCACGCCGCAGAACGGCGCGGCGGCAGGGCGCGTGTCTGTTTTGAGCCGGTTTATCCGTGTAGGGGGTACGGATAATCCGGTTCGAGGCATTCAATGCACAATCAAACACGAAACTCCAGCACTGGCGCGGCTTCTGGCGGCATTTTGGCTTGGAAGGCGCGCCAGTGCTGGACTTTTACCTTTGCAGCCTGGCTGTTGGTGGTTGCAACCGGTCCGGTTGCCGCGCAGACGGCTGCGTTCAGCGCGGTGCCGGCGGGACCGTTGACCTTCAACACCTACACCGGCGTGGCGAGCGCACCGCAACTGGTTACCGTCACCAGTACCGGCACCGACGCCGTTATCGGCCTGGGCGCTTCGATCAGCCCGAATGCGACCATGTGGGGCATCGTCAGCGACTGTCCGGACTCGCTGCCGCCGGGCGCATCGTGCACGCTGGAAATTCGCCTCAGTCCGCCGGCCGGCACGACCATGGTCGGGCTGAGCTCGGCGCTGCAGATCGTTGCCGCCAACGCCTCCGCCGCCAATCCGATCTCAGTCAGCGGCCAGGTGGTCTTTGGCAGCGCCAGTGCCAACCCGAACCCGGCAACATTCACGGCGCTGGCCGGCACCGTCTCAGCACCCCAGGTCATTACCTTTACCGCGGTCGGCGGCGTCGCGAGCAATATCGCCATTGGCGTGAGTCCACCGGACGTGTTCCAGAAATCGCAGGACTCTTGCAGCGGGCAAACCCTCGCGCCCGGCCAGACCTGTACCGTTGCCGCGGCCTATGCACCCCTTCCATCGACAGGCAACACCGCCAACAGCGCCAGCCTGGTGTTTGAAGTCGACGCCAACCTGGGCGCCAGCCTCAGCCGCGCCGTGATCGGTTCGGCCAGTCTCAACGGCACCAGCACCGGTGCCGTCACGCTGAGCGTGTTCAAGTCAGGCGATGGTAGCGGCACGGTCAGCAGCGTACCGGCCGGCATCGACTGCGGCACAACCTGCAGCGCCAGCCTGGCGCCCGGCTCCAGCGTGACGCTGACAGCGGCGCCCGCGCCCGGCATGCTGTTTCTTGGCTGGGTCACGGGCTTTCCCAGTCTCTGCCCGGCGGCGCCGCTGACCTGCACGTTTACGATGACGGCGGCCCGCAGCGTGACGGCCAAATTCTCAGCCACCGACACCGAGCCGCCCACCGCCATCCTGAGCGGCCCGACCGCGACCGACCTCGGCGCCATGATCGTGCTGGACGCGAGCCAGTCCAGCGACATCGGCGGCAGTGTGGTCAGCTATGAATTCAGCCTCGAGGAAAAACCGGCCGGTGTCACGCTGCTGGATACGCCGATCACGCAAGCCTCGCCGCTGCTGGCGGTGACGTTGACCAAACCGGGACTGCACCGATTCCGCGTGCGTGTCACCGACAGCGCCGGAAATGTCAGTTTTTTCAGCGTCCTGCCGACCATCGTGATCGACAATTTCCCGCCGACGGCCGTCCTCACTGCACCGGCCGGCGCTGTTATCGGCAGCCTGGTCAACTTGTCCGCGGCGCAATCCTCGGACGGATTCGGCGGCCAGGTCGTCACCTATTTCTGGACTGCAACGCAGCGTCCCGCCGGCGCCACGGCGTTTGCCGCCGCGGCCACCACCTCGACCCCGCAGTTTTCCTTCACGCCGGATGTCGCCGGCGAGTGGGTGATTCGACTGTCGGTGCTGGACGACTCGTTCACCCCGAGTACGCCGGTGTTCGCCACGATCAACGTGGCGGCGACGTTAACGCCGGTTTCGTTCTTCCCCGACACCATCGACTTCGGCAATCGGGTGCCGGGCTTTACCTTCAGCCAGGGTTCGATTTCGTATTCGAACAACGGTACGGTCCCGCTGACCATTGCGGCCATCAACGTCAGTCCCGGGTTCTCGGTCAGCGGCTGTACGGTCGGCACCGTGATCAGTGCCGGTTCCGGCTGCTTCCTGACGGCAAGCACCACTCCCGCTGCGACCGGCTATGTTGAAGGCACGGTACAGATCGTCACCAGCCCGCCGTCCCGCAATGCGCTGCTGACGCTGCAGGTCCGTGGCGTGACCGCCGCCGAGGGCACGCTGGTGCAGAACACCAACGACACCGGTACCGGTTCGCTCAACGCCGCGCTGCAGTTCGTGCAGGCCAACTGCGTGGCCGGGCCGCATACCATCACCTTCAACATTCCGGGCAACGGCACCAAATTCATTGGCATGGGCGAAGTGGCACTGCCGAAGGTGGACTGCGACGGCACCGTGATCGACGGCTATACCCAGCCGGGATCGGCCGCCAACACCGCCACCGACGGCACCACCAACGCCATCATCAAAATCAGCCTCGACGGTTTCGGCACCACGCATGGCCTGACCATCGAGGCTAGCAGCGTGACCGTGCGCGGCCTGGCGATCGATGGCGTGGGCGGCAGCGATGGCGCCATCTACATCGACGGCGACAATAACGTCATTGCCGGCAATTTCATCGGCACCAACACGGGCGGCACCGGTGGCGGCAACAACGAGGTCGGCGTGCTGATCTACGACGGCGCCGGCAATCGCATCGGCGGCGAGTTGCCGGCGGACCGCAACCTCATCACCGGAAATACCGGCAGCGGCGTCATCTTCGACTGTTGCCGGTATGCGCCGCGGACCGTGATCCGCAACAACCTGATCGGCGGATCAGCTGCCGGAGACAACAGCGTCGGCAATGGCGGGGTCGGCATTGACCTGCAGGAACCCGGCGCCACCGTGATCGACAACGTCATCCGCTTCAATGGTTCGCACGGCATCCACGTGCGGGGCGGCGACAACCAGCTGACCCGCAACCGCATCGCCGGCAATGGCGGGCGTGCGATCTGCAACTTGTACGTCACGCCGATTACCTTCGAACCCACCTGTGCCCCGTCACAGGATGACCAGGCCGCGCCCTATGACCAGGATGGCGGCACCGGCCTCAGCGCCAGCGGCAATCACCTGCAAAACCATCCGGTTCTCGGCAGCGTCGTGCATGCCGAGGGCAATACCAAGGTCAGCGGCACTTTGCGCAGCGACGGCGCCAATGCGCAATACCGGATCGAGCTGTTTGCCAACTCGGTGCCCGGAGTTTCACAGGCAGAAGAATTCGTCGATGCCTTTGAGGTGACGACTGACGCGACCGGGGAGGCGACGTTCCTGCACATTGTCGGCGGGTACCGCAACCACGTCACCGCGACCGCGACCCGCGTGGCCACACCGTACGACACCAGCGAACTGTCGCCGTCAGTCTCGCTGGCGCCGGTCAACCGCTTGCTTACGGTGCAGAAAACCGGTGACGGCGGCGGACTGGTGATCTCCAGTCCGGCCGGCATCGACTGCGGCGCGACCTGCAGCACCAGCATCCTGGGTGGTACCAGCGTGACACTCAGTGCCGACGCGTTTGGCAACAGCGTGTTCACCGGCTGGAGCGGTGACGGCTGCTCGGGCACCGGGCAGTGCATTCTCACCATGGATGCGGCCAAGACGGTCACCGCCGGCTTCGCGTCCACCGTTCTGACGCTGACGGTGCAAAAGTCCGGCAGCGGGAATGGCCTCGTGATCTCGAATCCGGCCGGAATTTCATGCGGCGCAACCTGCAGCGCCGACTTCGCCCTCGGCTCCAGCGTCACGCTCAGCACGGACGCGATCGGCAACAGCGCGTTCACCGGCTGGAGCGGGGGTGGCTGCACCGGAACCGCGACCTGCACCGTGACCATGGATGTCGCGAAGACGGTCAGCGCCACCTTCATGTCGACCACCACCACGCTCACCGTCCAGAAGGCCGGCGGCGGCAACGGCATCATCGTGTCGAACCCCGCCGGCATTGCCTGCGGCAGCACCTGCACCGGCGAATTTCCGCTCGGATCGCAGGTCGAGCTCATTCATGATGTGGGCGCCAACAGCGTGTTCGCCGGCTGGTTCGGGGCCTGCAGCGGCACCGGCCCGTGCATCGTGACCATGAACTCGCCGTCGGTGGTGACCGCCACCATCGAGTCCACGCTGAAACTGCTCACCGTGCAGACAACCGGCGCTGGCACGGGCCTCGTGGCATCCATCCCGTCCGGCATCAACTGCACCGGCACCTGCAGCGCGTCGTTCCCCCAATCCACCGTGGTCACGCTGGTTCACGACGCCAGCGCCGGCAGCGCGTTTGCCGGCTGGAGCGGCGCCTGCACCGGAACCGGCGCCTGCACCGTCACGATGGATGCCGCAAAGACGGTGCTCGCGTCGTTCGTGCCGGCAACCGCGGTGCTCACCGTGCAGAACAGCGGCACCGGCACCGGCTTTGTAGCGTCGAATCCGGCCGGCATTGCCTGCGGCGCCACCTGCAGCGCGCCATTTGCGCTCGGCGCGACGGTGACCCTGTTTCCCGATCCGTCGGGCGGCAGCACCTTCGGCGGCTGGAGCGGCGCATGCAGCGGCACGGGTGCCTGCAGCGTGACCATGGACGCGGCCAAGACGGTGACGGCCAGCTTCGCCGGTCCGACGCCGACGCCGGCGTTCGCCTACATCCCCAACCAGAACAGCGGCAACGTGTCGGTCATCGACACGCTCACCAATGCCGTTGTCGGCACCATCTTCACCGGCACCAACCCGAACGGCATCGCCGTCAATGCCACCGGCACCCGCGCCTATGTCGGTAACGGCGGCAGCAACACCGTCTCGGCGATCGACACCGCCACCGGCAACGTGCTGGCCAACATCCCGGTGGGCGGACCGTTCGGCGTGGCACTCAATCCCGCCGGCACGCGCGTTTACGTGGCCAATACCATCACCGGCGCCATGGTGGTCATCAACACCGCCACCAACACGGTGGTGACCAGCATCGCCGATGCCGCCCTGCGCGGCCTCGCGGTCAACCCGGCCGGCACGCGCGTGTATGCCGCCAACTTCAGTACCGTCAAGGTGATCGATGCGACCAGCAACACCGTCATCGCCACCGTGCCGATCACCGCCGCGCCGCCGAACACCCCGACACCGCAGGGTATGGCCGTGCACCCGGCCGGCACCGAGGTCTATGTGGCCAACCAGACCAACAACACGGTGGAGGTGATCAGTACCGTGAGCAACACGGTCGCGGCCACCATTGCCGTGGGCGCCAGTCCGGTCGGGGTGGGTTTCAATCCCGCGGGAACCCGCGCCTATGTCACCAACTCGTCCGGCAACAGTGTCTCCGTGATCGACACCGCCACCCGCAGCGTGATGGCCACCGTGCCGGTTGGTACGCGGCCGCAGGGCGTTTCGGTCACGCCGGACGGACTGCGCGCCTATGTGGCCAACCGCAACAGCCACAATGTGTCGGTCATCGACACAGCCACCAACGCCGTGATCGCTACCGTGGCGGCCGGCACCAATCCCACGGCTTACGGTCATTTCACCGGTCCTGCGCCGGTGGCACCACAAAACATCCTGACCGTGAGCCGCATTGGCAGCGGCAGCGGTGTGATCTCGAGTTCGCCCGCCGGCATTAACTGCGGTACGAGCTGCTCCGCCAGCTTCCTGACGTCGGCCACAATCACGCTCACGGCCACGCCGGATGCCGGCAGTGCGTTTACCGGCTGGGCAGGCGGTGGTTGCACGGGAACCGATGTCTGTGTGGTGACGATGGACGCCGCGCAGTCGATCACGGCAACATTTGATTTCACGGGAAAGGTGCGCCTGACGGTGGTGAACGACAGCAGTTCGTCGACCCGTGTGCAAAGCAGTCCCGCCGGTGTCAATTGCCCGAATGTCTGCACGCTGGATGTCGATCCTGGCACGCCGGTCACGCTGAACGCGCTGGTGTCGGGCGGCTTCCAGTTCCTGCGCTGGGAGGGGGCGTGTTCGGGAAGCGAACCGGTTTGCGTCGTGACCATGGACGTGGCGAAAAGCGTGACGGCGCATTTCGGTACGCCCGCCCCGGCGATCAGCATCACGCCCGCCGGCCCGCTCAGTTTTGCCGCCTTTACCGGTGTACCCGCCGCACCGCAGGTCGTGACGCTGACCAGCACCGGCAACACCGTCGCCAATGGATTGAGCATCGGTTTCAAGAACGCGTTCCTGAACGGATTGTTCAGCTACAGCGGCGATTGCCCCCTGGCGCTGCCGGTGGGCGCTGCCTGCACGGTGGCAATCACGCTGGCGCCACCGGCCGGGACGTCGGGCCTCAGTTTCTCTGGTCCGCTGGTGGTGTCGTCCAGCAACGGCGGCGACATCGGCCAGATTCAGGTCAGTGCGCAGGTGGACCCCGGCACCGCCATCGCCAGCCCAGGCTCCGCGGCGTTCGCTGCGCTGGCCGGCGCTTCCAGCGCGCCGCAGAACATCAGCTTCACGGCGGTCAACGGCGTGGCTGCCAACATCGCCGTGGTCATTGCCGATCCGCCGGTATTCCAGAAAACGGCGGACGGATGCACCGGCCAGACGCTCGCGCCTGGACAGTCCTGCGTGGTGACGATTGTCTATGCGCCGCCGGCCGGTACGGTGAGCGGGAGTGACGCACGGTCGGCCGGGTTCGTGGTCGATTCGCTTTTCCAGGGGACGAACTCGCGCCTCAGCATCGGCAGTGCCGCATTGAGCGGCACGCGCACCGGCGCCGCCAGTGTCACCGTGACACGGGCCGGCAATGGCAGCGGCCAGATTGCCAGCGGCGAGGCGACACCGGCGATCAGTTGCGGCTCCACCTGCTCGGCACTGTATGCCATCGGCAGCACGGTCACCCTGGTGGCGACCGCGGATGCGGGGAACCTGTTCACGGGATGGAGCGGTGCCTGTACCGGCAGCGGGGCCTGCACGTTCACCGTCAATGCCGCCAGTTCGGTGACGGCGAATTTTGTCGCGCCGGATACGGTCAATCCAACCGCAGTATTGAGCGCATCACCGTCCCAGGTGACGGCGGGCACGCCGGTCGTGCTGTCGGGCGCCAACTCGTTTGATGGCGGCGGCGGCCAGGTCAAGCAGTATTTGTTCAGCGCATTTTCTTCGCCGGCCGGCAGCACCGGTTTCCCCACTCCGGTCAGCACCGCCAATCCCACCATCACCTTCACCCCGGACGTCGCCGGCACCTGGCAATTGCGCCTCGTTGTGACCGACGACGCCGGCAACCAGAGCGCGGCCACGCAATTGTCGCTGGTCGTCCGTGCCTTGCCGGCAGCGGTGATCGCGGCACCGACAACTGGCAGGGTGGGCGTCTCATTGACGCTAAACGCCGGCGCCTCCACGCCGGTCGGCAACGTGGTGCAATATCGCTGGAGCCTGGGGCAGCGCCCGGCGGGCAGTGTGGTGCCGAGCTTGCCGCTGGTGTCGGCCTCGCCGCTGCTGACCTTTGCACCCGACCGGCTCGGCCGCTACGACATCCAGCTGGTGGTGGTCGATGACGGCGGCAATCAGAGTGCCCCGGTGGTGGCGACCATCATCGTGACCGATACCGATAATCCCACCGCGATTTTGGACGCGACACCGGCGTCCCCTGTGGTCGGCAGCAGCGTGACTCTGTCCGGCAGCCGCTCCTCCGATACCGGCGGCGGTAGCGTCCAGAGCTACCTGTTCAGCGCCGTGGTCCGGCCGGCCGGCGCAACGGCCTTTGCGACACCGGTCAATTCGGCCGGGCCGACCATGAGCTTCATCCCGGACCGGCCCGGCACCTGGCAGTTGCGCCTGGTGGTCACCGATGATGCCGGCAACCAGAGCGCGGCCACACAACTGTCGCTGGTCGTCCAGTCGGCACCGGTGGCGGTGATCAGCGCGCCGGCAACCGGCCGGCTCGGCGTGTCGCTGACACTGAACGCTTCGGCATCGACCGCAACCGGCAGCATTGTCTCGTACCGCTGGTCACTCGGTCAGCGCCCGGCGGGCAGCGTGGTGCCGTCCCTGCCATTGGTATCCACCTCACCGTTGCTGTCCTTTGCACCGGACCGGCTCGGCCGCTACGACATCCAGCTGGTGGTGGTCGATGACGGCGGCAATCAGAGTGCCCCGGTGGTGGCGACCATCATCGTGACCGATACCGATAATCCCACCGCGATTTTGGACGCGACACCGGCGTCCCCTGTGGTCGGCAGCAGCGTGACTCTGTCCGGCAGCCGCTCCTCCGATACCGGCGGCGGTAGCGTCCAGAGCTACCTGTTCAGCGCCGTGGTCCGGCCGGCCGGCGCAACGGCCTTTGCGACACCGGTCAATTCGGCCGGGCCGACCATGAGCTTCATCCCGGACCGGCCCGGCACCTGGCAGTTGCGCCTGGTGGTCACCGATGATGCCGGCAACCAGAGCGCGGCCACGCAGCTGTCACTGGTTGTGATTGCTGACCTGCCGCCTTTTGCGCTGGAGCGCATTGCCTCGCGGAAAACGCATGGCCCAGCCGGGACCTTCGACCTGCCGCTGAAGCAGAATGTCCCGGTCAGCGGCGCCGTGACGGTGGAACCGCGCATCAGCCAGGCCGGGCACAAGATTGTGTTTTCGTTCAATCGGCCGGTCGCCTCACTGTCGGATGTGATCGCCACCGATGCGATTGGCGCTCAAATTGGCGCCGCCAGCGCGACCATTGACGGCAGCGATGTGGTGGTGTCCCTGGCCGGCATTGCCAACGCGCGCCGCGTGAAGGTGCAGCTGAAGGGCGTCAATGGCGAGCTGGATTCGGCGGCGACGGTCGGGTTCCTGTTCGGTGATGTCAACAGTTCGCGGCTGGTGGATGGCTCGGACGTCAGTGCCATCAAATCGCGGGCAGGCCAGGCGGCGGGTTCGGGCAATTTCCGCTTTGATGTGACCGCCAGCGGCGTCATCAATGTGACCGATGTGCTGGTGGTCAAGTTGAAGCAGGGTGCGACCATGCCTTGACCGGGCGGCCCGAATCATGGCACTGGCGGCGATCACCGCGCGCCGAAGTGCTGGTAAAGTCTGCCGATGCGCAAGATCCTGATTGCCCTCGCGACCGCGGTCGCGCTGCTTGGTGCCGCTGCCGGCGCGGCGCGCGAGTCACCGCTGCCGATTGTTCTCGCCCGGGTGTTCGACGACAAGATCGACCCGTCGCAATACCTGGTGAGCGAGAAATTCGACGGTGTGCGCGCCACCTGGGACGGCCGGGTGCTGCGGTTTCGCAGCGGCAACGTGGTGAATGCGCCGGCCTGGTTCCTGGCCCGGCTGCCAACGGACGCACTCGATGGTGAGCTCTGGCTGGCGCGCGGCAAATTCGAAACGCTGTCCGGTTACGTGCGCAAGACCGAGCCGGTCGATGACGAGTGGCGGCAGATTAGATACCTGGTCTTCGAGCTGCCCGGCGCGCCGGGATCGTTCGCCGAACGCGCCGAGCGCATCCGGGCACTGGTGGGGCAGGTCGCGTGGTCACAACTGGTGGCGGTGGAACAGTTCCGCGTCAAGGATCGCGCCGAGCTGACGCAGCAGCTCGATGCCATGGTCAAGGCCGGTGCCGAAGGCCTGATGCTGCATCTTGCCGATGCGCCATACATTACCGGTCGCAGCGACGTGCTGCTCAAGCTGAAGCCGGTCGACGACACCGAGGCACGCGTGGTCGAACACATCGCCGGCAAGGGCAAGTACGCCGGGATGATGGGCGCGCTGCGGGTTGAAACGCCGGACGGAAAGCGATTCATCATCGGCACCGGTTTTACCGATGCGGTGCGGCGCCAGCCGCCGCCCGTCGGAACCAGCATTACCTACACCTATCGCGGGCTGACGGCAAACGGTCTGCCGCGATTTGCCAGTTATCTTCGTGTACGGGAGGCGTTTTGATGCAGGCAATCTTTAAATGGAAATCATGCTTGCCGCTGCTGGTGGCGTTGGCCGGCGCGGGAGCGCAGACTCTCGCCATGGCACAGGCGCCAGCCGCGGCCGCGCCTCCTGCAGTAGCCGTTCCACAACCGGTGCTGCCACTGGTCGATGCGTCGCGCGAGCTGAAGGGCAGGGCGCTGGT
>CAYQKN010000088.1:0-2481 GCA_964417885.1 uncultured Burkholderiales bacterium | reverse complement strand
TGGAAATTTCGACCGATCTCAATCCGGTCCCGGCAACGCCGGACATCGATATCGGCGCGGCGCGCACCCGGCAGCTGATGGAGGTGCCGAAGCCCGGCACCAATACGCTGCTGGTCTCTCACACGCACGGTTCGCGCAACACCGCCGAATGGATGCATCTCGAGCTGGCGGAGATCATTGTCTATCGGCCGGATGAGAAGAATCCGACGGCGCCGGTGGCGCGGATCCGGGTGGAGGGGTGGGAGGGTTTGATCAAGGCGGTGCAGTGATGTGGCCCATCGCTAGCGGGCGTTGGTAAGGACACCTGCCTGGCGCGACACTGATTTGAGCGATTGATTGACAGGATGCCTGTCAGGGTATATGTTGGTAAGTATCCAATTACTTACCAAGTGCCATGGCCGTTTCCATCCAGACCCGACTGCCGACCGAAGAACGCCAGGCCGCGATCGTCGCTGCCGCGCTCAACCTGGCCATTGACGCCAGCCCGGCGCAAATCACCACCGCCGCCATCGCCGATGCCATCGGCGTGACGCAAGGCGCGGTATTCAAGCACTTCCCGACCAAGGAAGCGATCTGGCTGGCGGCGATGAAATGGGTCCGCGAGCAGCTGCTGGCTTCGCTGACGCAGGCGGCCGAAAGTCAGCCTTCGGCGATGGATGCACTGGGCGCCGTGTTTCGCGCGCATGTCGACTTCGTCGTGCGGCACCCGGGTGTACCGCGGTTCATTTTTCATGAATTGCAGCAACCGGCCGATTCTGCGGCCAAGCAGGAAGTGCGCGGCGTACTGCAGGCTTACCGCAAGCTTTTGCTGGGTATTCTGGAACAGGCCGAACGGCAGCATCTGGTTGCGCCCGAGCTGGACCGCGAAGCTGCAGCAACGCTGTTTGTCGGCATCGTGCAGGGACTGGTGATGCAGGCGATGCTGAGCGGCAAACCGGCATTGATGCGCGCGCAGGCCGAGCGCGTGTTTGCGCTCTATCTGCGCGGCATCGGCGACGCGCCATGAAAATTCCCGCGAACATTTATCGCCACCTCGCGCTGGGTGCGCTTGCCGTGCTGTTGATCGGCGCGCTGGTATTTGTGGTCATGCGCGCCGGCCCGCTGGCACCGACCCGCGTCACCGTGGCCAAGGCGACGACCGGCAGTTTCGTTCCGTCGCTGTTCGGCATTGGAACCATTGAAGCGCGGCGTTCCTACCTGATTGGTCCGACTACCGCCGGGCGAGTGCTGCGGGTCGCGGTCGATGTCGGTGAACCGGTCAAGGCCGGACAGCTGCTGGCCGAAATGGATCCGGTCGATTTTGCCCAGCGCATGACGGCGCTGGATGCCTCGAAAGCGCGGGCAAATGAGGTGGTTGCCGCGGCCGAGGGACAGCGGCGCGACACGCTGGCGAAAAAAGCGCTAGCGGCCGCCAATACCAGGCGATTTGCCGATCTGGCGGCGAAAAATTTCATCAGCCCGTCGGCCCTGGAAGGCAGGCTTCAGGAGCAGGCATCGGCCGATGCGGCAACCAGCGTTGCCGACGCCAATCTGGCCGCGGCGCGCCAGGATCTCAACCGTCTGGATGCGGAACGCGACGGCATACGACAACAACGCGACAGCCTTCGCCTGGTGGCGCCGGTCGATGGCGTGGTGATCAGCCGCGACGCCGAGCCGGGCTCGACCGTGATCGCCGGCCAGGCGGTGTTGCGGTTGATCGAACCATCGTCGCTGTGGGTCAGGCTGCGGCTGGACCAGGGGCGATCGGCGGGCCTGGCCGCAGGACTGCGCGCACAGATTGTCCTGCGTTCGCAACCCGGCCAGTCATTGCCCGGAACCGTGGCGCGGGTAGAAGCGGTCAGCGACAGCGTTACCGAGGAGCGGGTTGCACAGGTGGCATTCGACGCCATACCCAGGGGCGTCTCAGTCGGTGAGCTGGCCGAGGTCACGCTGCAGCTGGACCGTACCGCGCCAGCGATCTTGGTGCCCAATGCCAGCATCAAGCGGCGGGGAAGCCAAACGGGGGTATGGCGGATCGATGACGGCAAACTCGGCTTCGTCGCCGTGCGCGTCGGACTGGCCAGCCTGGATGGCCAGGTTCAGGTTCTCGACGGCCTCAATGCCGGCGATCGGGTGGTGGCTTACAGCGAGAAGGAACTCACGGCCGATACCCGCATCAAGATTGTCGATGCGATTTCCGGGACCAGCCCGTGATCAGCCTGGCCGGCCGCGACATCCTGCATTCGTGGGGCAAATTTGTACTCACCGGGATCGGGCTCGGCCTGCTGATCGGCGTGACCCTGACCATGGCCGGCGTCTACCGCGGCATGGTGGACGATGCCCGCGCCTTGCTGAACAACAGCGGCGCCGACCTGTGGGTGGTGCAGCAGGACACGCAGGGCCCGTACGCCGAATCCTCAAGTTTGCGCGACGATGCGGTTCGCAGCGTGCTCAGCCTGCCGGGCGTGGCGCGCGCCGCCAATGTCACCTACCTGACGATGC
>CAYQKN010000087.1:0-17145 GCA_964417885.1 uncultured Burkholderiales bacterium | reverse complement strand
AATGGAAGGGCCATCGCTCAACGGATAAAAGGTACGCTGGGGATAACAGGCTGATTCCTCCCAAGAGTTCATATCGACGGGGGAGTTTGGCACCTCGATGTCGGCTCATCACATCCTGGGGCTGTAGCCGGTCCCAAGGGTATGGCTGTTCGCCATTTAAAGTGGTACGTGAGCTGGGTTCAAAACGTCGTGAGACAGTTTGGTCCCTATCTGCCGTGGGCGTTGGAAATTTGACGGGGGCTGCTCCTAGTACGAGAGGACCGGAGTGGACGTACCGCTGGTGTACCTGTTGTCTCGCCAGAGGCATCGCAGGGTAGCTATGTACGGAAGAGATAACCGCTGAAAGCATCTAAGCGGGAAACTCGCCTGAAGATAAGATTTCCCGGGGGTTTAACCCCCTTGAAGGGTCGTTCGAGACCAGGACGTTGATAGGTCGGGTGTGGAAGCGTGGTAACACGTTAAGCTAACCGATACTAATTGCCCGTAAGGCTTGACTCTATAACGATAAGTGATCGCAAGATCAGTGCGTTATAGACAAAGCGCGCAACAATCTAATCATTCTTTACTTCTCCCACCCCATTCGTTGGACGTTCACTAACAGGCAACATGCCTGGAACGCACAACTCCCGAATTCTTGGCGACCATAGCGCGTTGGCCCCACCCCTTCCCATCCCGAACAGGACCGTGAAACGACGTTGCGCCGATGATAGTGCGGTCTTACCCGTGCGAAAGTAGGTCATCGCCAAGACCTTATTAAGTCAAATGCCCTGCAAGCTTAGCTTGCAGGGCATTCGTCTTTCTGGACCGTGATTCGCCGCGGTTTGTCACCCAGACCGGGCATGCCAGATGTTGCAGACTAAACCGGCGGCCTACCAGCTGTAACGAACCGTATAGCGGATCACCGCCTCTCCGCCCTTCGCGATGCGCACCGGGAAATGGATGGTTCTCGCATCTGCCTTGTCAAACGCCTGGGATTTCTTCGTCACGTTCCATGTGATCCAGCGATACAGGGTTTCCTTTGCAATCACGCTGACTGGCTCGTCTTTCTGGTTACGCAGCTTGATTTCGATTTCCTCTTCGATGCTTTTGGCGCTGCTGTCGTACCTGAAATCGACCTGTCGCCGCTCGCCAACGACATCAAAAGCACTGCCGAGTTTGATCTGGACCTGTTCGTTCTTTGGTGTATGGTCGATCAGGTCTTCGCCGATGAACTCCAGTGAACGATCGGCATCGTCCTGTTTGGCAACGCGCACTTTGCCAGCAGGCAGCGGTATGCCAAGCTGGTTGTCCTCGCGATTCTTGAAGCGCAAATAGACATCGACTTTGCTGTTTGACTGATTGCCAAAGTTCCGGTCAGTCAGAGGACCGCCGTAAGTGCCGGGGTACTGGCCCGCCTGACCCTGGTACACAAGGTTCTTTTCGCAGCCGACGCTGCGGGCAACCGGAAACAGTTCAATCTGCTTGGTGGCATTGTCTTTCAGTGTGGTCAGTCGTCCCAGTGTGTACAGGTGGTATTCAAAGAATGACTTTTCCGCGAATCCCTCCGGCCGCGCCTCCATCGCCATGGTTGCACGGACGGCGGGTGCGGGCGAATACTGCGGTTGAGGCCGCGCCCGCTGGACGTCACCGGCCACCAGCTTCAGTCTGGCATTGTCAAAGGTTGCGCCGGTCTGGTTGACGATTGTCACCCACGCCCCGACATCAATCTTGCAGGCGCCGTTGGCTTCATTGAGCGTGAGGTTGTAGTCGGTCCACCAGGTGATTCCGGCGGTCTGAAAGCTGATGCGCGACCGGTGGGAGCCGGGGCGCTCGGCCGAAATATCCCATACCAGGGTCGGCTTGCTGATGAGTCCGCCAGGCAAGGAACTCAAACGCACGCCGGAATAACCATTAACGGTGCGAATCGAACCATCCGCCATGCGCAGTATCAGGCCGCCCTGCGTTCCAATCAGCGTGCCGGTAACCGTCTCAACGGCCTGCCCGCGAACCTGCTCCACGGTGACCTCGCGGTCAAGGTACTTCTGCATCAGCTTGTTGGTATTGGTAAGGTCAAATTCGAAGTTTTGCTCAACGACGCGCGTCGCCGCCGGGTCCAGCAGCGATTCGAACGAAACGGTCGTCGGGTCGATCAGCGCCGGGACATCCGAGATACGAATGTTGGTACGACCACGGTCAAGCTGTACATCTCGCTCCTGCCTGACCATGGCATAGCCTGGCACTCGCGGTCCGTCACCACCAGATTGATAGGTCGCGGATGAAAGCGAGCCCGGCGGGGCACCGGAATAGATCGTGACACTGGTTTGTGCGCTGGCGTCGTGGGCGCCAAGCGCAGCGGCGGCAATCAGGGCAAAGGCATGGCGGTTTTGCATGGCTTACTCCTTGGTGGGAACTTATAATGCATTGAACGCATGAAAATTCCGGACGGGTTAACGATGAAGTTTACAGGCAGCGAAAAATACATTGCCACTGGCGACCTGATGCTCGCTGTCAATGCGGCAGTCACGCTCCAACGGCCACTGCTGGTCAAAGGCGAGCCCGGAACGGGCAAGACAATGCTCGCCGAGGAGGTGGCTGAGGCCCTCGGCAAGCGCCTGCTGCAGTGGCACATCAAATCCACCACCAAGGCGCAGCAGGGACTATACGAGTATGACGCGGTGTCACGCCTGCGCGACTCGCAACTGGGTGACGAAAAGGTCAAGGACATCCGCAATTACATTGCGAAGGGAACACTCTGGGAGGCGTTTGCGGCAGATGAGCAGGTTGTCCTGCTGATCGATGAGATTGACAAGGCCGACATCGAGTTTCCGAATGACCTGCTGCGCGAACTGGACCGGATGGAATTTTATTGCTATGAAACCCACGAGACCGTGGTAGCGAAACACCGGCCGATCATATTCATCACCAGCAACAACGAAAAAGAGCTGCCGGATGCCTTCCTGCGCCGCTGTTTTTTCCATTACATCCGATTTCCCGACGCCGATACCATGCAGCGCATCGTTGACGTGCATTTTCCGGGCCTGAAAAAGAACCTGCTCAAACAGGCGCTGGAAACCTTTTTCGATATCCGCGACACGCCGGGGCTGAAAAAGAAGCCGTCCACCTCGGAGCTGCTGGACTGGATAAAGTTGTTGGTTGCGGAAGACATTCCGCCTGAGGCGCTCAGATCCGGTGATGCCGGCAAGCTTATCCCGCCCTTGCACGGTGCATTGCTTAAGAATGAGCAGGATGTGCACCTGTTCGAGCGCCTCGTTTTCTTGTCGAAGCGCAGCCGCTAGGCGCAGCGATTGCGATGCTGATCGGCTTCTTCCTGGCGTTGAAACAAGGCGGGCTACCGGTATCGGTAAAGGAATACCTGACGCTCTGCGAGGCGATGGAGAAAGGCGTCATCCATGCCAGCGTGGATGATTTTTACCATCTTTCGCGGGCTTGCCTGGTCAAGGATGAGTCGCTGTTTGATCGTTTTGATCGCGCGTTTGCGGCGTATTTCAAGGGCGTGGAAGCGCTCGATGCGGTCTTGCCCAGGAATATTCCCGAGGAGTGGCTGCGAAAACTCGCGGAGAAACTCCTGACCGAAGAGGAGAAGGCGCAGATAGAAGCGCTTGGCGGCTGGGAAAAGCTGATGCAGACGCTGAAGCAGCGCATGGAAGAACAAAAGGGCCGCCATCAAGGCGGTTCAAAGTGGATCGGAACCGCCGGCACCTCGCCGTTTGGCGCCTATGGGTACAACCCCGAAGGTGTTCGCATCGGTCAGGAAACTTCGCGCAACCGCACCGCGGTCAAGGTCTGGGACCAGCGTGCCTATCGTGACTATGACGACAATGTTGAACTGGGAATACGAAACATCCAGCTCGCATTGCGCCGGTTGCGGCGATTTGCGCGCGAAGGGGCGGAGCAGGAACTGGATCTCGATGGGACGATTCGGGCGACGGCCAACAACGCAGGCTATCTTGACCTGAAGCTGGTACCCGAGCGCCACAATCGGGTGAAGGTGCTGCTGTTTCTTGATGTCGGCGGTTCAATGGATGAATACGTGCACCGCTGCGAGGAACTGTTCTCCGCCTGCAGGACGGAGTTCAAGCACCTGGAGTATTTCTACTTTCACAACTTCATTTATGAAGGTGTTTGGCGCAGCAACCGTCTGCGGCACCATGAAAAGGTGTCGACCTATGATGTGCTGCACAAGTACGGACCCGACTACAAGCTGATCATTGTCGGTGACGCGACCATGAGCCCTTATGAAATTCTGCAGCCGGGCGGTAGTGTCGAACACTGGAACGACGAGACTGGCGCGGTGTGGTTCAGGCGATTGACGGATTTCTACCGCAAGTCGGTCTGGATCAATCCGACACCGGAAACGCACTGGCCGTGGACCCAATCAATCAAGATTGTTCGCGACCTCGTGGATCAGCGCATGTATGGCATGACCGTTGCGGGGCTTGAGAGTGCGATGCGCGAACTTTGCTAGCAGACTATTTACCGTTAGAAGCTTGAGGCCGGCAAGGCGCGCTGTTACCCTGTCTGCTGGTCCGGCAAATTGGATGCAATCGTTTTAGAATACGCCGACAACGTTCTGGAAAGGGGTGAATTCGTGCGCATCGCCATGCTTGAAGATGATGTGGACGTTGGTGCCGCAATGCGGCAGTGGCTGGAGGCCGGGGGCCATACGGTGCACCATTTCACGTCCGGCAAAGCCATCGTGCGGGAGGCTGCTCGCGAGAGTTTCGACCTGTTCCTGCTGGATTGGCATGTGCCGGACCTGTCCGGCGAAGAGGTTCTCAAGTGGCTGCGCGAAAAACAGCAGTCGACGGTTCCGGTGCTGTTTGCCACCAGCCGCGATTCCGAGCAGGACATCGTTGCCGCCCTGGCCGCAGGCGCGGACGACTACATGATCAAGCCGGTGCGGCGCCTCGAGCTGCTGGCACGCGTCGAGGCATTGCTGCGGCGGATGCGCCCCAAGCAACCCGAGGCGGAGTCCATTGAGCTGGCGCCCTACCATATCGATCTTGCCAACCGCGTCGTCAAGCTCGACGGGCAGCCTCTTGAAATGACCGACAAGGAATACGACCTGACACTATTCCTGTTTCGTAACCTGGGTCGCCTGCTGTCGCGCGGTCACATTTCCGAAAGCGTCTGGGGCCGCTCGGCAGACGTGCAGTCGCGAACGGTCGACACCCATGTCAGCCGGGTCAGAAAAAAGCTCGATTTCGGTCCCGAGCGGGGCCTGCGCCTGACGCCGGTCTACAATTTTGGCTACCGGCTGGAGAAGGTTTCCCTGACGACCTGATGCACGTCCGGCCATTGGTGGACGGGTGGACGTGATTCTGGACATTTGTAATGTTCGCGCGGTCATCGGGTGAAACAGCATCCGCCGCAGACTATCATTGTTCGCAATGCGGCAAAAAACTGGCGGTTGAAACCAAATGGCCATTGCGGAATATTCCTGATGATGAAACCAGTCACACGCCTGTTGATGCTGGTTTTGTTCGCGCTGCCGGTTGCGGCGGCAACCGGCAGCGACAAAGAGCGAATCTACACTCACCGGGCGGTTGACGGTGACACGCTGATCAAGCTTGCCAACCGGTTCCTGATCAGGAAAGCCGAATGGCAGGTGCTGCAGCAGCACAACGCCATCGCCAATCCAAACCGCATTCCGGTTGGCACCAACATTCGCATTCCCGTGTCGCTGATGCGCACTGAACCGGCAACGGTGACGGTTGAGTCAACGCGCGGCCGGGTCGAATCTTCTGCCGGCGCCCTGGCAAAAGGGACGACGTTGAAAGAAGGCGACCGGCTGAACACCGGCGATGACGGGTTTGTCACGATCAAGCTTGCCGACGGGTCAACGCTTACCGTTCAGTCCAAATCAGCGGTACGCCTGGAAGTCATGCGCCAACTGGCCAACACCGGCGGGGTGCCGGATTCGGTGGTCAGGCTTGATGCCGGACGGCTTGAAACCCAGGTCACAAGGCAGCGCGGACCGGCGGCGCGCTACGAAGTCAGAACACCGACGTCAAACATGGGTGTTCGTGGCACCTCATTCCGCGTGGGCGCGGATGCAGGCGGCACCAAAGCGCAAAGCGAGGTTGTGGAGGGCCTGGTAGCAGTGGCGTCCGGATCACTGCCGGCGGACAATCGCCCACTTGATTTGGCTGCCGGCTTCGGCAGCATCATCGAGGCGGGCAAACCGCCGTCGCTGCCAATTGCATTATTGCCGCCGCCTGACTTGTCCGCGACTCCGGCAAAGTCGACCAGCGCCAATGTTTCGTTTGATTTTCCGGTCGTTGCCGGCGCCGGTTTCTATCGCGGGCAGATCGCTGGCGACCGTGAGTTTACCAACATCATTGCTGATGTTGCTTCAGACAAGCCGGCGGTCAGCTTTGACGGATTGCCGGACGGCGAGCTTTTTTTTCGCGCGCGCGCAATTGACGGGCAGGGCCTGGAAGGCAAAGACGCCACGCGTCCCCTGTCGGTCAAGGCGCGCCCGTTTGCACCGGTACTCGAACTGCCGGCGAACAATGCGAGCCTGTCGAGCAGTGGTGCCACGCTGAGCTGGCGTGAGACTGCCGGTGCGCAGGGTTATCGGGTCCAGTTGGCGCGTGACAATGATTTTTCCCAGCTGGTTGAGGAGGCAACGGTATCGGCGAACACCCTGGCGATCAAGGCTACGCTGAGTTCCGGTCGTTACACGTGGCGAGTCGCCAGCAACGACGCTGCCGGCAGATTAGGGCCGTGGAGTTCACCGCTGGCGTTTTCGGTCGCGACCGAGCCACTTGTGCTTACGCCAAAAGCTGGCAGGAAGTCGATCGTGCTTGACCTGGAAGCCGCCCGCAGCCGGCAGGTGCAGGTCCAGGTTGCCCGCGACCGCCGCTTCGCCAGACTCGTTTCCGATCAAGTGGTTTCGACTGCCGAAATCGACCTCGGCAAACTATCCCTGGGTGTCTACTACGTTCGGATTCGACTCGCAGGGGCCGCTGCCGGTAGCGGGAACGAGACCGGCGCCGGCGCATGGAGCGAGACTGGTGTGCTTGAGGTCTATGGCGGCGACTGGTGGCTGTCCACGCATCACCTGCCCGCGCGATGATGTTGGGTCGGTAAGCGGTTGAAACTGGTCGCGCGAATGCGCCATCCCGTCATGCGGGAGTGGCTCCTGATCCTGGTGGTGCTTTGGGCCCTGGTGTTTGCCGCGCTGCGCGGCGAGTGGTTTGCCCGGGTTGACCTTACCCTGCATGACGGCGCCATGTCCCTGTATGCGCGTCCGGCGCATCCGGATATTGCGCTCATCGGCATTGACGAACCCAGCCTCAAGCAACTGGGACGCTGGCCCTGGGCGCGAAACATCCATGCCACCCTGATCAATCGGCTGACAGAGGCCAATGCGCGGGTAATCGTTCTGGATGTCATTCTGAGCGAGTCTGACAAGACCAGTGGCGAGGCGGACCGGGTCCTGGCTGCCGCCATTGCCGCGAGCGGCCGCGTGATATTGCCGGTCACGAAGGATGTTTTCGACGGACGCGTATTTGGCGAGGCGCTGCCGGCCGGCTCATTGTCCGCTGCGCCGGCCGGGCTGGCGCATATCGGCCTGACGCCGGACGCGGACGGGGTGCTGCGCAGTGTGTTTCTTCGCGGCGGCATGGGATACCCGCGCTACGATGTTTCTTCGCTTGCGGCACTGCGTCTGGCGTTTCCTGCCAGTTGGCCGGACGGCCGGGTTCTTCCCGGCGAATTGTTGAACCGGATTCCTGGCAGCGGCGCGGCATGGCGTGACGAAAATCGCTATCGCATTCCCTATGCCGGGCCCCCCGGCCACTTTGTCCACGTCGCCTACATCGATGTACTGCGCGCTGATGTAGCGCTGGCGCAGTTCAAGGACAAGATCGTGTTTGTCGGCGCCACGGCGCCATCAATGCGCGACGAATTTCCGACGCCCGTTTCCGCGAGCATCGGCGCCATGCCGGGAATTGAAGTCCAGGCCAATTTGCTGCAGGGCCTGATGGAAGGCGTTGACTTGCGCCAGGCGCCGGAACTGGCCGTGCTGCTGGTGTCATGGACATTGCTGCTGGCGCTGATGATCGCCTATCTATGGCTTTCCCCGCGCCTGTCGCTGGTGGCCACGCTGCTGGCGGCAATCCTGGTGCTTGGTGCCACCATGGCCGGGTATCGCCTCCTGCAGACATGGTTGCCGCCAGCCACGCTGCTGGCGGCCCTGGCGCTGGCGTACCCGCTCTGGAGCTGGAGGAAACTCGAGGCAACCCAGCGTTACTTCGATGCCGAACTTGCCCGAATTGCGCAGGAGCCGGTGATCGTTCCGCAGGAAATTGCTCGAAAAATTGCTCCCGCGACAAGTGCCCACGTGTTCGTCCCGGACGTGAT
Organism: uncultured Burkholderiales bacterium; assembly: GCA_964417885.1. Lineage (GTDB taxonomy): Bacteria > Pseudomonadota > Gammaproteobacteria > Burkholderiales > Usitatibacteraceae > UKL13-2. The sequence continues at coordinate 8,775 of CAYQKN010000087.1, read as the reverse complement.
CGAAAGCCGGATTGAAACGCTGCAGGCCACCACCCAGCGCCTGCGAAACCTCAACCGCTTTGTCGCCGACAGCCTGGAAAGCCTGCCCGACGCGTCCTTGTTCACCGATGCCAACGCACGGGTAATGCTGGCAAACTCCAGCGCCGACCGCCTGTTCAAATCACGCCGGCGAGGTGCCGCCGATCGCCAACCCGATCAGCCGCTCGAAGGCCGTGACCTGTTTGAGCTGCTGGCGGCGTTCCACCATGGAGATGCGCGCAGCTGGCGGGAATTGTGGATGGACGCGTATGACGAAACGCAGACGCTGTCGGTGGAGGCGCGCAGCGCGGACGAGCGTGAGTACCTGGTGCGGATCGCGCCATCGTTCTCGGCGCGCGGCAACCAGACCGGATCCATCGTGACGCTGGTGGATGTCACGCCCCTGCGCGAATCGGAACGCAGGCGCGACGAAGCGTTGCGTTTCCTTTCACACGACATGCGCTCACCGCAGGCCTCGATCCTGACCCTGCTGGAGATGTACCACGGCGACCCGCAGGGTATGCCGGCTGAAAAACTGACCGAGCGCGTCGGTCGCTATGCGCGGCGAACGCTGAACCTGGCGGATGATTTCCTGCGGCTGGCCAAGGCCGAGCGCATCGATGCGCGCAACTTCGAGCAGGTGAACCTTGCCGAACTGCTCCGTGATGCTGCGGAGGATGCGTGGGCGGACGCCAAGGCCAGGAACATGCGCATTGATACCAACATGGAGATCGATGAAGCCTGGATGCTGGGCGATCGGGACCTGCTCATGCGCGCACTGATGAATTTGCTGTCCAATGCCATCAAGTACAGCGCGGCCGGCACCACGGTACGCTGCACGCTGCGCGGCGTTGGCGGCGCACTGCAGCTGGAAATAGCCGACCAGGGCTATGGCATTGCCGAGCAGGACATGCCCCGACTGTTCACCCGGTTCACGCGCTTGCAGCACGATGATCAGCCGTCTGAGGCTGGCATTGGTCTCGGACTGGTTTTCGTCAAGACCGTGATCGAGCGGCACGGCGGCAGCATTGCCGTGCACAGCCACGTCGCGGCCGACGAGCATGACCGGCATGGCACCACATTTGTGTTGTCACTGCCCGCGGCAGCGGCAGACAGACGGCCCGGCGGTTAGGCGCCGGTACGCCCGATTGAACATCGCGATCCGCCATCTGCCTTGCAGCACCGCGATGGCGCAGCGGCGCGCACGTCACCCGTCCCGTTTCACGCCCTTACCCGCAGCGCTGGAACAGGTAACTGCCATCATTGGCGTCACGGGCTCGCGTTGCCCGGCCCGCGCGCCAGAGGAAATGCAGGTGTGCAATGGTCTCGCCGATGGCAAAAACCAGTTGATGATCATCCAGTTCGCGCTTGAAAAGCACCGGCAGCACTTCCGCGGCACATCGCGGATGGTCCAGCGCCGCCTCCAGTTCCGCCAGGCGGTGCGCATGGTGTTCGTGCAACGCCGCGATGCGCGGGTGCAACCCGGAGAAGACCCGGTCGTGCGATGGCAGTACCAGCGTGTCGCCGGGAAGGGCGGCAAACTTGCTCATGCCGTCGAGAAACAATTTCAGTGGGTTGGCCTCCGGCTGATTACCCCAGACGCCGACATTGGTGGTGATGCGCGGCAGCACCTGGTCGCCCGAGATCAGGATGTGGCCGTCTTCGCTGTACAGCGTCGCATGTTCGGGCGCGTGGCCAAACACTGTGATCACGCGCCAATCCCTGCGGCCGATACGGATGACATCGCCATCCATGATGCGGAAATACTGCCTCGGCACGCCCGGAACACCGCGCTTGTAGGCGGTTGAGCGGGTCTGTTGTGCGGTGGCGAAATCGGGCCGCAGCCGCGCCAGCCCGTGCTGCAGAAACAGGCGGCCGGAATTTTCACGGTCAAAGCCGGCGACATCCTCGGCCGCCGCATGGGCCGACAGATATTCCGCGGCGGTCATCCACACCGGCGCGCCGGTCTTCTCATGCAGCCAGGCCGAACAGCCGACATGGTCCGGATGATAGTGGGTGACAATAATCCGGCCGACCCTGCCGCCACCCAGCGTCGTGGTGAAGTGCTGCCGCCACAGCGCATGGGTCGCCTCGACGCCATAGCCGGTATCAACAATGGTCCAGCACGGGCCGTGCTCGTCTTCATCGGCCAGCAGCCACAGGTTGATGTGGTTCAGCGCAAACGGCAGCGGCATGCGGATCCAGAGAATGCCGTCGGCGACAGTGATCGCCTCGCCGGCAGCGGGCGGTACGTCGTACGGATATGCAATCATCGGATTCGAGCCTGGGCGGCACCCGCCGTGATGGCGGGCGCCAGGGTGGAATGAATTACTTGGTGGTAAAGGTGAAGACGCCGTCCCAGTTTGCGCCCGGTGGTTTGAGGCGCAACGTACTGATCCGGTCGATGTAGACCTGATAGACCTTGCGGTGCGGGTCCGCGTGCGCGAGCTTGACCAGCGCCTGTTCGGCCTCGTCCCAGCGCTGCTCGCGGTATTTGTCGAGCGCGCGGTGAAAGCGGTCAATTTCGTCCAGCATCTGGCTGCCGATGTCACCCTTCTTGCCGACCGGCTCGTAGATCGAGATCGGTTCCAGCTTGCCCTTGACACGTACCCGGTCGAGTTCACGGTAGACGACGCCGGGAACGGCGTTGACGATGTTCTCCGACACCAGGATGCCGACGCCGTATTCCTTGGTCAGCCCTTCGAGGCGCGAGGCGAGGTTCACCGCGTCACCCATCACGGTGTAGGCGCGGCGAAAGGTCGAGCCCATGTCGCCGACGTTCATCATGCCGCAGTTCAGGCCCACGCCCATCTCGAGCTTCGGCCAGCCGCGCTTGACGAAGTCGGGACCGATGTCCTTGATTTTCTTCTGCATCGCCAGCGCCGAATCAAGTGCGTGCTCCGCGTGTTTCTCATCGCGCAGCGGCGCGCCCCAGAACGCCATGATGGCATCGCCGATGTACTTGTCGATGGTGCCGCGTTCCTGTTGAATGGTTTCGGTCATCGATGTCAGGTATGCGTTCATCATCGCCGTCAGTTCGGTCGGCGAAAGGCCTTCGGAGATGGTGGTGAACGACCGGATATCCGAGAACAGCACGGTCATTTCGCGGCTTTCGCCCTTGGTCGAGTAAGTGCCGGGGTCCTTGGCCATTTCCTCAACCAGTTCCTTCGGCACGTAGGTACCGAAGATGCCGGTGATCTGTCTCTTCGAGCGGGCTTCGATAAAGAAGCCGTAGGTCATGTTGAGGACGTAAAGCATCGCAATCATCAGCAGCGGCATTGCCAGCGGCAGGACATAGCTTGCCGACCACCAGTACATGTCGAAGGCGACGTAAAGCAGCGCGGTGGTGGCGGCGACTGCCATCGCCCAGACCGGGTTCAGCTTGACCAGCGCCAGCGCCAGCGGAATGCCGAGCAGCAACATGATGAAGGCATTGGTCGCCAGTTCGTACTCGGGTTTGCGCTTGATGTTGTTGTCGAGGAAACCGGAAATCAGGTTGGCATGCGATTCCACACCGGGATAGACCTCGCCGACCGGTGTATTGCGCAAATCGAACAGGCCCTGCGCCGACGAGCCGACAATCGCAATCTTGCCTTCCAGCTCGCCCGGGCTCAGCTTGCCGCGCATGACATCGGTGGCGGAAATGTAGCGAAACATCGGGCTGGCGCCGCGAAACGGCACCAGCGCGGCGCCGCTGGAATCGAGCGGGATGATGGTGTTGCGGATCTGTACATGCTTCAGTTTCGGGATGCGGTCGCCTTCGTCATCGCGCACCACGATTTTCACCGGTTCATTGTCGAGATAGGTCCGGTAGATTGCCAGGGCCAGTGACTCGTAATAGCCGTCCTTGTAGCGAATGAAGGTCGGGATGCGGCGCAGCACGCCGTCAAAGTCAATCTGCGGCAGGATGTGGCCGGTGGCCGCGGCAGCAGCCTGAAGTTCCTTCAGATTGCCGCTGTAGCCTTCGATTTGCAGGGCAATTACCGGCTTCTTGAGCGATGACACATTGAAGGTCGCCGGCGGCAGCACGCCGAGCTGCAATTGTTCCAGCGAACTGCTGCGTTCATTGGCGCCGGCGAAAGCCAGCACCACCGGGTATTTCTTCACCGTCGCAGCGAACTGCGCGTCGTAGTCCAGCGACGGCCGGATCTCGGCCAGCTTTTCCTGGAATTGCTGGTTGTCCTTGAACACGTTGCCGCTCAAGGACTCCAGAATGGTCAGGCCTGAGCTGGTGTCCGGCTCGGTGAACAGGACGTCGAAGCCGACCACCTTGATCTTGTAATTGTCGAACAGCTGCTGCAGCAGCAGCACCCATCGATCGCGCGACAACGGCCAGCGGCCTTCGGCGGCCAGCGTCTTCTCGTCGACGTCGATGATGACGACACGCGGATCGATCTTCTCCGGCATCGTTGCCCGCAAGCGTATGTCGTAGGCCTGCTCTTCCAGTCGCTGCAGCAGCGGCAGGGCGTTGCCGCCGAAGGAGTAATAGCTGATGACGTAATAGGCGACGAAAAGCGCGACCACGCCGAGCCCGAGGCCGGCGCGGATGATGGCATTGATGGATGAAAAATACTTGGTCCAGAGTGCGCTGAGCTTTTCCATGGCATTACTCCGTTCGCGTGCTGAGCGATATACGGCGCGGTGCCGTTGCCGGACGCAGACGATGCGGCATGGAATGCCGGGTGCGGGGGAAAGAGATTTTCAACCGTGCCTCCTCTTGCGCGATTGTGATTTGAACGAATTTCTTGTGCGTCCGAGTTTACTCCAAAGCCTCCGCTGGCTGAGAAGCCGTCCCGCGTTCAGGGGAGGGTGTGGGTCGCAAATGCCGGGATAAACTCCAGCACTGGTGCGCTTCACAGGGCATTTTTGCCCGAAAAGCCGCACCAGTGCTGGAGTTTCACATTTTTCCTCTATGAAAATCGCCTGTTTGCAGCGTCGCCTGCGGATGCAGCAGGAATTGATGACGTGTTACCATCGTCGTGAATCCGATGCCACGGGTTGTTCGTAACCAGCACATCCATATTTCAGGAGCCTCCATGAGCCACGAAAATGAAGCCGACGATCCGCGTCGGCGCCTGCTGATTCAAGCCTTGTCGGCGGGGCTGTTTTCAGCCGGAATTCCCGCTGCGAACGCACAGATATTCAATATCTTTGGCAGCCGTCCGGCGCGCCTGCCGCCCGGCCAGTCGATCTATCGCATTTCCGGCAGCGCCACGGTCAATGACAAACCGGCGACGCTGCAGACCAAGGTGCAGCCCGGTGACACCGTCAAAACCGGCAAGGACAGTGAACTGGTTTTTGTCGTCAATACCAATGCGATGATTCTGCGCGGAGGCAGCAACGTGATCATCGAATCGGAGAAAAAAGCCGACTCGCTGATCGTGTCCGGCCTTAGGATGCTGACGGGCGCGCTGCTGTCCGTTTCGCGCAACACGCCGATGCGGGTTCGCAGCCCAACCGCGACGGTCGGTATCCGCGGCACCGGGTTTTATATGGAGGCGCAGGAGGACCAGACCTATTTCTGCACCTGCTACGGTGCGACCGAAGTGGCGTCCAACAGTGACCCGGAAAGCCGCGAGAATATCGTGGCGAAGCAGCATGACCGTCCGGTTTACATCGTCAATGACGGCGGCAAGGGCAAGAACATCCGCAATGCGCCGTTCATCAATCACACCGATCTCGAACTCGCGCTGATCGAAACGCTGGTCGGCCGTTCGCCGCCGTTTGTGTTCCCGAACGAGTCCTACACCGCGCCGCGCCGCAATTACTAGCGCGGCAAGGGGCAAAAAAAAACGGCGGGCATTGAGCCCGCCGTTTTTTTGTTTGGTCGCTACTGCGGCGCACCGTTCAGGATCCAGTTCAGGAACGTGTCGTAGCTGGCGCGGGCAGCCTGCCCCGGCGCATTGGTGGATTCGCTGAATCCCGGCCGCAGCTGGCCGTTGTGGTGATTTCCCGACGGTTTCCTCAGCAGCGGGCTGGCAATGACATCGGTAAAGTTGATCCGGCTCCGTACCTCGGCATAGAACCAGGCATCGTCAGTGGCGTTGATCACGCCATCACCGTTGCGGTCAACGTCGGTGTAGAACACCGGCGCCGATATGGTGCCCGCAGCATGGCAACCCGCGCCGGTGCAGCCGGCCTGTGTTGACTGCAGTATCGTCTTGATGTCGGCAAAGCGGATCGACGCCGGCGCCGGCGACAGCGAATTGTTCACCACTACTGTGAGCTGTGCGGGAACGCTTTGTACCGAGCCATTGGCCGTGACCAGCTGGACGACGTAGGTGCCGTCCAGGGTTGCATTGAAGGTGGCTTGTATCGAGGTCGTGTTGACCAGCGTAGCGCCGCCTGCCGGACCCGACACCAGGGACCACTGGTAGCTGTTGGAGAACAGGCTGGCCGCCGCGGAAAGCGTGGTTGCGCCTTGCCGCACCACCCGCCCAGGTCCCGGATCGGCCACCGGCCGGCCCGGTTTGAGCGCGGCGCCGACACTGTCACGTGCCGTATAGCCAGCCGCCTGCAGGAAGGTTGCAACCGATTCCGGCCCCGGGCCGCTGTAGAACGCATCGTAGACAATTTTCGCCAGCGGCATGTTGCCACGATCGACGATATGTGCCTTGATGCGATCCGAGTAGGCCTGGAATTTGGCGTAGCTCATGAAATCGAGGTCCGACTGCAGCGCCGTGCCGCGCAGCAGGTGACAGGTGCGGCATGCCGGTGCCACCACGTTCTTGTAAAGCGTGGTCTGGCCGGCCGATACCCAATCTGCCGGGACATAATTATCGGCAAAGGTTGCATTGGGCATGCCGTTGCCGCCGTAGACCGACTTGATGAACTCTGCCGCTGTGCCAGCCCATTCACCTGGTACCGCCTGCCGACGGCAGGTATCTTCCGGAAAAGTCGCCGGGCCGACGATCGGGTAGCTGCAGAGGATCCACTTGTTGATGGTCTTAATTGCCGCTTCCTGCTCGGCGCGGCTGAAGCCGGCGCGGGTGGTGGAGAACTCGAATGAATCCAGCTCGAAGGCATGCAACCGGGCCTGCACGTCGCCGCGCGTGAGGGACGCGCCGTTTTGCACCAGGTTGAAGCGTGGTTTGCCCGTTGCATCGGGCGGGGTCAGCGCGTCGCCACGTCCGCCGTGGCAGGAAATGCAGGGGCCGGGCATCGCCTTGTCACCACGGCCATCAAGGTCTACCGCGCTGGCGCGCTCAAACGTTCCGGCCTTGTAGTTGTAGAACTTGGGGAAGCTCGGCCCGCCGTTCGGTCCGGGGCTGAACTCGATCGCGTTCACACCGACCAGCCATTTCTGGTCGCGAATGATCGCCGCGTCCAGGTTCAGCGGCGAATAGGCATACGCGCCGTTGTCCTTGATCAGGTAGTTCTCGACGAAAAACGCCAGCGTGCCGTCCGGATTGCGGCGGGCGTTCATCCGCCGGCCGTAGCCCAGATCCTTCTGGTCGCCGAACACCACCGTGATCTGCTCGCCGGTACCGCTGTCGAAGCCGTTGGTGGCCTTGAACTTGGCCAGCGTGTCGCGCGCATTGGTTGGATCGATCGCGGCGTAATACGCCTGCGTGTAGGAGGCGGTGTCGGTTTGCTTCGTTCCGTCCGCCTGCACCTGCGGATTCGGGAACAGCAGAAAGCTGTCGGGCCCGGACACGGTTGCAATTGGGGCCTCCGCATTGCTCGGGCGTGCATCCTGCGGACTTTGGCCGCCGCCACCGCCGCAGGCGCTTACCAGCAACGCGACGGCTACAAACGAAACGGGGAGGGTGTGTCGATAAACGTTGCGCACGATCGGATCCTTTTAGAAACGGACGAGATAGACGATGCTGTACTGGTTCGCGATATAGCTCTTGGGTGAAGTCGCAAACGATGGCCGGGAATTTGGTGTCGACTGCGCGCGCCGCCATGACATGTCGATCGAGTGGCGCGGCCCGAAGCCGAGGTTGTAACCGATGGTGGAAATCGCCGTGCGGCCGTCGAACCGGTAGCTGAACAGCTGACCACCCGGATAGGCGTCATCCTCGACAAACACATCCGCCACCGCCAGGTTTTCCAGCGACGGCATCCCGGTCGACACCACATGTCCGCGGCGGAATTCGCCGGTCAGGTAAATGGTCTCACGATCGCTCAGCGAGTAATCGAGATTGGCGCGTACCGAGTTGTCGCGGCTGTTGAAGACGCCGCTGCGCGCAATCCGCTCGTTGTGGGCGATGGCACCGAAAATGTCGATCTTGTCGGTCAGGGATTGTCGCGCCGACAATCCGATCGAGTAGCGATAGCCGCGTCGCAGTGTCGAACGATAGCTCTCGGCGCTGCCGCGACCGAACACCGCCAGCGTGACCGCATCAAACGCAGCCGAGGTGCGGTACTGAACTTCGCCCTCGACCCCGGCGATGGCGCGGCTGAGGCCATCATAGTTCTGGAATTTCTCCGCGCCCAGGGTGTAGGTCACCAGCGCACGGATATCCTCGCGCTCCTCATCGATCTCGAACTTGAATCCCTTGCCGACATTGACGCTGTAGGAGCGATCCGAACGCTTGTCCGGCGATTCCTTGGCGCGGGTCACGTTGCTGTCGAACAGGTAGCCAACATCAAGCTGGATGCCTTCCGGCTTTTTCGGGATCCAGAAGAAGCCCTTCAGCGCATGCGGCTTGCCCAAGGAATCCAGATCCTGCATGAAGTTCAGCCGGATGCCCTGTTGCGTATCGTGCGAGAAATTGTGCAGAACCTGGTACTCGACGCCAATGGTGAGGC